>JAOPUX010000091.1 GCA_025963285.1 Jatrophihabitans sp.
TCCTCGGAGTCCGAAGCGATGTCGAGGATGTCGTCGGAGAGCTGGAAGGCGACACCGACCTTCTCGCCGTACGCCGTCAGGGCGGTCACGACCTCGTCGCTCGCGCCGCCGAACATCGCGCCGTACCGGGCGGAGGTCGCGATCAGCGAGCCGGTCTTGCCCTCGACGACGCGCAGGTAGTGCGCCAGGGCGTCGTCCTCGGGTCCCGGCCCGAGCGTTTCCAGGATCTGACCCTCGACCAGCCGTGAGAACGTCTGCGCCTGGATACGCACAGCCTCCGGACCCAGGTCCGCGGTCAGCTCGGAGGACCGGGCGAAGAGGAAGTCACCGGTGAGGATGGCGACGAGATTGTCCCAGCGCGCGTTCGCCGACTCGGCTCCACGACGGAGCGCAGCCTCGTCCATCACGTCGTCGTGGTAGAGCGAGGCCAGGTGGGTGAGCTCGACGACGCAGGCCGAGGTGAGCACCAGGTCGTTGCCTCCGTCGCCGGCCTCGGCCGCCAGGAATGCCAGCAGCGGCCGGAACCGCTTGCCACCGGCCTCCATCAGGTGCCGGGCTGCCTGGGTGACGAACGGCGCCTCGCTCTCGACGTGGCCGCGCAGTGCTTCTTCGACCTCGACCATCCGAGCGCGAAGGCGCTCCTCGAGGTCGGCGTCGAGGATCGGGAGTGCCAGAGGTGAGGTCACCGGATGAATTGTGCAGTACGGCCGAGAAGATCGAGCAACGGACCCGGTACGACGCCCAGGACGAAGGTCGCGGCAACCCCGACCGCAATCACCGAGCTGGTCATCACGCTCGGCACCGTGACGCTCGGACCGTCGCCGATCGGGTCGGAGAAGAACATCACCACGATGATCTTCACGTAGAAGTACGCCGCGATCGCCGACATCAGGACTGCCACGATGACGACCGGCCACGCGCCTGCCGACGCCGCCGAGGCGAAGACAGCCCACTTGCCGGTGAAGCCACTGGTCAGCGGTATGCCGGCCATGCCGAGGAGCAGGAACGCGAACGAGCCCGCCACCAGCGGCGACTCCTTGCCGAGACCCGCCCAGCGGGACAGCTGGGTGACCTCGCCGGCTCCGTCTCGGACGACGCTGACGATCGCGAAAGCGGCCATGGTGGTGAGGCCGTACGTCGTGACGTAGAACAGCACCGCCTGGACCGGGTTCAGGTCACCGGGAGCGATGTCGGTCAGCGAGCGGGCACCGAGGAACCCGGTCAGCAGGAAGCCGGCGTGCGCGACCGACGAGTACGCCAGCAGGCGCTTCACGTCGGTCTGGCTGAGCGCGAGCACCGAGCCGACCACCATCGTGGCGATCGCGATGATCCAGAACATCGGCTGCCAGTCCCAGCGGGCTCCCCCGAAGGCAACGTAGAAGAGGCGGAGCAGGGCGCCGAACGCGGCCACCTTGGTCGCGGCGGCCATGAAGGCGGTCACCGGCGTAGGTGCGCCCTGGTAGACGTCCGGCGTCCAGGCGAGGAAAGGAGCTGCGCCGACCTTGAACAGCAGGCCCACGGCGAGCATGCCCATTCCGCCGAGCAGCAGCGCCTCGCTGCCGCTGCCACTGGAGACGGCGAAGGCGATATTGTCGAACTGCATCGACCCGGCGTACCCGTAGACCAGGGCGTTGCCGTAGACGAAGAAGCCAGAGCTGAAGGCACCGAGCATGAAGTACTTCAGCGCTGCCTCCTGGCTCAGCAGCCGGCGTCGACGCGCCAGCCCGCAGAGCAGGTACAGCGGCAGCGAGAGCACCTCGAGCGCGACGAAGAGCGTGAGCAGGTCGTTCGCCGCCGGGAACATCAGCATGCCGGAGACGGCAAACATCATCAGCGGGAAGACCTCGGTGTGCTCGAGTCCCATCGCCGAGGCCTGACGCTCCGCCTCGGTGCCCGGAAGGGCCGAGGCCTGACCGGCGAAGGCAGTGACTCCGCCCTCGAGGCGGCGCTCGGCGAACAGCAGGACACCCAGCAGCGCCAGGACCAGGATCAGCACCCAGCAGAACAGGGTCGGTCCGTCGAGCGCGAGCGCGTCGACGGCGGCCAGGTAGCCGGACTTCGGCTTGTCCGAGGTCGGGTTGATCCGACTCATGACCAGCAGGGCGGCCACCAGGGCAGCAACGATGCCGACGAGGGACAGGCTGACCTGGACGACGTACCGGCGGGCCCGCGGTACGGCGGCCTCGACAAGGACGCCGAGGACAGCGACCGCCAGCACGATCAGGATCGGAGAGAGCAGGTCGTACTCGATGTGCGGAGCGGTGAACTTCACTCGTGGGCCCCTTCCTGGAGCGACGACCCAGTACTCGTGGGCAGCGGGACCTCAGGGGCAGGATCGTGCTTCTGCACGCGTTCCAGGGTGTGGTCGACCGACGGGTTGATCACCGAGAGCAGGGGCTTCGGGAAGAAGCCGAGGATCACGATGAGCAGCAGGACGGGTGCCAGCGCCGCGACCTCGCGGGTGCCGAGGTCCTTCATCCCGGCGACCTCGTCGCGGGTCGGACCGGTCATCGTGCGCTGGTACATGAACAGGATGTAGATCGCCGCCAGCACGATGCCGCTGACCGCGAAGGCGGCCGCGACGTGGCTGTAGGAGAACGCGCCGACGATGACGAGGAACTCCGAGACGAACGGCGACAGGCCGGGCAGCGACAAGGACGACAGCCCGGCGATCAGGAAGATGCCGGCCAGCACCGGGGCCACCTTCTCCACTCCTCCGAAGTCGCTGATCAAGGCAGAGCCCCGGCGCGAAATCAGGAAGCCGGTCACCAGGAACAGCGCCGCGGTGGAGAGTCCGTGGTTGAACATGTAGAGGTTGGCGCCACTCAGGCCCTGGCTGTTCATCACGAAGATGCCCAGCACGATGAAGCCGAAGTGCGACACCGAGGTGTAGGCGATCAGTCGCGGGATGTTGTCGGAGCCGATCGCCATCAGGGCGCCGTACACGATGCTGATCACCGCGAAGACGACCACCGCCGGGGTGGCCCACTTCGAGGCTTCGGGGAACAGCTCGAGGCAGAACCGGAGCATCCCGAAGGTGCCGATCTTGTCCAGGACACTCACGAGCATCACCGACGTACCAGGGGTGGCGGCCTCGGTGGTGTCGGGCAACCAGGTGTGCACCGGGAACATCGGTGCCTTGATCGCGAACGCGACGAAGAAGCCGAGGAAGAGCCAGCGGCCGACGTCGGTCCCGAAGTCGATCTTCGCGAGCTCGGTGACCAGGTACGTCGCACCGCCAGAAGCCCGCCCCCCTTGATGCCGCGCCGACTCGACGTAGAGGCCGATCACCGAGGCCAGCATGATCAGGCCGCCAGCCAGCGAGTACAGCAGGAACTTCACCGAGGCACGCGCCCGGGTGGGTCCGCCGAAGCCGCCGATCAGGAAGTAGATCGGGATCAGCGTGGCCTCGAAGAAGACGTAGAACAAGAAGACGTCGGTCGCAGCGAAGACCCCGACGGCGAGACCCTCGAGTGCGAGCATCCAGGCGAAGAAGGCCTTCGGGGACCAGCGGCCACCCTCGGCGTCGTTCCAGGAGGCCAGGATCACGACCGGGGCCAGGATGACGGTCAGCATCACCAGGGTGAGGCCGACACCATCGACTCCGAGCGCGTAGTGCGCGCCGAACGACTTGATCCACTCGTGCTGCTCGGTGAACTGGTACGCCGCGCTGGAACCGCTGTCGTAGCGAATCGCCAGCGCGACACCGACGGCCAGCGTCAGCAGGGAGGTCCCCAGCGCTACCTGCTTGTGCAGAGCCGAGCCGGCACCGGGAAGCACCATCACCACGAGCGCACCGGCGATCGGGAGGAACAGCATCACGGAGAGCCACGGGAAGCTCATCGGGCCACCTTCGTGTTCGGGGCCGCCGCGCGGCGGTCGTGCGTGGTCGAGTTCATGGTCCTCATCCGAAGTTCACCGCCAGGAGCGCGAAGATCACGATCGTCGCGCCGGCCAGCAGGGCCAGGGCGTAGGACCGGACGAAGCCGTTCTGAAGCAGCCGGAACCGGCCCGAGATCGCGGAGAGCGCCGTCGCGAGGCCCTCGACCCCGCCGTCGACGACGCTGCGGTCGAAGACCGCCAGACCGCGGATTCCTGCAACCCCCGGCTTGACGATCACCTCGTCGTTGAAGGCGTCACCGTACAGGTCGGCGCGCGCGGCCCGGGTGAACACCGAGACCTTCTCCGGGGCGACCTTCGGGACCTCGCGCTTGCCGACCAGCTGGACGGCTACCGCGACGCCGAGGGCGACCACCACCAGGATGATCAGGCTCATCACGATCGCCGGGATGCCCAGCTCGTGCTCTCCGTGCTCCCCGACCACGGGGGCGAGCCAGTCGGAGATCCAGCTGTTCAGGGTGAACAGACCCCCGAAGGCCGACAGCACCGCGAGGGCGATCAGCGGGTAGGTCATCACCTTGGGCGACTCGTGCGGGTGGACGTCCTTCTCCCACCGCTTCTCGCCGAAGTAGGTGAGCAGCATCAGCCGGGTCATGTAGAACGCAGTGACACCTGCACCGACCAGGGCGCAGAGCCCGACAAGGAAGTTGTCCGCGAAGGCGGTCTCGATGATCTTGTCCTTGGACCAGAACCCGGCGAACGGCGGGACGCCGAGGATCGCCAGGTAGCCGATCCCGAAGGTCGCGAAGGTGATCGGCATCGCCTTGCGCAGCGCACCGTAGTTCCGCATGTTCACGTCGTCGTTCATACCGTGCATCACCGAGCCGGCACCCAGGAACATGTTGGCCTTGAAGAAGCCGTGGGTGAGCAGGTGGAAGATCGCGAACGCGTACCCGGCCGGGCCGAGTCCGGCCGCGAGCACCATGTACCCGATCTGGCTCATCGTCGAGCCGGCGAGGGCCTTCTTGATGTCGTCCTTCGCGCAACCGATCACGGCACCCATCAGCAGCGTGATGCAGCCGATGATGATCACGGCCGTCCGGGCGTCCTCGGTGAGGCTGAAGATGAAGTTCGACCTGACGATCAGGTACACGCCAGCAGTAACCATGGTGGCCGCGTGGATCAGGGCCGAGACCGGGGTCGGGCCCTCCATCGCATCCAGCAGCCAGCTCTGCAGCGGGAACTGCGCCGACTTGCCGCAGGCGGCCAGCAGGAGCAGCAGACCGATGCCGGTCAGGGCCCCGCTGCTCGCCTCGTGCGAACCGGCGGAGACGACCGCGAACGACGTCGAGCCGAAGGTGATGAAGATCAGCGCGGTCCCCAGCGACAGGCCGATATCACCGACGCGGTTGATCACGAAGGCCTTCTTGGCCGCGGCAGCCGCGGACGGCTTGTGCTGCCAGAAGCCGATCAGCAGGTACGACGCCAGGCCGACGCCCTCCCAGCCGAGGAAGACGCCCACGTAGTCGGCCGCCAGGATCAGCACCAGCATGGCGGCGACGAAGAGGTTCAGGTAGCCGAAGAACCGCCGACGCCGTACGTCGTGCTCCATGTAGCCGATCGAGTACACGTGGATCAGTGAGCCGACGCCGGTGATCAGCAACAGGAACACGGCCGAGAGCTGGTCGTAGAGCAGGTCGAAGTTCACCGAGTAGGAACCGGTCGTGAACCAGTTCCACAGGTGCTGGGTGACCTGCCGGTCCCCGGAGTCCCTGCCGGTGAGGCTGAAGAACAGGATCAGGCTGATCACGAACGAGCCGATCACGGCGGCCGTCGCGAGCAGGTGGCCCCACTTGTCGGTCCGCTTGCCACCGAGCAGGAGCACGGCCGCGCCGAGCGCGGGCAGGGCGATCACCAGCCAGAGCAGGGAGAACGCGCCGTCGGTCGGGGCGCTGCCCACCGCCGGCGGCAGCTCGTGCAGAGCTTCGAGGTTCACCATCGCAGTCGTCGTCCCCTCAGTACTTCAGCAGGCTCGCGTCGTCGACCGAGGCCGAGCGACGAGTGCGGAAGATGGTCATGATGATCGCGAGTCCGACGACGACCTCGGCTGCGGCCACGACCATCACGAAGAAGGCTGCGATCTGGCCGTCGAGGTTGCCGTTCGCCCGGGAGAACGTGATCAGCGCCAGGTTGCTGGCGTTGAGCATCAGCTCGACGCACATGAAGACCACCAGGGCATTGCGGCGGGTCAGGACGCCGACCGCGCCGATCGTGAACAGGATCGCGGAAAGGATGATGAACGGAGTCGTGCTCATTCGCCTGCCTCCGGCATGTCGAGTTCCTTAATTTCGTCGGAGAGCTCCGGCACGGACTTGACCGTGCCGCGGGCCGCCAGCACCCGCGAGATCGAGGCCTCGGACGCGGTGCCGTCAGGCAGGAGTGCCGGGGTGTCCACCGAGTTGCTCCGGGCGAAGACGCCCGGAGGCGGCAGCGGGCCGGGGTGCCGTCCGTGCTCGGCGTAGTCGCGCATCCGCTGCGCAGCGAGCGAGGCCTGGCTGGGCTTGGGGGTGAGACGTTCGCGGTGCGCGAGCACCATCGCTCCCAGCGCCGCGGTGATCAGCAGCGCCGAGGTGACCTCGAAGGCGAAGACGTAGCGGGTGAACAGCACCTCAGCGATAGCCGGGACGTTGCCCTGCTCGTTGGCGCTGTCGAGCCCGATCACGGTGCCGAACGACACCTGGGCGACGCCGAGCACCAGGGTCAGCCCGAAGCCGAGACCGACGATCCCGGTGAACAGCCGGTGGCCGCGGATGGTCTCCACCACCGAGTCGGAGGCATCGACGCCGACGAGCATGACGACGAACAGGAAGAGCATCAGGATCGCGCCGGTGTAGACGATGATCTGGACCGCGAACAGGAACGGAGCGTCCTGGACCAGGTACAGCACCGCGAGCGAGATCATCACGACGGCGAGCAGCAGCGCGGCGTGCACTGCCTTGCGGGCGAAGAGCATCCCCACGGCGCACAGCACCATCACCGGAGCAAGCATCCAGAACGCGATCATGCCTCCGCCTCCGCCTCGGTCGCAGCGTCCGGGTCGATGCGGTGCAGGTTGCCGCGGTAGTAGTCGCCTTCGTCGGCGCCGAGCAGCATCGGGTGCGGGGGCAGCTCCATGCCGGGCAGCAGCGGTGCCAGCAGGTCGGACTTCTCGTAGATCAGGCTCTCCCGCGAGGTGTCGGCCAGCTCGTACTCGTTGGTCATCGTCAGCGCCCGGGTCGGGCAGGCCTCGATGCACAACCCGCAGAGGATGCAGCGCAGGTAGTTGATCTGGTAGACCCGGCCGTACCGCTCACCGGGGCTGAATCGCTCGTCCTCGGTGTTGGAGTCACCCTCGACGTAGATCGCGTCCGCGGGACAGGCCCACGCGCACAGCTCGCAGCCGATGCACTTCTCCAGACCGTCCGGCCAGCGGTTGAGCTGGTGACGGCCGTGGAACCGCGGAGCGGTCGGCAGCTTCTCGAACGGGTACTGCTCGGTGACGACCTTGCGGAACATCGTCCGGAAGGTGACGCCGAACCCGGCGACCGGGTCCCAGAACTGTTCCTTCAGCGAGCCCATCAGGCTTCCCCTCCGCTAGCGGTGGTTGCTTGTGCTGCGCTGGTCGGCAGCGGCGGCGGTACCGGGTACCCACCGGCGAACGCGTCGAACGATTCCTCGGAGGCGAGGTCCTCGGGCTCGACCGTACGACGTTCGTCGACGAAGAAGAGCACGATCACCAGGGCGGCGAGGACGCCGACCGCGGCAAACAGGTAGGTGCGGTCGAAACCGCCGTTCAGGTTAATCGTCCGGATGGTCGCGACCGCGATGATCCACAGCAGCGAGATCGGGATGAGCCTCTTCCAGCCGAAGTGCATGAACTGGTCGTACCGCAACCGCGGCAGCGACCCACGCAGCCAGATGAAGACGAAGATGAACGACAGCACCTTGCCCATGAACCAGAGGAAGGGCCAGTAGCCGTGGTTCGCACCCTCCCAGAACTGGTCGATCCAGAACGGCGCGTGCCAGCCGCCGAGGAACAAGGTGGTGGCCAAGGCCGAGACGGTAGCCATGTTGATGTACTCGGCGAGGAAGAACAACGCGAACTTCAACGACGAGTACTCGGTGTGGAAGCCGCCGACCAGCTCGCCCTCGGCCTCGGGCAGGTCGAACGGTGCCCGGTTTGTCTCGCCGATCATCGAGATCACGTAGATCACGAAGGACGGGGCCAGGATCAGCCCGTACCAGAGCTTGTCCTGGGCAGCGACGATCTCCGAGGTTGACATCGAGCCGGCGTACAGGAAGACCGCGACCAGGGCCAGGCCCATCGAGACCTCGTAGGAGATCATCTGGGCGCTCGAGCGGAGACCGCCGAGCAGCGAGTACGTCGAGCCGGAGGACCAGCCGCCGAGCACGATGCCGTAGATCCCGATCGAGGCGA
>JAOPUX010000123.1 GCA_025963285.1 Jatrophihabitans sp.
CAGCCGTGGTCGCTGCGGTACCCGATGATCGACCCTCAGGGAAACTTCGGCTCCCCGGGCAACGACCCGGCCGCGGCGATGCGTTACACCGAGGGTCGGCTGGCCAACCTCGCGATGGCGATGCTCGCCGACATCGACAAGGACACCGTCGACTTCATCCCGAACTACGCGGGCAACACCACCGAGCCGGTGATCCTGCCGGCACGCTTCCCGAACCTGCTGGTCAACGGCTCCGAGGGCATCGCGGTAGGCATGGCCACGCGCATCCCGCCGCACAACCTGCGGGAGGTCGCCGCGGCGGTCACCTGGGCGCTCGACCACCCCGACGCCACCGACGAGGAACTCCTCGAGGAGGCGATCAAGCTCGTCCCAGGGCCGGACTTCCCGACGCGGGGCCTGATCGTCGGCCGGGACGGCATCGACGACGCCTACCGCACCGGCCGCGGCTCGATCCGGATGCGCGCTGTCGTAGAGGTCGAGGAGGACCAGAAGGGCAACACGATCCTGGTCATCACCGAGCTGCCCTACCAGGTGAACCCGGACAACCTCCAGGACTCGATCGCTGCGCAGGTGAACGAGGGCAAGCTCGCCGGCATCCGGAACATCCATGACGAGTCCTCCGACCGTATCGGCATGCGGATCGTGATCACGCTCAAGCGCGACGCGGTGGCCAAGGTCGCGCTGAACAACCTCTTCAAGCACACCCAGCTGCAGACGACCTTCGGTGCCAACATGCTGGCGATCGTCGACGGCGTACCCCGCACGCTGCGCCTCGACCAGTTCATCTCGCACTACGTCGTGCACCAGGTCGAGGTCATCGTCCGGCGCACCCGGTACCTGCTCGCCGAGGCCGAGAAGCGCATCCACATCCTGCGCGGTCTGCTCAAGGCACTCGACCAGCTGGACGCCGTGATCGCCCTGATCCGCAATTCGCCGTCTGCCGAGGAGGCTCGTGGCGGCCTGATGAACCTGCTCGAGATCGACGAGGTGCAGGCCACGGCCATCCTCGACCTGCAGCTACGACGTCTTGCGGCCCTCGAGCGACAGAAGATCATCGAGGATCACGACAAGATCGCCACCGAGATCGAGGACTACAAGGACATCCTCGACAAGCCGGGACGGCAGCGGCAGATCATCCGCGACGAGATGAACGAGATCGTCGACAAGTACGGCGACGAGCGGCGCACCCGCTTCGTGGCCCACGACGGTGACGTCTCGATGGAAGACCTGATCGTCCAGGAGGACGTGGTCGTCACCATCACGCGCACGGGCTATGCCAAGCGCACCAAGACCGACCTCTATCGCGCACAGCGCCGGGGCGGACGCGGGGTGCAGGGCGCGGCGCTGCGTACCGACGACATCGTCGAGCACTTCTTCGTCAGCTCGACGCACGACTGGATCCTCTTCTTCACGAACAAGGGCCGGGTCTACCGCGCCAAGGCCTACGAGCTGCCCGAGGCGAACCGCAACGCCCGCGGCCAGCACGTCGCGAACCTGCTGGCCTTCCAGCCGGACGAGCAGATCGCCAGCGTCATCACGATCAAGAACTACGAGGCGGCGCCGTACCTGGTGCTGGCCACCAAGCACGGCCTGGTGAAGAAGTCCGAGCTGACGCTCTTCGACTCCAACCGCAGCGGCGGGATCGTCGCCATCAACCTGCGCGAGGACGACGAGCTGATCGGCGCGGCCCTCATCAGCGGCGACGACGATCTGCTCCTCGTCAGCCGGCGTGCGATGTCGATCCGGTTCAAGGCCGACGACGAGACGCTGCGTCCGATGGGCCGCGCGACCTCCGGCGTCTTCGGGATGCGCTTCAACGACGGCGACGAACTGCTGGCCATGCAGGTGGTCCGCGACGACCAGGACGACGTCGAAATCTTGATCGCCACTGAGGGCGGTTATGCCAAGCGCACCCGCATCGACGAGTATCCGGTACAGGGCCGAGGCGGTAAGGGGGTTCTGACCGCGCGTATCGTGTCCACCCGGGGCGGCTTGGTCGGAGCCATCGCTGTCTCCCCGAAGGACGAGGTCTACGCGATCACGTCCGAGGGTGTGGTCATCCGCACGAAGGCTGCGGAGGTCCGCCGCGCGCAACGACAGACCATGGGCGTTCGCCTGATGAACCTGTCGGACGGGGTCAACCTCGTCGCCCTTGCACGCAACGCCGACGAACCGGACGAGCAGGAGTAGCGCGATGAGTCAGCCGCACGTCGGCGGTGGAGCCACGGCTCCGTCGAACTCCGACTTCGGCGCCACCACGATCTCCAGCGGCGCACCTGCCGGTGGGGTCGCGTCGGCCCCCCCTGGCAGCACCACCGACGGCGCAGTGCCGTCCCTGGGGGCCGAGCCCAAGGGCCGCAGCGCCCGCAGCCGCGGTCCACGTCGGGCCCGGCTGCAGCTGCGGCACGTCAACCCGCTGACCGTGCTGCGGTTCAGCTGCGTACTGGCGGTGGCGCTGTTCTTCGTCTGGATGATCGTGATCGGCGTGCTCTACGGCATCCTCGACACCGCCGGCGTGATCAAGAAGGTGAACGACACCGTCACCACGATCAACGGCCCGGGCTCCAACGCGCCCGTCACCTCCGGGATCGTCTTCGGCGGCGCCGCCATCATCGGCGTGATCAACATCGTGCTCTTCGTGGCACTCTCCACGGTCGGCTCGGTCATCTACAACCTCTGTGCCGACCTGGTCGGCGGCATCGAGATCACCCTCTCGGAGCGCTGAGTCCCCGACCCGCGCCCGGTTTGTCCCCTCCGGTTTGGAGTGCGGCAGACCTGCCGGGTAGGGTCACTCTTCGCGTTACGGGCCTGTAGCTCAGGCGGTTAGAGCGCTTCCCTGATAAGGAAGAGGTCGGAGGTTCAAGTCCTCCCAGGCCCACATCATCGCGGTGGTACGGCAGTATCCACCGGGCTCGACGAGGAGGTCACGATGGTCAAGCGCCCCTTCGTGCTCCTCGTCGCCGGTGCCGCCGCGCTGGTCACGATCGTCAGACGGCGGCAGAGTCGAGGCGACGCCGGCGTCTGGCGCGAGGCAACGTCGGACACATCGCGCTGATCGCGGTAACACCCCGTACGGGGACGTAGCTCAATTGGCAGAGCACTGCCTTTGCAAGGCAGGGGTTAGGGGTTCGATTCCCCTCGTCTCCACCCACAGCCTCATGTGCGCCACACACCTGGTCAAGAGCGTCGAATGCCGCGCCTTACACATAACTGACAGGAAAATTTCCGTGGCCACTTCCTGCAGGCAGGAAGAAGCCACTTGCCCTCTATCACAGCGGGCACTTAACCCCTTAGCGTCGTTCTGCTGACCGCAGAACGATCTGTGGACGGCTCGGGGCATCACACCAACCAGCCTGGAGGCCTAGCCCATGCGAACTAGCAAGAAATTGGCGGCGCTGACTACAGCAACAGCGCTCGTCACTGCGGCTCTGGCGGTAGCACCGTCTGCCGACGCCGCGCTCGCGCAACCGAAGGCGATCCCGCACAGCGCGCCGCTGTGGCTCGCCAAGACGAAGAGCCTGGGTCACGCCTCCGCCTCAGCCAAGGTCTCTGCCCGCGTCTACCTCGCGCCCAGGGGTGGCCTCGCCGCCCTCGCGGCGACAGCCACCGCCCTGTCGACCCCAGGATCGTCGACCTACGGGCACTTCCTCACGGCTGCGCAGTACAACGCGAAGTACACCCCGACCACCGCGACGGTGAAGCAGGTCTCCAGCTGGCTCGCTTCGAGCGGGTTCACCGTCTCGAAGGTCGCGGCCCACAACCAATACCTCTCGATCTCGGGCAACGTGCGCGCCGTCAAGAAGGCCTTCGGCGCCGACGTCGACGTCTATCACCACAATGGCGCCACGGTGCACGCCCCGGCCAGTGCGCTGAAGGCACCCACCGCCCTCGCCGCGAACGTGCTGGCGGTGACCGGTGTCGACACCAGCGTGCAGAAGGTGACCCCGGCGTCGGCCGGGCCCGATGCCGCACCGCCGGCGGGCTTCTACAACGGCCAGCCGTGTTCGAAGTACTACGGCCAGCTGAAGTCGACCTACCAGGCCGATTATTCGACGCCGCTGCCGAAGTTCGCCGGTAAGTCGCTGCCGTTCGCGGTCTGTGGCTACACCGGCCCGCAGCTGCGCGCGGCCTACGAGGGCTACACGCCCCTCACCGGGTCTGGCGTCTCCGTGGCAATCATCGACGCCTACGCAGCGAACACGATCGCAGCCGATGCATCGAAGTACGCCATTCAGAACGGTGATGGGTCCTACGCCCCTGGCCAGTTCACCCAGACGAAGCTCACGCCGTTCACCCACACCGGCACCGGCCCGACCGGCTGCGGTGAGAACGGCTGGTACGGCGAGGAGACCCTCGATGTCGAGGCCGTCCACGCCATGGCACCTGAGGCAGACATCCACTACTACGGCGCGTCCAGCTGCTACGACAGCGACTTCATCGACGCGCTGAGCCTGGTCGTCCAGGACGACGCGGTTCAGGTTGCCACCAACTCGTGGGGCGATGTCGAGCAGAACGAGTCGTCGCAGAACGTTGCGGCCTACGAGTCGGTCTTCCTGCAGGGTGCGGTCGAGGGCATCACCTTCACCTTCTCCTCGGGCGACAACGGCGACGAGCTCGCCAACACTGGTATCCGCCAGGCCGACTACCCGACCTCTGACCCGTACGTCACCAGTGTGGGTGGCACGTCGGCAGCGATCGGCTCCACCGGGTCGCTGATCTTCCAGGCCTCCTGGGGCACCCACAAGTACTCACTGAGCTCCAACGGCAAGGCCTGGAACCCGGTGGGCTACCTCTACGGCTCGGGCGGTGGCAACTCTGCCCTCTTCCCGCAGCCGGCTTACCAGAAGTACGTCGCTCCTGGGCCGGCGCGTCAGGTGCCGGATGTGGCCATGGATGCCGACCCGACCACCGGGATGCTCGTCGGTGAGACCCAGGTCTTCGGTACGAAGACCATCAAGTACGGCGAGTACCGCATCGGCGGCACGAGCCTGGCCTCACCACTGTTCGCGGGGATGACGGCGCTGAAGATCCAGAACACCGGGCATGCGTTCGGCCTACTCAACCCGACGGTCTACTCCAACACCAAGGAGTTCACCGACATCGTCGGGTCGCCGCGGGATGTCGGCAACGTCCGCGTCGACTACGCCAACGGGGTCAATCCCTCCGATGGCATCCTCTACAGCGTCCGCACCTTCGGCCAGGACTCCAGCCTCACCGCACACAAGGGCTGGGACGACACGACCGGGGTCGGCACGCCGAACTCGGCCTGGCTGGCGGCAGGACCGGCGCCAGCCAGCTGACCGTATTTGACGACCACGACGGGGCGCGCCGCCAGCCAGGCGGCGCGCCCCATCGGTTCGGCTCGGTAGCCTTGCACCATCATGAAAAGGCGCTGGGCATGAACGTCCTCGCGGTGTGGCTCGGCAAGCTGACCCTCATCGCCCTGCGGCTGATCGGCCGCCGTGGCAACGCCCTGCCGGGGCTGGTGGTCGAGAAGGTCTTCCCCGGCTACCTGCCCCGCGCGATGGCCACGCTGCCCGAGGGCGTCGTGGTCGTCTCCGGCACGAACGGCAAGACCACCACCACGAAGATGGTGGCCACGGTCCTCGGTGAGCGGCTGCGAGTGCTGACCAACGACACGGGCAGCAACTTCGTCCGCGGGGCGATCACCGCCACCATCGAGCACGCCGACTGGCGCGGCCGGCTGCCCTACGACGTCGCGGTCTTCGAGCTCGACGAGGCCTGGGCCGTGCGATTCGTGGCCATCGTGGCGCCGCGGCGGGCCCTGCTCCTCAACGTCATGCGCGACCAGCTCGACCGCTTCGGCGAGATCGACACCACCGCCGCGCTGCTGGGCAAGGTGGCCGCCGCGACCACCGGCGACGTGGTGCTGAACCGCGACGACCAGCGGATCGCTGCACTGGCCGCCAAGACGAAGGCCACCGTGAGCTACTACGGCGTGCTGCCCGCGCTGCGGCCACTCTTCCCCACCGACGAGGAGCTCTACGGCGGCCCAATCGCCGTGGGCTCCGTGCCGGCTCGGGCGGAGCTGCTGGCGCTACCGGTGGGGACGTCGCCGACCATCGAGCTGCGCATCGGCGGCACCGCGCACCGGGTCGACCTCCGTGCCGAGGGGGCCCACAACGCGCAGAACGCGGCGGGCGCCGCCGCGCTCGCCCTTACCTTCGGCTTCGACAGCGAGACCGTGGCCGCCGGGCTGGGCCACGTCTCGCCGGCCTTCGGCCGCGGGCAGCGATTCGTCGTCGACGGCCGGATCGTGGTGCTGCAGCTGGTGAAGAACCCCGGCGGCTTCCGGCAGACGCTGCGCACCCTCGACGGTGCGGTGCCGGTGGCCGCCATCGTGGTCGTGATCAACGACGACTACGCCGACGGCCGTGACGTCTCCTGGCTGTGGGACGTCGACTTCACCGCCCTGGCGGCAGTACCCGCGCGGGTCTACACGGCCGGAACCCGTGCGGCGGACATGGCCGTGCGGCTGCGCTACGACGAGGTGAGCACCGACGAGGTGGAGCCGGATCCGGAGAAGGCGCTGCGCTCGGCCGTGGCCGCGGTGGCGCCCGGCGAGCAGGTCGTCATCTTCAGCACCTACACCGCGATGTGGGCGCTGCACGCGACCCTGCTCCGGTTGGGGGTGCCGCAGTGACGCTCACCCTGGTGCACCTCTATCCGCGCGAGATGAACATCTACGGCGACACCGGAAACGTCCTCGTACTGCGCCGCCGACTGGGCTGGCGGGGCATCGACGCGCAGGTGGTGCCGGTGGCTGTGGGCGACGCGCTGCCGCATGACGTCGACATCCTGCTCGGTGGTGGCGGCCAGGACGCGGCCCAGGGCGACATCGGTGCCGACTTCGCCTCCCGCGGGGCCCAGCTGCGAGCGATGGCCGACGACGGCGTCGTGATGCTCGCGATCTGCGGCACGTACCAGATGCTCGGCCACGAGTTCGTGACGCAGGAGGGGCGCAGCATTCCCGGTGTCGGGGTGCTGGACGTCGTCACCCGCGGGCAGTCCGAGCGACTGATCGGCAACAACTTCGTCGACACCCCGGCGGCCGGGCGGCTGGTCGGCTACGAGAACCACAGTGGCCTCACGGAACTGGGCAGCGGGGCCACCCCGCTGGGCACCACGCAGACCGGGCGCGGGAACAACGGCCGTGACCGCACCGAGGGCGCGGTCCGCGGCAATGTCATCGGCACCTACCTGCACGGGCCGGTGCTGGCCAAGAGCCCCCGCTTCGCCGACGACCTGATCCGGCGCGCGCTGGCCCGTCGCGGCGAGTCCACCGATCTCGAGCCGCTGGACGACACCCTCGCCGAGCGGGCGGCGGTAGTGGCGGCGGGCCGGCCGCGGTGAGGACGGTGCCGGTGCTGGTGGTCGCGGCCCTGGCCGCCACCGCGGTGCTGGTGTGCTCATGCCAGGCGTCCTCGCGCCCGGCGGTCGTCACGACCGTCCAG
This sequence comes from Jatrophihabitans sp., assembly GCA_025963285.1. Taxonomy (GTDB): domain Bacteria; phylum Actinomycetota; class Actinomycetes; order Mycobacteriales; family Jatrophihabitantaceae; genus JAOPUX01. The sequence goes on from JAOPUX010000123.1 coordinate 7,476, forward strand.
TCCACGATCGTGACCACGCTGACCCCGTCGTCGACACCGTTCACGCCTGCCCCGGCAACCACCGTGGCGCCGCTCCGGCCCGGCGCCTCGCCGCGGTCGGGCGAGATCGAGAAGCGCTGCCCGTACATCGCCTCTACCCCGGAACAGGACCCGGCGAGCAACGTGGCCGACCTCAACGGCAGCCACGTCCTGCGCACGACGGTCGTGACCACCTACGCGCCGGTGGGCTGCCGGTTCTACTTCTACGCACCGCCCTTCCAAGCGATCGTCGACATCGTGCCGCGGCGGTTCGCCACAGCCATCAAGGCACGCAACGCGATGGTCCGGACAGCGCAGGCCGGCACGGATGCCGAGGGCAAGCCGGCGATCGTGCCGGGCGTCGACGCGGTGCTGTTCCGGACCGCCTTCTTCGCGCCGGACGGCCCCCGTGACTGGGCCTGCGTCTTTGCGGCGGGCCGGACGATGGTCATCGTCCACACCGATCGTGACGAGACGTCGCTCAACGCACTGCTCATCGCCAAGGCGGTGGCCCGGAAGTTCTGAGTGGGCGCCGTGGCAGGATGGTGGAATGTCTGCCACCCAGATCGCCACCCTCCACACGAGCGTGGGCGACATCCGGATCAACCTCTTCGGCAACCACGCCCCGAAGACGGTCACCAACTTCACCGAGCTCGCCACCGGCGCCCGCGAGTGGACCCACCCGGGTACGCGCGTCAAGACCACCGCGCCGCTCTACGACGGCACGATCTTCCACCGCGTCATCGACGGCTTCATGATCCAGGGCGGCGACCCGCTCGGCGAGGGCTACGGCGACCCGGGCTACAAGTTCGGCGACGAGTTCCACCCGGAGCTGCAGTTCGACCGCCCCTACCTGCTGGCGATGGCCAACTCGGGCCCGAACACCAACGGCTCGCAGTTCTTCATCACCGTCGGTCGCACCCCCCACCTGAACCGCAAGCACACCATCTTCGGCGAGGTCGCCGATGCCGAGAGCCGGGCAGTGGTCGACACGATCGCGACCACGGCGACCGGCCGCAACGACAAGCCGGTCACCCCGATCACGATCAACTCCGTCACGGTGGCCGCGGCCGAGTAGGCCGTCCGTCTCCACCCGGCCAACCCTGTGAGTGAGCAGCCGACAGCTGAGATCCCACGCTGCTATCGGCACCCCAACCGTGAGGCGATGATTCGCTGCACGCGCTGTGACCGGCCGATCTGCCCGGAGTGCATGCGGCCGGCGTCGGTCGGGTTCCACTGCCCGGACGACGTCGCGCTCGCGCGCAAGACGATCCGCCCCCAGCGCACCTCCGTCGGAGCGGTGCTGCGGGACTCGCCGCCCTACGTCACCGCGTCGCTGGTGGCGGTGAACGTGGTCGTCTACGTCATCACCGGCCTGCAGTCCAAGGACGGCCTGAACGATCCAGGTAGCGGCGGGCAGAGCAGCCTCTTCTACAAGTGGCAGCTCTGGCCGCCGGCGATAGTGCACGACGACTCGTACTGGCGGCTGGCCACGTCGGCGTTCCTGCACCTGAGCCTGCTGCACATCGCATCGAACATGCTGGTGCTCGCGGTCGTCGGGCCGTCCGTGGAGCACGTGCTCGGACGCTGGCGGTTCCTCACGCTCTACCTGGTCTCGGCGATCGGCGGATCAGCGGCCGTGTTCGTCTTCGGCAGCACCTCGGAGGCCACCGTCGGCGCCTCGGGCGCCATCTTCGGCCTCTTCGCCGCTGCGCTGGTGATGGTGCGCCGTCTCGGCCTCGACCCGCAGTGGCTCATCGGGATCATCGTCCTCAACTTCGTCTTCACCTTCTCGGTGGCCGGCATCTCGCGCTGGGGCCACATCGGCGGCTTCGTCACCGGTGCGCTGGTGGCGGTGGCGATCGCCGGGCTACCGCAGGCCACCGGACGGGTCCCCGAGCGACGTCAGGTGATCGGGGTGGCGGTGATCGTCGCTGCCCTCGTGGTGGCGATCGGGCTGCGTGGCTCGCTCGGTAACTTCCCCCAGCTCTACGGCGCCTGAACCTCAAGGTCGAGGCCGGAAACTCCGTCGACCGGCCAGGGAGACTCGAGGGCATGGAGCAGATCAGCAAGCGCCTGATGAACTGGGCGTCGATCATCGAGGAGGCGACCCTCGCGCAGGCGAAGGTCTCTTCGACGATGCCCTTCATTCATCCGCACATCGCGCTGATGCCGGATGCCCACCTCGGGAAGGGTGCCACCGTCGGCTCGGTGATCCCGACCCTCGGCGCGATCATTCCGGCGGCAGTGGGCGTGGACATCGGCTGCGGCATGATGGCGGTGCGTACCCAGTACCACCGCGACGAGCTCACCGGAGACGCGCGGCAGCTGCACGCCGCCATCGCCTCGGCCATCCCGCTCTCGGCTGGCAAGTACAACGGCGCGATCCAGGACAGCGCCGCACCGCGGGTCGCCGAGCTGGAGGCCATGCCCGGGATCGAGCAGGCCGATGCGATCGCGCCGAACTGGCGGATGCAGCTGGGCTCGCTCGGCTCCGGGAACCACTTCATCGAGGTCTCCGAGGACGAGGACGGCCTGGTGTGGCTCTTCCTGCACTCCGGCTCACGGGGCGTTGGCAACAAGCTCGCGCAGAAGTGGATCAAGACGGCACAGGACCAGTGCCAGCAGCGGTGGATCACGCTGCCGGACCCCGACCTCGCCTACCTGGTCGAGGGCGACCCCGAGTTCTGGTCGTACATGGAGGCGCTGCGCTGGGCACAGCGGTTCGCCTACCTCAACCGCGAGGAGATGATGGCGCGGGTGGTGGCGGCCTTCGAGGCGTGGCACGGACCCGTCGAGGCATCGGTGACGGTGAACTGCCACCACAACTACACCGAGCGGGAGCGGCACTTCGGCAAGGACGTCTGGCTGTCCCGCAAGGGGGCGATCAACGCCTCCGACGGTGTGCTCGGGCTGATCCCCGGGTCGATGGGGGACCTCTCCTACGTGGTCCGCGGCAAGGGCAACGCCCTTGCGCTCAACTCCTCGCCGCACGGGGCCGGCCGGAACCACTCACGGTCGGCGGCACGTCGGCTCTTCACCCGCGATGACCTGAACACCCGGATGGGTGGCATCGCGTGGGGCGAGTCCGACGCGTTCCTCGACGAGCACCCCAACGCGTACAAGCCGATCGATCAGGTGATGGCCGACGCAGCCGACCTGGTCGAGGTGCTGCACCAACTGCGGCAGTTCGTCAACGTCAAGGGGGACTGAGAGCCCGTCACCGGTGCGGGCGGGTCAGGTCACGTCCGCGGGTCGAAGGCGGTGGCGAGCTCGGCGACCGTCTCCGGTAGCTCGCCCAGCGAGCGCCGGCTCATGATCACGAGGGTGTCGCCGGCATCGATCTCCAGGGTGACACTTCGCAGCCCCATTCGCTGCCGGGCGTCGCTGCGCAGGGCCTCGATCTCGTCCCAGGCGAAGGTCCTGCGCAGCAGTGGCGTGTTCACCCGTACGCCGGCAGCGTCGACGACGAGGCGCGGGCTGAAGATCAGGTCGGTGACGGCGTAGGCGGCCAGTAGCCCGGCGGCCAGGGCGGCGAGGAGCTGGCCGGGCTTGTCGGAGGTGACGATCGCCAGGAGCAACGCGAGGACCGCGAACACCGCGCAGCCCAGCGTGAGTCGGCGGTCCGGGGCGAAGGTGGCGCTCGGCCGCCGGTCAGGAGTTAGTTCGTCCACAGGGTTTTCCCCAGCTGGGGATAAATTACAGCCGTGTAATCACAGGCGTGGATAAGGCTGTGGACGCCGGTCAGCGCCAGCGCACGGCCATGATGAGGCCGACCAGCATGACACCGAAACCGACCGCGAAGTTCCAGTTGCCGATGTCGCCCATCAGCGGGACGTGCGGGCTCGTTCCACTGTTGGTGAGGTAGTAGACGACGAGGTAGGCAAGGCCGATCACGAGCACCACGGCCATCACTACCGGGTACCAGGTGGGGCTCGGCGCGAGGGCCCGGGTGGTGGGCGCGAGGGCCTGCGCCCGGATCGTCGCCTCGGGCTTCTTGCGGACCTTGGACTTCGGCACGGCTACTCCTGCACTGCTCACTCGGCCGGGTCGGGCCCGGACGGTCGGCCGCAATACGCGACCGGCACCGATTAGCGTAGACGTTGTCGCTGGAATCCCCCCAGCAAACCCGTCAGCTTGGAGTATCAGCGAGGTGTCTGCACCGGCCAGGAGCCGTCGCCGGATCTGGCGCGGGCTCGTCCCCGTGATCTGCCTGCTCGCCGGCTTCGGCTTCGCGGTGAGCGCGCACGTCTCGCACGGCACCGATCTGCGGCCACCCGGCACGGCCAACCTCGCCGACCTCGTGCGCTCGGCCGAGGCCCAGGTGAAGGTGGCCGACGGGCAGTACGCCGCGCTGCAGTCGCAGGTGTCGGCGCTCACCGCTGCCGCGGGGCGGGCCGACAGCAGCGTCGCGGCGGCGCAGCGGGCCCGCGATGCCTTGGCCGGAGCAGGCGGGCTCACCGCCGAGCACGGCCCGGGGATCGTCGTGGTGCTCAACGACGCATCCACCGACGCCGCCAACGCCGGGGTGGACCCGAATCAGCTCGTCGTGCACCAGGGCGACCTGCAGGCGGTGGTGAACGCGCTGTGGGCCGGCGGTGCGGAGGCCATGACAATCGCCGGTCAGCGGGTGGTCGCCACGAGCGCTGTCCGCTGCGTGGGCAACACCCTGCTGCTCAACGGTGAGGTGTATTCCCCGCCATTCAGGGTTGCGGCGATCGGCCCGTACCGGACAATGGAGAAAACCCTCGCTGCATCGCCGGGTGTCAAGGAGTTCGTGCAGGCTGCGGGCTACTACGGACTCGGTTACACCGTCGAGGGTGTCGGTGACGTGGACCTGCCGCCGTATGTCGGGTCGATCGGTCTGACCTATGCACGAGCCGGTACCCGGTGACGGGTGCCCAGCGAACAAGGGGTTGAGTTATGGGACGTCATACCAGTGGAGCGGTGCTGGATCCGCCGCCGCCGGACCCCGCCCCGCAGCGCTCGCTCGGCGACAACGTGCGGACTGCGATGCGCGGTATCGGGGAGACGCTCATCACGCTCGGCCTCATCGTCTTCCTCTTCATCTTCTACGAGGTCTACGTCACCAGCTGGTTCACCGACCGCGAGCAGACCAAGCTGAAGCACCAGCTCACGCAGGAATTCGTCGCCGGCAAGGACCCGACGATTCGCCTGCCCAACGGTTCGCTGCCCGAGCTCAAGACCGGCCAGGGCATCGCCAACATCTACATCCCGCGCCTGGGCAAGGACTTTGAGTGGACCATCGTCGAGGGCACCACTGCGGCCGACCTGGACAAGGGCCCCGGGCACTACGTCGGTACCGCGCTGCCAGGTGAGGTCGGCAACTTCGCCATCGCCGGTCACCGGGTGGGCAAGGGCGAGCCGTTCCTGAACCTCGATCACCTGCTCCCCGGCGACTCGGTGATCATCGAGACGGAGTCCGCCTGGTACGTCTACAAGGTCAAGGGCCAGCAGCACAACAGCATCACCTCCGTCGACTCCGACGGCATCCCCGGCCGGGAGATCATCACCCCGGATGAGGGTCGCGTGCTCGACCCGGTGCCGGACCACCCCGGGGTCACTCCCACCGAGCAGCTGCTGACGATGACCACCTGCCACCCGAAGTTCACCGCCACCCACCGCATGGTGGTCTACGGCGCCCTCGACCCCAGCGAGACGGTGAAGCGGACCGATCCGAAGGACCTCTCGATGCCGTCGGCGATCGCCGACCTCTACAAGGGTGTGAGCTGACATGTACGGATGGATCTGGCGACACCTACCGGGGCCGGTCGCGCTGCGCCTCGTCGAGACGCTCGTGCTGCTGCTGGCCGTGATCTCGCTGCTGCTCTTCGTGGTCTTCCCCGTGATCGAGCCACATCTGCCGACCTCGCAGGTCACCGTGCCAGGGGGAAAGTGATCCCGCGCGTCCTCGTCGTCGACAACTACGACAGCTTCGTCTACAACCTGGTCCAGTACCTCGGCCAGCTCGGCGCGGAGGTCGTCGTCCGGCGCAACGACGAGGTCTCCCCGGCTGAGCTCGACACGCTCGGTGTCGACGGCGTGCTGCTCTCACCCGGCCCGGGTACCCCGGCAGACGCGGGCTCCACGACCTCGTTCGTCGACGCCTGTGCCTCCCGGGAGCTGCCGCTCTTCGGCGTCTGCCTGGGTCATCAGGCCATCGGCGAGGTCTTCGGTGCCCCGGTCGTACGCGCGCCGGAACTGCTGCACGGCAAGACGTCGCAGGTACACCACGACGGCACCGGGGTGCTGGCCGGGCTGCCGTCGCCGTTCGTCGCAACCCGCTACCACTCGCTGGCGATCGAGGAGCACTCCCTGCCCTCGTCGATCGTGGTCACCGGCCGCACCACCTCTGGCGTGGTGATGGCGCTGCGGCACGAGTCGCTGCCGATCGACGGCGTGCAGTTCCACCCGGAGTCCGTGCTGACGCAGGGCGGTCACCGGATGGTGGCCAACTGGCTGCGGCGCTGCGGTGCCGAGATCGACGAGTCGCTGGTCGAGCGGCTCGGCGCCGAGGTCGACGCGATGCGCGCGGGAGCCTTCGCGGGGGTCTGACGCTCTCACCGTTCGCGGCCACGAGCGACCGGCGCCAGGAAGATCGCTAGGCCTTGGCCTTCGCGGCGGCCTTCAGCTGCTGCTTGTGCGCGCGGACCTTCTTCAGCGACTCGGGGTCGACGACATCGGCCACCGACCGGAACGACCCCTGCTCGCCGTAGGCGCCGGCCGCCTGCTGCCAGCCCGACGGGCGCACGGCGAACTGCTTGCCCAGCAGGGCCACGAAGATCTTGGCCTTCTGCTCGCCGAAGCCGGGCAGCGTGCCCATCCGCTTGACCAGGTCGGGCCCGTCGGCCGCACCCTCCCACACGGTGCTGGCGCGGCCGTCATAGCGCTCGACGAGCACCCGGCAGAGCTCCTGCACGCGCTTGGCCATCGCGGCGGGAAAGCGATGCAGCGCAGGCACCTCACGGAAGATCGCCTCGAAGGCGTCCGGGTCGAAGTTCGCGATCTCGGCGGCGTCGAGGTCGTGGCCGAGCCGGTCGCGGAGGACCGACGGAGAGGTGAACGCCTTCTCCATCGGGATCTGCTGGTCGAGGAGCATGCCGATGAGCAGGGCGAGCGGGTCGTGCGCGAGGAGCTCGTTTCCCGCCTCCGTGGTGGCCAGATGCATGTGGCCACGGTATCTCTAGGCTGGCCCGATGCGAGTGGTGGTGGGTGCCGTGCTCATCCGCGACGGACGGGTACTGGCCGCTCGCCGCAGCGCACCACCCGACCTGGCCGGGCTCTGGGAGTTCCCGGGCGGCAAGGTGGAGGACGGCGAGACGCCGGAGCAGGCCCTCGTCCGGGAGTGCGGCGAGGAGCTGGGAATCGCGGTCGGCGTGGGCGCTGAGGTGGCCCGAGTGGTCGACACCATCGAACTACGGTTGCTGTCCACACAACTGCTGGACGGCGAGCCCTCGCCGCTGCAGGATCATGACGAGCTGCGATGGCTCGATGCCTCCGGCCTCGACGACGTCGCGTGGCTGCCGCTCGATCTGAGGCTGCTGGAGCACGTCCGGCGGCTGCTGGTGTGGGCCGGATGACGTATGGAACTTGTGAATCCGAGGAGCTCGAAGGGAACGAAATTATCCCATGGAGACGTTCACCTTCCCGACCAGCGGTCGCAGTCGGTGTGCTGCCTGGTACCTCAAGGCCGACACCGACGAGCTGGTGGGGCCACACGGCCGACCGTGTGTGGTGATGGGTCACGGCTTCGCCGCCACCAGGGATTCGGGCCTGCTCCCCTTCGCCGAGCGGTTCACCGCCGCTGGGTTCGACGTGGTCCTCTTCGACTACCGCGGCTTCGGGACCTCACCGGGTAAGCGGCGGCAGGACGTCAACCATCGCAAGCACCGGCAGGACTATCACGCCGCGGTGGCCTGGGCCCGGGCGCTGCCTCGTGTCGACATGACGCGGATCGTGCTCTGGGGTAGCTCGTACTCCGGTGGGCACGTCCTGGCGGTGGCCGCGCAGGACGCGATGGTCGCTGCCGTGATCTCGCAGGGTGCCGCGGTGGACGGCCTCGCCGCGCTGCGCTCCCTCTACGCCGGGGCGGGCATCGGCAAGCTCGCAGCACTGGTGGGGGCCGGGCTACGCGACCTCGGCCGGGCACTGACGGGCCGCCCGCCGCACATGATCCCGGTGGTCGGCGCGGTCGGCTCGGACGCGGTGATCTCCTCGCCGGACAGCCTCGAGGGGTACCGCAGCATCATGGGCCCGAGCTTCCGCAACGAGATGTGCGGGCGTGGCATCCTGCGGATCGCCGCCAACCGTCCGGTGCTCGCCGCTGACCGGATCGACTGCGCCGCGCTGTACATCCTGGCCGAGCGCGACAACGTGGCGCCGACGTCAGCCGTACGCGACGCCGCTCGCCGCACCGGAGTGCGCGCGGAGATCGAGTCCTACGACTGCGGCCACTTCGACATCTACACCGGAGCCGCCTTCGAGAAGTCGGTATCGCGGCAGGTCGAGTTCCTGCGCCGGCACGTGGGTGTCCGATAATCGGCCGATGAGGTTCTCCGCCATGCAAATTCCACCGGCCTGACGCCGGTGAGAATTGCACAATCGGGTCAGGGCATCGGGATTCGGACGCCTCGTTCGGCCGCCACCTCGACCGCCCGGTCGTAGCCTGCGTCGACGTGCCGGATCACGCCCATGCCGGGGTCGTTGGTGAGCACCCGCTCCAGCTTCTCCGCAGCCGGCGGCGTCCCGTCGGCGACGGTGACCTGGCCGGCGTGGATCGAGCGCCCCATGCCCACCCCACCGCCATGGTGCAGCGACACCCAGGTGGCCCCGCTTGCCACGTTCACCATGGCGTTGAGCAGCGGCCAGTCGGCGATGGCGTCGGACCCGTCGGCCATGGCCTCGGTCTCCCGATAGGGCGAGGCCACCGAGCCGCAGTCGAGGTGATCGCGGCCTATGACGATCGGGGCCTGCACCTCGCCGCTGGCGACCAGCTCGTTGAACGCGAGACCGGCCTTGTCACGCTCGCCGTAGCCCAGCCAGCAGATCCGTGCGGGCAGCCCCTGGAAGTGCACCTTCTCCTGCGCGAGCTTCATCCACCGCGCCAGCGACTCGTTCTCCGGGAAGAGGTCGAGGACGGCCTTGTCGGTGCGGGCGATGTCGGCCGGGTCGCCGGAGAGCGCCGCCCACCGGAACGGGCCCTTCCCCTCACTGAAGAGGGGGCGGATGTAGGCGGGGACGAACCCCGGGTAGTCGAATGCCCGCGTCAGCCCCGCCTCGGCCGCCTCCGCGCGCAGCGAGTTCCCGTAGTCGAAGACCTCGGCACCCTTGTCCTGGTAGCCGACCATCGCCTCCACGTGACGGGCGATCGAGGCACGGGCCCGTCCGGTGAACTCCTCGGGCTTGCGGCGCGCATAGTCGTGCCACTCGTCGAACTCCACCCCGATCGGCAGGTAGGAGAGCGGGTCGTGGGCCGAGGTCTGGTCGGTGACGATGTCGATCGGGGCATCGTTGGCCAGCAGGGTCGGCAGGTACGACGCGGCGTTGCCGAGCACACCGATCGAGAGGGGCCGCCGGTCGTCGCGGGCATGCTCGGCGCGGTGCAGGGCGGCGTCCAGTGAGGGAGCCTGCTCGTCGAGGTAGCCCTGGCTGATCCGCCGTTCGATGCGCGACTGGTCAACGTCGATGCAGATCGCCACCCCACCGTTCATCGTGATCGCCAGCGGCTGCGCGCCGCCCATCCCCCCGAGGCCCGCGGTGACGGTGATGGTGCCGGCCAGCGTGCCGCCGAAGCGCTTGGCCGCCACTGCCGCGAACGTCTCGTAGGTGCCCTGCAGGATGCCCTGGGTGCCGATGTAGATCCACGAGCCGGCCGTCATCTGGCCGTACATCATCAGGCCGAGGGCATCGAGACGGCGGAACTCGTCCCAGTTGGCCCAGTCACCGACGAGGTTGGAGTTGGCCAGCAGCACCCGGGGCGCCCACTCGTGCGTGCGCATGACGCCCACCGGCTTGCCGCTCTGCACCAGCAGCGTCTCGTCCTGCCTGAGGTCGGTGAGCGAGGCGACGATGGCGTGGTAGCTCGGCCAGTTGCGGGCGGCCTTGCCGGTGCCGCCGTAGACGACGAGCTCCTCGGGATGCTCGGCCACCTCGGGGTCGAGGTTGTTCTGCAGCATCCGCAGCGGTGCCTCCGTCTGCCAGGAACGGGCGGTGAGTGCGGTGCCGCGTGGGGCTCGGATCTCCATCTGCCCATCCTGCCCCGACTCGATCAGGTTTTGTGCTGGGGTGACCGTTCTGGGCCCGCGAGACGGCCTGCCTGGTACGAAACGTGATCAGGCCAGGGGCTGCGGCAGCGCGGCGTCGGCGGCTGCGACGGCGGCCCCGGAGCGGACGAACGCCACGGCTGCCTCGATCTCGGGTGCCAGGTAGCGGTCCGGGCCGGGGCCAGGCACCGTCTGGCGAAGCGCCGCCACCACGGCACCCGTCGCCGGCCCCGGCTGCAGCGGTGCCCGCAGGTCGAGCGCCCGGGCCGCAGTCAGCAGTTCGATCGCCAGCACCTGGGTGAGGGCGTCGACCGAGCGGCGCAGCTTGCGGGCGGCCGACCAGCCCATCGAGACGTGGTCCTCCTGCATGGCGCTCGACGGGATCGAGTCGACGCTCGCCGGCACGGCCAGCCGCTTCAGCTCGGAGACCAGCGCGGCCTGCGTGTACTGGGCGATCATGTGTCCGGAGTCGACGCCGGGATCGTCGGCGAGGAACGGCGGCAGCCCACGCGAGCGTGCGGTGTCGAGCATGCGGTCGGTGCGCCGCTCGCTCATGCTCGCGACGTCGGCGGCCGGGATGGCCAGGAAGTCGAGGACGTACGCCACCGGTGCGCCGTGGAAGTTGCCGTTGGACTCGACCCGTCCGTCGAGGGTGACCACCGGGTTGTCGACGGCCGAGGCAAGCTCGTAGCCGGCGACCATCCTGGCGTGCGCCACCGTGTCGCGCGCGGCCCCGGCCACCTGCGGCGCGCAGCGCATCGAGTACGCGTCCTGCACGTAGACGCAGTCGGGGCCGGCGTGCGAGGCCATGATCGGTGAGTCGGCCAGCAGCGCCCGCATGTTGGCCGCGGCCACCGCCTGCCCGGGCTGCGGACGCAGCGCCTGCAGGTCGGCGGCGAAGACGGCTGAGGTCCCCAGCATCGCCTCCACCGACATCGCGGCGGTGAGGTCCGCCGTGCGCAGCAGCAGGTCGAGGTCGGCGCAGGCCAGCAGCAGCTGGCCGAGCATGCCGTCGGTGCCGTTGATCAGTGCCAGCCCCTCCTTCTCGCCGAGGGAGAGCGTCTCGATGCCGGCAGCGGTGAGAGCCACACATGCGGGGACGAGCCGCTTGGAGGCATCGCGCACGCTGCCCTCGCCGAGCAGGGCCAGCGCGACGTGGGACAGCGGCGCCAGATCACCCGAGCAGCCCAGCGAGCCGTACTCGTGCACCAGCGGGGTGATGTCGGCGTTCAGCAGCGCGGCGAGCGTGCGTGCCGTCTGCGGGCGTACGCCGGTGCGCCCGGTGGTGAGCGTCGACAGCCGCAGCAGCATCAGCGCCCGGACCACCTCGCGCTCCACCTCGGGGCCGCTGCCGGCGGCGTGCGAGCGGATCAGCGATCGCTGCAGCAGCTGCCGCTGCTCGACCGGGATGTGCTTGGTGGCCAGCGCGCCGAAGCCGGTGGAGATGCCGTAGTGCGGTTCCACGTCACCGGCCAGGGCCTCGACGGTGCCCCGGGAGGCCGCCAGGGCCTCGAGGGCATCGGGCGAGAGCTCCACCTTCGCGTCGTGCCGGGCCACCGCCACGACGTCGGACTCGCTCACTGGACCGATACCCACTACGACGACCGTCATGCCACCACTCTGCTCGACGCGCTGGTCACTGCGCCAGCCGCGGTAGACGCCGGCCAAGGTGCTGCGCCGGCCAAGGTGCTGCGCTGGCCACGGTCGACGCCAGCTACGGTCAAGGGATGCGTGCAGTCGTCATCACCGAACCCGGCGGACCACAGGTTCTCGAGGTCGCCGAGGTGCCCGACCCGGTACCCGGCCCAGGCGAGGTGCTGGTGCGGGTCGCCGCCGCGGCACTCAACCGGGCCGACATCCTGCAGCGGCAGGGAAACTACCCGCCGCCGCCCGGCACCTCGCCGTATCTCGGTATGGAGTGCTCCGGCACCATTGAGGCGCTCGGTGAGTCGGTGGCCGGCTGGAGCATCGGCGACGAGGTGTGTGCACTGCTCAGCGGCGGCGGCTACGCCGAGCTCGTCGCCGTGCCGGTGGGTCAGCTCATGCAGGTGCCGGCTGGGGTGTCGCTCGTCGACGCCGCGGCCCTGCCCGAGGCGGCCTGCACCGTCTGGTCGATGGTCTTCGGTGCCGACTCGGGACGGCTGCAGCCCGGCGAGCGCTTCCTCGTCCACGGGGGCACCTCCGGCATCGGCACCATGGCCATCCAGCTCGCCCACGCCAAGGGTGCTCAGGTCTTCGCCACGGCGGGTACGCCGCGCAAGACCCAGATCTGCCTCGACCTCGGAGCCGACGTCGCGATCAACTACCGCGCCGAGGCCTTCGACGAGCGCATCGCTGCCGAGACCGAGCTCGGCGGCGTGGACGTCGTGCTCGACAACATGGGTGCCTCCTACCTCGGCCGCAACCTCAACAGCCTCGCCACCGGCGGCCGGCTGATCGTGCTCGGCCTGCAGGGCGGCCGCAAGGGTGAGCTCGATCTCGGCCTGCTCCTGGTCAAGCGGGCGACGGTGCACGCTGCCGGGCTGCGCGGGCGCAGTCTGACGCAGAAGGCCGAGATCGTGGCGGAGACGCTCAACGCCGTCTGGCCGCTGGTCGAGGACGGCAGCGTGCGGCCGATGATCGACCGCGTGCTGACCCTCGACGACGCCGCCGAGGCACACCGGCTCATGGAGTCCAGCGAGCACATCGGCAAGATCCTGCTGCGGACGTCCTAGCGCCGCGGCGCCGCGCGGAGGGTGAAGAGGCCGTCGAGCAGGAGATCGATCTCGGCAGCCGTGGTGTGTGGCATCAGCCCCACGAAGGTCGCCCCGCCGTGCTCGTCGGCCCCGAAGGACTCGAGCAGGGCCTCGACGTCGGTCGGGCCGGTCCACACCGAGACACCGTTGCGCTCGAGCGCCTCGGCGACCTGGTCGGGGGTGTGCCGGGCGACGGTGAAGGCAAGGACGGGCACCCGGTCGGTGAGTGAGCCGAGCACGGTGACGTGCGGCTGGTGCTGCAGCCCCTGCTCCAGGTAGTCGAGCAGCGCGCTCGTGTGCCGGCGGGCGGCGGTGATCGACGCCGTCAGCCGCTGACGGCGCGTGCCGACGGCCCGCTGGTCGAGGCCGGCCAGATGGTCGACGGCTGCGGTGGCTCCAGCCAGCAGCTCGATCGGCAGCGGCCCGACCTCGGCCGAACGGGGTGGCCGGATCGAGGTGGCGTTGATCTCGGCGAGCAGCCCGGGCCGGGTGATCAGGGCGGCGACCGTCGGCCCGCCGAAGGAGGCAGTGTTGAGCCCCACGATGTCGGCGCCGAGGGACGGCAGGTCGATCGTCAGGTGCGGCACGGCCGCGCCGGCGTCGACGTACACGAGCGCACCGTTCTCGTGGGCCACCTCGGAGATCGAGCGGATGTCGGGGACGAAGCCGAGCGCCGGGTTCGCCAGCGGCACCGAGACGAGGCGGGTGTTGGGGTTGATCAGCTGGTCGTACTGCCAGATCGGCAGTTCACCGGTCTCCAGATCGACCTCCGACCAGCGCACGCCCGCGCCGACCATCCGCGCTGCCCGCTGCCACGGGTCGGAGACCGAGGAGGCGTCGAGGCGGCTGAGCGCCACCTCGTCGCCCAGCCGCCAACCCCACGACACGATGTCGGCGAACTGGGCGTTGAGAGCAGCGAGCGTGCCGCCGAAGTAGACGCCTGAGGGCTCCGAACCGACCAGGTCGGCGAGGGCCTGCCGGGCATGCCGCACTACCGTGGCCGAGCTCCGGGAGCGGGAGCTGTGGGCGCCGGGCTGGGCGGGCGACCCACGCAGTGTGGCGATCACGGCGCGGATCACCGACTCGGGCTGGATGGCCCCGAAAGGCCCGTCGAGCGGGGCCGGGCCACTGCCCAGAGCGGGGTAGAGACCCCGCACCCGACCCACGTCGAAGTTCGACGACGCCACCACATTGCTCACCAGAGCCCTACCCCATTTCCGCGTTACGTCAGACTAGAGACGTGAGCGATGACGATGCAGCCAGCACTGCCCCGATGGACGGCGTCGACGACGGCCAGGCGGGTGAGTTGATCACCCCCGACCGGAGTGCGGACGAAGGCGATGACCGGGACGAGATTACGTCCATGGTCGAGCAGCCAGCCAAGGTTATGCGTATCGGGACCATGATCAAACAACTGCTGGAGGAGGTGCGGGCCGCCCCACTGGACGAGGCGGGCCGGCAGCGCCTGCGCGACATCCACGAGACGGCGATCGGGGAGCTCTCCGATGGCCTCGCCCCGGAGCTGCGTGACGAGCTCTCCCGGCTGACCCTGCCCTTCGGATCGGAGATCCCGTCCGAGGCTGAGCTTCGGATCGCCCAGGCCCAGCTCGTCGGCTGGCTGGAGGGGCTCTTCCACGGCATCCAGACGGCCCTGGTGGCCCAGCAGATGGCGGCACGTCAGCAGCTGGAGGGGATGCGCCGCGCGCTGCCCGGCGGTGAGGGCGGCCCGCGGCAGCTGATCGCCGGCCCCGGTGGCCAGCTGGTCGTCGCCCCCGAGGGCTACGACGGACCGCAGAGCCACGGCACCGGCCAGTACCTCTGATCGGTGCCCAACTTCGTCCGCGACGAGCTCGCCACCCGGCCGGCCGGCACCCGCGCGCTCGTCGCCCTCGACGCCGACGGCAACCGCCGCGAGTGGAGCTTCGGCGAGCTGCTGGCCTTCGAAGCCGGGCTGGCGACGCGGCTGGAGCGCTACGGCGTCCACCGAGGCGATGTCGTGCTGTCGCTGCTCGGCAACGGGATCGACCACGTGCTGCTGCTGCTGGCCTGCCAGCACGTCGGGGCGGTGCTGCTGCCCTGCAGTGAGTAGCTGCGGCCGAAGGACATCGCGCTTCGCGTGCAGCGAGCCCGCCCGCGCCTGATCGTCAGCGCGCCGCGCAACCTCGCCGCGACCGAGGGCGTCGGCGTGCCCGTGCTCGTCACTCCGTTGCAGTCCAGTACCCAGGCGGCGGCCTATGCCGAGCTCGACGAGCTGGACCCGGCCTTCGTCCTCTTCACCTCCGGCACGAGCGGCGAGCCGAAGCTGGTGACCCATGCCCAGCGCTACGTCTGGGGGCAGCGGCTGCAGGCCGAGCACTGGATGGCCGCCGAGCCGGGTGAGCTGGTCTGGTCGACGGCCGCGCCGGGCTGGTCGAAGTCCACCCGCAACAGTTTCCTGGCGCCCTGGCTCTGCGGTGCCGCGGCGCTGCTGGAGGACCGTCGCTTCGATCCGGCGCAGCGGCTGGCCACGATCCGCGCCGAGGGCGTCAACGTGCTCTGCATGGCACCCACCGAATACCGGCTGATCGCCGCGCACGGCCGGATCGGGGCGTTGCCCACGCTGCGCCGGATGATCACGGCCGGCGAGGCCCTCGGGCACGTCACCATCGAGGCGTGGCGCGACCAGACCGGCCTGACGATCGCCGAGGGCTACGGCCAGACCGAGACGGGCCACCTCGCCGGCGTGCGGCCCGGTGAGCAGGCACCGCCGGGCTCCTTGGGCCGCGCACTGCCCGGGGTGGACGTCTCGATCGTCGATGGCGAGCTGACCGTCGACCCGGCCACCGTTCCCACGTTCTTCCTGGGTTACGACGGCGCAACCCCGCCGCCGGGCCGCTGGCGCACCGGTGATCAGGTGCGCCAGGACGCCGATGGCTGGCTCTACTTCGAGGCGCGCGTCGACGACGTGATCAGCAGCGCCGGCTACCGCATCGGCCCGGCCGAGGTGGAGGCCACGCTGCAGGGGCACCCCGCCGTGCGCGAATCGGCAGTGATCGGTGTGCCGGACGAGCAGCGTGGCCAGCTCGTGATGGCGGTCGTGGCGCTGCGCGCCGGCTACACCGCCTCTGACGAGCTGGCAGGTGAGCTGCAGGAGCACGTGAAGGCGGAGACGGCACCGTACAAGTACCCGCGCCAGATCCGCTTCGTCGACGAGCTCCCCAAGACGAACTCCGGCAAGATCCACCGCTCCCGGATCCGGGACGAC
>JAOPUX010000131.1 GCA_025963285.1 Jatrophihabitans sp.
AACCGGGGCCAGGGTGACCACAGCGTCCGCGTCGTCCTGCACGACCGCATCGAAGGCTTCGCGGGTGAGGTGCTGCGGGGTGTTCATGAGGTGGCTGGTCATGCCGACACCGCCGCATCGAAGGCGACGAGCGCTTCGCCCCAGGTCCCACCGTCGTCCTGCACGAACTGCGCCGCATACAGGGCGGCGCGCGCGCTGCCTTCGACCCTGCCGTAGCAAGAGTGCTGCGCGGTGTCGTGCCGGCCAACAGTACGGAGGTCGACGCCCATGTAGTGCAGGACGTGACCGACGATGCACGACGGCTCGAAGGTCTCCGGGTCGTAGTTGAAACAGGAGACGTTTCCCCCAGCGGCTATCGCGCCGTCCGGGTTTACGTATACGTAGTCCGCGCCCTTCTCCTCGACGGCCCGGACCAATAGCGCCCGGACAGCAGCAACGTCAAGCAGCGTCTCGGTCGGCACCACGCTCTCCGTGGCCATCACGCGAACTCCACGAAGTACGGCACCGCGACCATGGCGCTGATGAACACGAACATGGCGCAGATGAGGAGGGCGCGTTCGTTGCGGCGGATCATGACGCGACCCGTGTTCCCGTGATGGCAGCGACGGCCGCGCGGTAGTTGATGTGGTCCAGCCCCGCATAGAGGTCGTCGTAGGAGGGCAGGCCGGACGCGCCGTTGATCCACGCGAGGACCCGCCACAGCAGTTCCTCACCGGACGACAGGCGCGGGTAGAGGCGGGTGATGAACAGCCCCGCGTCGTCGCCGTCCACGTCGGTGCAGCCGGCGAGTGCCGAGCTTGAGCGGAGGGCGAGGGTGTCGCTGGCCTGCCCGGGGGTGATGCGGATCGTGTCGTGCTCTGTCATTGCTATCCTCGTTTCAGTTCGTGAGCCTCGGTCTGCCTTGCGTGGTGGCCGGGGCTCCGTCTTGTCTGGACTCGTGGTGCGAGTGGCGCGGCCCTGACGACCCGCTTCGACACGGGGCGACCGCGCCACCCGGTCAGGGGGGTGTGCCTAGGTAGGCGTGGGCGACCGCGAGGGCCTTGATCAGGTCGGGCATGTCGGCTGGCTCGCGCTCCAGCCAGGTCTGGTCGGCGACGGCGTAGATTGAGTTCCACTCGGTGATGGCCGACCAGCGGTCGGCGGCGTGGTCCAGCCAGTCCGCTAGGGCGAGTGCGACGACGGGGTGACCGAACGTGCTGATGTGGGCGTGCGTCGCGTCGTACATCTCGTCCACGTCTTGGTAGTCGTCGGTCTGTCCGAACCAGACCGCCTGGGATAGATCGACGTCAGAGTTGAGACCGCATTGCACCTTCACGCTCTCCACACGCGACCGCATCAACGCCGCCGCCTGCCGCAACACGGCGGCGCTCATGCCGCGATCACCCACCCCAGGTGCAGGGCCACACCGACCGCTGGGAAGTCAGGGCCGACAGTGGCGATCGCGGTGGTCAGGGCTGGGACGTGGGGGGTGGCGAGGGCGGTCATGATGCGCCGCCGACCCACGCCATGACACGCGCTGGCTTCCCGGCGTTACGGCCGGCGAGGTCGTCAGAGACTTCCCACTCGCCCGTGTAGACGACGAGACCCTGCTTCAGCGCCCGGTTCGTGAAGGCGCCGATGCGACGGGGGGCAACCTCACCTCGCACCTGGGGCCGGAGACCGTTCGGCGAGATGGTCCCGCCGTTCATCAAGGCCACGGTGTGCAAGGCGAAGACGAAGTGATCCCACTCGTGCTCAGCGGTGTCGGGTTCCGTGGTGATGCCGGTGGCCACCAGCTCGAGGAGGTCGGACGTGTAGGCGTCGGTGCTGTCCCATTCTGGGGCGCTCATAACGTCACCTCGGCGTGCGGGCAGCCAGGGCTAACGAGGAGCGCCTCGAGATAGGCGATGAGGGTGTCGAGAACGTGGTCGAGGTTGGGGTCGCGGGTCATGATGCGGCCTCGGCCAGCGGGTCACTGAGGCTGATCCTGACGCCCAGGCGGTCATGGGCTTCCTTCGCCCACGCCTCGGCGATGTCCCGCTCGTTCTTGGATGAGACCACGTGCACGTTGACGACGTAGCGGAACTCGTCGGCGCTCATCAGTTCGAGCTGCGCGTGCACACCGTCATCACTGACCTGTGGCGCCTGCGCCAGACCGGCTGCATTCTTGCGACGGAAGTACGACGACACCGCCGATGACAGGCCGCGGTCGGCGAGGTACTGCCGGAGGTGCTCGGGCAAGTTCTCGCGGAGGACTCCCCATACGTCACCGTGCGTGCCGCGACCGCCGAGCTGCTCGATCCATGTGCGGTCGATCGCCTCGTGGATCTCGTTGCTTTCGTGCGTGCTCACTTGATCCTCCTGATGGACGGCCTGGCCGCATCCGCGAGGGCGGTGCAGGCCTCGGCGAGGGCGGTGAACTGGTCGCGCCAGTTGCTCGCCTCAAGCGGGAGCGCGTAGGGCATCGCCTCGGCGATTGCCTGCGCCCCACCGGCTGCGGCGATCTGCTGACTGAGCGAGTTGCATGCGAGGAACAGGTCGCTCGCTGCCCTGGTCCTGTCGGGCTCGTCCTCGGCGGCGGGCTCGGATGCGCGGCGGATCTCGAGGGCGATCGTGTGACCGAGCAACTCGCGGCGTCGTTCACGCTCGACCGGGTCGTAGGCACGAAGCGCGGACGCAAGCCGAAGGACCGTGCCGGGGTCATCACTGTCGGCGTAGTGGGCGAGTTCGGGGAACTCATCAACTGCGCGGTGTACGGCAGTGGCGTCATCATGCGTGGTTTGACCCGAGCCAGCCTCGGCTTCCCCACACGGGGCGGGCTCGGGGGTCTTGGTGTACGACGCCGGGCGCTGCTGGCCTCGGGCGTTCATGATGACGACAGGTGCCTCAATGTCGGATTCCGACAATGAGGCCAAGTCCTTGCCAACCGTCTCCCTGTGGACACCAAGCGTGTCGGCGATCTGCTGCTGGGTGAGCCCCGACTTGCGCATCCGCGTGACGATCTCGGGACGGTCCGCTCGGGGCACGACCACGCCCATGTCGCCGTACTCGGCTTCGCGCATCGCGTCCCAGTCGGCGTGCCCGAGGACGGTCCACGTCTGGTGCTCGATCTGCCAGACGATCTGCTCGAAGAAGGTGGCACCGGACTCGCGCGCCATAGCGACGGACTCGCGCGCCTCGCTGTAGGTGACCTCGACAATCTCGCCGGTCTCGGTGTTGACGAGACTCATCAGGCAACCCGCTTCCGGGGAGCGCGGGTGCGCTTGGCGGCGGGCACGACGTTCATCCGTGACCGCTCGAATGTCTCCACGTCGACGGGACGCACGAGCCACTGGCCGCCGATCTTGGTCGCGCGAAGGCGCTTGCGGCCGATCTCGTCGCGGACGGCGCGAGCGGTGAGGTGCCAGCGCTCGGCGAGTTGCTCGACGTCGAGGAATTCCGCGTCGGTCATCCCGTCGCCTCGAGGTCAGCTCCCAGGATGGCGGGGTCACGAAGGATCGCGCGGACAGGAACGTCGAGAGCGGTCGCGATGCGGTACAGCACCTCGACGCTGGCGTCCTTGCGCTCGTTCTCAAGGTTGTCGAGGTGGGCGTAGCTGAGCGACGCCTTCGTGGCGAACTCTCCGGGCTTCATCCCCGCCTTGATGCGGAACGTCCGGATCGCCAGGCCGTTGTGCCGGCGGAGGGTGGAAGAGGGCATGTGGAAGAGATTAGGAGGGAAAAGCGAAGAAGGCAAGAGGCACACCGGAAGAGATCCGGAAAATTCTATCGTCGCAGGTCGCGCCGTCTTACACGCTTGTAGTTCTCCGTTTCGGGCCCTCCCCCATTTGGGGGAACCTCTTCTGGGACCGCCTAGACTCTTCCGGCCTTCTTCCGCCATGCTTCCTGCCATGAGGAAGTACCCCGCAGAGAACTGGGAGTGGCTGGGCCAGTGGATTCACGACGCCCGCGTCGTGGCTGGCTATAGCGACACGAAGAAGTGGGCAGCGGCGGTTGGTAGGTCACCCCGCCAGCTCCTTGGACTGGAGCGAGGTGAACAGGTGGGCACTGGCACGATCGAAGCCGTCGCCAAAGCCTTAGATCTTCCCGCATCTGACCTCTACTGGATTCTGGCCAACAGTGACGAGCCCCGTGTCGCCTTCCAGGTCAAGGTCCGGAGCGACTCGCCCGACGCTCAACAGGTAGATACAGGCGACCGCTTTCCCGGCCCTGTCCGGCTGTTGTTGATGGATGGCGACGGGAACCCAGTTAGTCCCGCCGATCAAGTCGCATATGCCGAGGCGGTGAGGCGCCTGATCGTTGAGCAGCCTGGCTATCTCCACGACCTGCTCGTGATGGCCGCCGAGGCAGTCGGCATGGTCGCCTCGAAGGGGGGTGATGGAGATGCAGAGGATGATTCAGACCGAGGTTCCGCCCCCACCACCGAGCCGCCGTTAACGGCGGAGGATCTGGCCGACATCGAGCGCCTACGCAAAGCCGCAGGGCTCGAGGACGACGCCAGCGATGATGACCAGGGCGAGCTTCACGCCTGACGAAGCCCCCGCGGCCAGCGACTCGGGACCGCCGGCCGTGGGAGCCCCCAGTCAAGGGTCCTATGACGAACCGACCCCCCGAAACCCCCCGAACGTGTCAATCTAAAAGCGCCTGAGTGTGCACTCCTGAGGGCGGTCCTACGCTCCCGGCTAAGTAAAGAGTCATGAGCCGATCAGGGAGTCAGGGATGACAGACATGAGCGCCACCTACTCGTTCTCACTCAACGCAATTCTTGCAGGAATCTGCTGGGTCCTTGCCGTCGTTTGCGTTGTCGTGGACCTGCTTGGGTGGCCCGGTTGGCCCGAGGATGCCGCCGTACTGTTCGCCGGGGCCGGGGCCGTGCAGAACGTCCGCGGGATGCTCGCTCGCCAGGAGGAGCGGGAAGCGCGAGCGTTCGAGCTGGGTCGCCGGTCGGTGCGGTCGATCCACTAGACCACCCCCCTTCTGCTCTAGGTGTGGCCCCACCCGTGGCTACTTTTCGCGGGTGCCGAACGCCCCGAAGACGCCCAAGCACGGTGTCCGGGTGAGCGATGACATCTGGCAGGCGGCGCTGCGTCGCGCACACGGCAACGGGGAGACGCTGACGGCGGTCATCGTGCGCTTCCTCGTTCGGTACGGCAGGGGCGATGAGGACTGAGCGCTTACGGGTCGCGCTTGACGAGAACCAAGTGCGGGCGCGCCGAAGTGAACACACGCGACGCCGCGTCGGCTGCTTGTACATGCAAGTCTGGGATCAGGTGGCCGTAGGTGTCGATCGTCGTCGTGATCTTCTCGTGGCCGAGGCGCGCCTGGATGACCGGCAGGCCGACGCCGGCCGCGATGAGCCACGCGACGTGCGAGTGGCGCAGGTCGTGGATGCGTGGCCTTGGGGCGGCGATGTTCGAGGTACACGCCTTGGACCAGTGCTCGCGGTAGAAGGGCTGGTGCTTCACGGGGTCGCCGTTGCGGTTGGTGAACAGCAACTCCGTCCTCTTGCGCCCTTCGACCAGTGGCCGGATTGACTCAACGACCTCGTTGGGCAGGGTGATGGTTCGCTTCGAACGCGCCGTCTTCGGCGGCCCGACGTACCAACCCTTCTCTCGGTCGCGCTTCCATGCCTTGTTGACGAGAACAGTCTTGGCGGCGAGGTTGACGTCGGCGACGGTGAGGGCAGCAGCCTCACCCCAGCGCATCCCGGTTCCGCCGAGCATCCACACCAGGGGCCGGTACCGCTCACTGGTGTCCTCGAGCACCTGCATGAACTCATCGGCGGTCAGATAGCGGTGCTCGGCCTTCTCGTGGGAGGTCCGTTTCGCGAGTTTGACTCCGGTCGTGGGCGAGCGCTCCATGTGGCCGTCGAGCACGGCCATCTTGAACATCGATGCCAGGGTGCCCCAGGCGTTGGCGATGGTCTTGTCGCTGCCGGTCTGTTTCGCGAGCGCCGTGGTCACGTCCTCACGGGTGATGCGAGACAGCCGCATGTGGCCGAGGTGTGGCTGCCAGCGCAGGCGCCAGTCCCGCTGGTAATTCTCGAGCGTGGCGGGTCCGACATGTGGGAGCGCCTTGAAGTGTCGCGCGGCCCACTCGCCGAGGGTCATCTCGGCGGCGTCCTCCTCGCTCGCCTGGTAGTTGTCCCATGCCCACTGGACGCCTCGCTGGTCGACATCGCGGACGAACTGCGCGGCAGCCTCGGGGTCGGTTCCGAAGGTGAGGGTGGTCTGGACTGCGTTGAGCCGGAAGCGCACGAAGTAGTTGCCCGACTCGCGTTGTTGGACCTTGGGCATGTGCACAGCCTACGCTGCCGAAAAGTGCACAGCCTGTGCATTTAGCCGTGGCGCACGGTCAGAAATGGCATCTGACCTGCGATGGAACAAGTGCCCCAGGCAGGAGTCGAACCTGTTTCTGGGGTAGCCTGTGACCTGCGCCGATTCACTGTTTGCGCAGGTCACAGGCCCTTTCGGGGGTGCGGCTGGGTTCACCTGAGGGCGTCAGTAGGCGGCTGAATGTGCATATGTGCACACGTCACGCACCGCCGGCCTCGGGAATCGGCGGCCGGAGGGCGGTCAAGAGCGACCGTGTGACCGGTCAACAGTGTCCTCGCGGATCTGCTCAGCCGAGAACGTGTCGAGCCGGCCGCTGGTCTCGCCGGGCAGGAAGTACTGCACGTCGCCGACCCAGCCGGCGTCGGTGGGGGTCCACATGCGGAGTACGCCGTAGCACCAGGTGCCCTCGACCAGGACCTCGACAGCTGGTCGATCGGCTGGCGCGTAGATGATCGGCTCGGCGGGCATGGCACCACGCTAGAACGGGCCGCCGACAGTCCCCGCCGAGGAGTACCCTCAACACAAGCGCCCCACCGCCGCGTGAACGACGATGGGGCTAGCCGACTAGAAGGAGCGTGGCGGTGAGCGAGATGCAGGCGGAGATCGCGCACCACATCGTGCAGGTGCTCGAGAGCACCGGTATGGGCAGGCGGTGGCTCGAGGAGAACGGTCGGCGCCTGGATCTGGAGCGTCGCCTCTACGCTCTCTGCGCGCGAGGCTTGGCGGATCGCATCGTCAGCGACCTGTGGCACATCGGCGACCTCGATCTATTGCCGCCGCTGGAAGCCGCGACGCCCGCTGGGATCGCCGCGCTCAACGCCGCACCCTGAACGACGAAAGCGCCCCGCCCTCCGAAGAGGACGGGGCGCGGCGCGTTGAGCGACCTACGAGCGGTCGAGCACATGCTCCCCGGCCAGCCACGCGACGAGCAGTTCGCACAGCGGGCCGACCAGCGTGCCGAGGCCGAACGCGAGGACGATGCCAGCGCGGTGGGACATCGGCCTAGGCTGGCTTGTTGCTGGTGACGTACACCCCGCCAGCTGTCACGACAGCGGACAGGACGATGACCAGCCACCCCGTGGTGCTGAGGGTGTCGAGGTCGGCGCGGCCCTGGATGCTGGCGAGCAGTGTGGCGCAGAACGTCAGGACGAAGGCGACGATGGCTTTCGCGGCGGTCATGGCTTCTCCATTCGTGCGAGGGCGAGGTCGAGCAGGGTTGGGCGAACCTTCCCGTTCTGGGCACACCACGCCTCGATCTCGCGGGCGGTGCCGTGCAGGACGGCGCGGGGCATGGTCGTGGGGTAGCGGGTCATCGGTGCTCCTTGGGTAGGAATCGGAACATGTGGATCACGGTGCAGTGGTCACTCCCGCCAGCGACGACCTTCTCGCGCACCAGCTCGAGCAGCCTCGACAGCACGTAGTCGAACGTCTCGCGACCATGTGTCGGGCTCTGTGTCCAGCCGACGAGCCCGGCGATGTGGAGTGGGCGCATGGGCTGGAAGTCGTCGGCGGCGTTGAGGTCTCCGGTCAGGACGACCGCACCGTCCGTGGCAGCGAGGATGGCGACCACGCACGCGATGTGCTCGCGGAAGTGCTTCTCCCGCGCCGCCTTCTCCTCGGCAGGCAGGTCGTGTCGTGAGGCGCTCGGCAGCGGGTGCAGGTTGATGACCGTGACGACTTCGCCTGTGTGCCGGTGACGCAGCACCACGACGGTGACCCGCTTGGTCTTGATGACCGATGGCCCAGCCCCACGGGGGCCGACACGGCGGCGGCGCACGGCGAGCACGGACCGCTTGGTCAGCACCTCCCACTCGTCGCCGTCCCAGATGATCGGGTCAGCAGCACCGCCGGGGAGTCGGGACTGGTAGACCTTCCACGACGGGTTGCGCTTGCGGAACCGGGCCAGCGTCTTGCGTCGGTCGGAGCACTCCTGCATTCCGACGATGCTCACGCCGTAGTGGTCGGTGAGATGCTCGAGGTGCTTGACCTTGGCGTCGTCGGGCCCGTCGCCGATGTTGTACGTGGCGGCGTTGAACGCGGGGCTGAGAGTCATTCGCGCGCCTCTCGACCATCGAGTGAATGGTGCGTGACGAGCCACCCGAATGAACCGTTGTCGCGCGGCACGGGCTCGGTTGTCGGACCACAGGTGCACTCGTCGGACGCCGCATGGTCGATCAGGTCGGCAACCGGGAGTACGTGGACGGTGCTCATTTCGGGCGCCGACCTTGGGCGGCAGCCGCGTTCACGGCGACTGCGACCTGTTTCGCGATTTCCTTGACGTCGCCCGCTCGCCGGATGTTGTTGCGGAGGGTGTCACCGTTGCCGAGCTTCTCGTCGAGCACGGCGTCGAGCGCCTTGCTCACCTCGTCCTTGACGATGCTGCGAACCAGCGCTTCGTCATCCTTGTTCAGCGGCATGTTGGCCTCCTGGTCGATGAGCCACGCGGGGTAGTCGAAGACGGTCGAGTTGATGTCTGCGGGGTGCCACGACGGGTCCGACCCTGAGTCGTGCTGACCCTTGAGTCCGAGCGCGTGCGCGTAGTAGTCGTCGACCTGGCCGGGCACGTAGACGCCGACCTTCCCGGGGTAGCCGAGGGAGACCATGTGGATGTGCCACGAGAACGTCGGGGGTTGGCGGACCCACGCGGCCCAACCGTTGCGGCGCAGGAACGCTTGCGCGTCCCACCAGCCCATGCCGACGATCTGCACGTCGAACACGGCGTCGTAGTCGTGGGTGCCAGCCGAGGCGGCGACACCCGTGTTGTAGCAGCCCTGGATCACGATGAGCTGCGCGTCGGGGCGGATCTTCGCCAGCCGCTCGATGGTCGCGGTCAGGTGCGCCACGGTGCGGCGGGTGGCTTGGAACGAGCGTCCGCCGAGGGTGACCCAGATGAGGTCGGCAGCGTCAGACATCGCGACCTCCTGTGAAGTTGGGTTGGCAGAGCGCCGAGGGGTCGAACCTCGCCCGCCGGTTTTGGAGACCAGCAGTGCCGCCGGGTCGCGCCCTTCGCTCAGGTCTCGCCGTGAGCCGCGAGCGCAGCCGACAGCGCGAGGATCTGGGAGTCCTTGGTCGCCGTCTCCCTGCGGAGCTTGCGAACGTCAGCGCGCAGCCCGTCGACCTCCGTGCGCAACTCCGCGATCTCGGCGTCCTGTCGCGTGATGGTCCCGGTCAGGAAGTTCTCGGCGCGCGAGTATGCCTCTTCCTCGATCTTCGTCCTGGAGGTCGTCTCCATGTTCTTGGTCGATGCGTTCGCAGCCGCCCGTTGCGAAGCCTTCGCCGATGCCGCAGCGATCAACGCGACCGCTACGGACGCGACCGCAGTCCACGCCCCCGCGTCCACGTCAGTTGTCCAGGCTTGGGTTCACGAGGCCGGAGATTGCCCACCACATGAACGCCACTAGCCCCCAGACGAGTAGGCCGGAGATTCCTTGTGCTGGTGCCCCGAGAAGGATGCCGAACCCGTAGAAGGCAGCCCATGCGGCAGCGAGGCCCGTCATGGTGGTGTAGCCCCACGTTTCCGAGGCGGGTGGCCAGCGTGACGAGAGGATCGCCAACAGGCCGACGATGATCCAGACGACGCCCCACGCGGTGAACGGCATCCATGCGAGCGCCACCCGCAGTGACGACTCTCGTGATGGGATTGCTTCGGAGAGGATGTAGGACGTGCCGACGAGGACGTAGACGGTGCCGGCTACGGCGAGGACCAGTGAGTGTCGTTGCCATGCTCGCAGGGCCAGTAGTTCGCCCAGGCGGTTCCGAGACATCGCGGCTCCTCGCGACCGGGCGCCCCTTGCGTGATGGGGGCGCGTGCTGGATGGTGCTGGTCAACGTCGCCGCCCGGTTGAGTCGGTCCGGTGACGCCAGGCTCAGACCCGCTCCTGGGTCTGAGCCGCCTCTCTTACTACGGCGTGACGTTGACGGTCTGCGTTGCCCGACCCGGCGCCCAGATGCCGGTCACACCCGCCTGGGTGGCGACGATCACGCAGGGACCGGTTGCCTCGAAGGTGACGACACCGTTGCTGATCCGGCACGTGTCGGACGAGGAGCGGTCGATGCTGAGGACGATGGGCTTGTCGGCCCGGTTGCTGGTCACGACGGGCCGGTAGGTGGCACGAACGGCGGTGCTGGCGGGCGAGGACGTGAAGGTGAGCGTGGTCGCGGCCGGGGGGCCGTCGTCTGCCATTGCGGGCGACGCGAGTGCGGTGATGGCGAGCAGGGCGGGGGCGATGATGCGGGCGAGTGTCTTCATGGTTCTCCTTGGGTGGGCGGGTGATGCGAGAGATCAGGCGATCTCTTCGCAGAGCAGGAAGGCGTCGGCCTGGATGGTCACGGCCGAGGCGGTCTCGCCGGCATATTCGAGCTGGAAGGTGCCGCCCGCGTTGACGCGAATGATGCCCTCGATCTCGAACTTGTAGTTCGTGTTCGCAGCGAAAACGTTGGCGGTGGTCTGCGCCGAACTCATTGCCGTGATCTCAAAGAGGGAGGGGGTCGAGACGCTCGTGGCCTGACCCCAGACGTTGAGCCACGCACGGATGGCGGTGGCGGTAGCGGTTCCGCCGAACTGGAACACGATGCCGTTCGTGGCGCTCGACGACTGGTAGGTGCCGAAGACACGGATGCGGTAGGCGGTGGATGACGCCAGGGTGACGGACATCCCAGTCGTGGCTGGCCCCGCGTTGCTCCGGCTGATCGATCCCGTGAGCCGCGAACTGAGGGTCGAAAGGTTGGCGACGTTGCCGAGACCCACGTTGGTCGCGGTGATCCCGGTCGGGGAGTTGACGACCGGGCTCGTGAGCGTCTTGTTCGTCAGCGTCTGGGAACCCGTCAGCGTGACGACCGCAGCGGCAGCCACCCCCGAATCCTTGCCGGTCTTGCCGCCCGTGCCGCTGAACCCAACAAGGTTGTCGGCCACCGACGAAGCGGGGCCGGAGAAGTCACCCGGGGACGTGGCGAGCGTCTTGTAGGTCTGGTCATCGGCGAGAAACTTCGTGCCCGCGCCAGCCGACCCGGTACCGAGGCGAGCCTGCGGGACCGTGCCCGAGGAGAACGCGGTCGTCGCGTTCGTCAGGTCCGAAACCGCCACACCGCCATCGGCGATGATCTTGCCGGTGGTGCCCGAGAAGGTGGCGATACGGCCGCTGGTAGCCGAGGCGGGGCCGACCACCGCGCCGTCGATGTTGGTTTGCAGGACGATCCAGTTCGCACCGACCGCGGCCTGTGTTCCTGCGGCGGTGGCATCAACGAGACAGGTCGCGCTGTCGCCAACCTCGACGACAACACCCGAGGCACCACCTATCTTGCCCGCGACGCTGACCTTGTAGGTGTGGCCCGCTGACGCAGCCGGGTAGTTCGGGTTCGCCGAGCAGTCGATGACGCCCTTGTACTGGTAGGCGTTGTTCGCATCGAGCAGCGCGTCGGCGTAGGTCTTGACGGCCTTCTGGGTGGCGAGCCGGGAATCCGAGTTCGCCGCGAGGGTTCCGTCCGTGTCGACCGTCTTCGTGGCGAGCACATCCAGCTCGGCGTCATAAGCCTGCACCGAGACGCCGATAGCCGCGGCCACGCGCACGTCGGCGGCGGCCAGTGCGGCGGTGCGGGTCGCGGACGGTGTGGTGTCGCTGATCCACCCAGCGAACGCGGCGTCGGAACCACCGGGCGGACCGGTGGGACCGGTCGGACCGGTCGCGCCGGTCGCGCCGCGACCCATCAGCGCCCGAACTGACGTGATGCCGCCGCCGTTGCTTCGGATACGCAACGGCACCTGCGCCTTGATGCGAACCATCACTCGCCCCAAATCAGGAACGGGGAGTTCGCCGGACCCCAGAACTGCACGACCGCACCCGCCAAGGTGCCCTCGCAGTACCAGAGGATCTGCCGCGGCTTGAACCGGGTCGCACCCGTCGCGAGGCCAGCCGTCGAGGCGTCACTGAGGACACCCGTCAGGTTGCCCGACGCATCACCCGTCACGGTCCACGTCGCGACCACAGCACCGTCCACGTCGGTGAGCGCCTCACACACGAACGTCGCCGCAGACATGTCGATGGCGGTACCAGCACCGTCCGTGAAGTCCTCCAGCGCGAAGCCCCAGTCCTTACCCTCGGTGACTTCGAACTCGTAGTCCATGAGGCGGGGTTGCCCGCGCAGAACAAGATCGGCCCAGCCGCTCACAATGCCTCCTGGTTGATGACGGGAACGCTCATGCGGCAGCCACCTGCGTGCCCGCGTCGGGTTGCGAAGGGGCCGAGAGGATCTGCGACAGCGAACGTGCGACAGCGCCCATAGGCGTGATCTGCAACGACTCCGTACCGTCGACCGACCAGTCGTAGGTGGTCTGCCCGATGATGAACGACGTGGACCCGCCCGGCATGAGGTTGCCCTGCGAAGTACGCAGACCCGGCATGTCACACATCTGGCCCGCGCGCACGAACGCCAACTGCGCCTTGCCGCCCGCTGCGGACTGGAACCCCGACTCCGGGCCGACCGTGAAGCCGCCCGTGAACACGAACCGGCCCTTGACCTGATCGAGCAACTGCTGCGCGATCGTGCCTGCGCGGGTCGAAGTCATCAGCCCGAGGCTGCGGTAGTCGGTTCCCTCGACACGGCGATCGAACCGCTGCAAGCCCTCGGCGTCGGTGGCGATCGCCATCGCGTACCAGTCGAGAGGGATGGTGACCGGGAGTTCCGTCCACCATGCACCCTCGGCGGGAGTGTGGTTCGTGCCTGCTGCGATCGCCCGCCAGCTCCGCGCATCCTTCGTCACCAGATCGCCGATGACATAGGCGGTCGCCGCCGACCACGCCACGAACGCTGAGGCGGTGGCCTGGTACCAGAGGTAGACGTCGGTCGCGTACTCGGTGTCCGCGACCGCAACCACGGCGTCAGGTGACGGGTAACGCCACGTCGGAACGGTGGCGTCGGGTCCGAGGACAAGGGTGCGACCCCATACGGCCCACCGCTCACCGATCTCCTGCTGCATCGCGGTCAGCAGCGTCCCGAGCATGTTGAACGTCTCAATCGGGGCGGCGCCGTAGGACCCTGTTGGCAACGCGCCCACACCCATCAAGATGGGGCCGGCGATCTGGCTGATGGGCATGCCTAGTTC
The DNA here is from genome assembly GCA_025963285.1 of Jatrophihabitans sp. Lineage (GTDB taxonomy): Bacteria > Actinomycetota > Actinomycetes > Mycobacteriales > Jatrophihabitantaceae > JAOPUX01. The sequence goes on from JAOPUX010000131.1 coordinate 13,413, forward strand.
CGTGGTCGCGTAGTCCCAGCCGTCAGCAAGGTTCGTCGTCGGGTAGAAGGTGTCCGGGCCGACCAACGGAATCCACTTGATCGACGGGTAGTCGAACAGGTTGTAGGCGTACCCGCGGGCGTGGAACGTGACCGTGCCGTCATCGCCGGGTGTCGCCTCGGAGAACTCGCCCTCGTAGACAGTCGACCCACCCGCCACGATGCGAACATGGTCACCGGGACGCACGATGCCACCCGCGTACCCGCCGAACGGGTTGATGGTCCACGACGCCAGGTCGTGACCTCCGAAGCCGGGCTCGTAGCGGGTCGATGCCTGCACCGACAACAGTTCGCCGAGCTTCGACATCGGCAGCGGCGTCGTGCCCGCCTTGGGGACCGCGCCCCAGTCCACCCCGAGGGGCCCGGAGACGACCGTGCGGGTCTTACCCCGCGGCCACACCGTCACCTGCATGAGATCACCTCACTGACCCGCATGGGTCCACCAGTGCGGGTAGTAGGTCAAGGTCGCCGCGATCGGGTCGTTGTTCTGATCGAGGACCGCGAAACCCATCCGGCCCGGGTACACGGCGTGCACCTCGTGGACCATGGCTGCGGTGTCGTAGCCGGTCGGCAGCGACGGTGACGGCGAGACCAGTGTCTTCACGCCGGTCGTGTTGAAGAACGACACCGCTGCTCGCGTGTCGGCCGGGTTTATCCACTGGGCAAGGGCGGTGGGCGTGGCGGTCGGCCACAACCCATCCGGGTACAACTCCGCCGGGCGCGCGTCGGTGAACCCGATCTGCGCCGCATGGGTGCCTTGGGGGAACCACATCAGCACCGGCCCGACCCCGTACTCGTCGCCGTCCGCTGACGCGACGGTGAAGTAGGCGAACACGTTCTCGGCGGCGCCCTGTTCACGCAGCAGCACGTTTGGGTCAGGTGCGGTGTAGACGAACGCGCCACCAGCGGGAGCAGTGAACGAGATCGTGCACGGTGCTCGAGCGGACCCGATTGTCGAGATGACCCCGATGCCCTTGGGAGATGTGTTGGAACCGGCCGTGAACTGGTTGGGGTACGAGACGGTCCAGAACTCCTCGAGGATCGCCCGGTTCGAGCCCGCAGCCCACGGGGTGATCGTGAACTGCACCGTCGCCGTGGTGCCCTGCCACGCGCCAGTGGGGATCGTGTAGAAGTGCTTGCTGGACCCGGCCTCCTGACGAATCTGCGCGTCGGGGATTGCCGTGCCGTTCACTGTCACCGACGTGATGTGGCGTGCTGAGACAGGGACCTCGCCCTCGGTCTTGATCCACAGGTACTCGTCCATCGCCACCGACCGCGACAGGGTGAGGTTCGAGGCCGTCGTCGTCTTCTGGATGTGACCACCCGAGACCGCGATCGCGCCGCCACCAACCACCGTGTACCCGGTCGTCGAGGTGGTGCTGATCTCCGTGCCGGGGCCAGTCCAGGCCACCGTCACGAGACCCTCTGAGCGACCGAATGGTGCGCACTCGAACGTCACCCGGTACGTCCGCTTGATCTGCCTGACCTCAACAAGGTCATCCATCATGAACTCGGGCCACGACCGGATCACGTCGAACAACGTGTCCGCGCCATAAGGCACCTGCCACGTCAGCGTGTTCACCTGATCGAGCTCGGCCATCAACGCAGCCTCACCGGACGCCAGCCCCCCAGCATCGGGGGCCGTGATCTCCACGAGGAACGATGCCGTTCGGTTGCCGAACCGCGTGGTCGTCGTCAGATCGCCGTCACGCAGCAGCGACGTGATGACCTCCGAGACTGGGACCGGGTTGCCCAGAGATGCATCGGCACCGAGTGCCGCGAGCCGAAACACGTTGTCCTGGTTGTCCATCAGCGACAGGTCGCCGATGCGCAGGTCGTACCCGGTGGGCGACGTCACCTCGTCCTCGCCGAGTTCGCGACCTTGCCCGACAGGTGATCCACGGCCTGCTTCGTCTTATTATGGCCGTCCTTGTTGGACTTCTCGAGCGAGTGGATTCGCTGGTTCATCTCTTTGAACTGGGCCTCATGGCGGTTCAGCAACCTGTTCTGCTCCTTGATGTCAGCGCCGTAGACGGCGTTCCCCACCGATGAGCCGAGCTGCTGGGCGCCGCTGGTGACCGCGCCAAGCAGGTGCTCGTACTGAGCCACGCCCCCGCGCCCTGAGTCGATGAGGGCCTGCATCTCCGCGATGCTCGCGGTCGTGGCGACCTGGGCGAGCGCGGGGCCACCAAGGCCCATGCGGCGCAAGATCGCCAGTAGGCGTTCCTCCTCGCGCAGTTCCGCCAACTGCTGCTGGAGAATCGCCGTCGGCGAGTTCCCCTGCTGGTAGGTGGCGTACTGCTGGTTGTAGGCAGCGATCGCCGCAGCCCGCTCCTCAGCCGACATGCCCGTCGTGTCTAGCGTCGGCGCCTGGCCGTTCTGCTGACCGAACGGGGTGTCACCGAACCGTGCCGCGATCGCGTCAGCGAGGGACTGGCGCTCCTGCCGCAGCATGTCGAGGCGCTGCTTGTCCCGGTCCATCTCCTGCGAGAGGAGCTTCTGGCGCACCTTCAGTTCGGCTTGGAGGCCGCCCGCGGAGATGGCCACGCCGATGCCGAAGTCGTGCGCCTTGTCGCCCGCGTAACTCAGATCGGCACCGAACTCGGACAGCGCGCCGCCGATGTCCGGCATGCCGGGGACGATGGGGCGGCGGGAGTAGGTGGATGTCCACATGCCGCCAGCGGTGCCGCCAGCCGCGAGCCGGTTCGCGTTGATCGCCTTCAGCAGGCCCCGGTTACGGTCAGCCTGGCCGAACCGGTTGCTGATGACCTCCTCGCCGTCGGCGAGGAGGTACGGGTGGCGGTCGGCGTACCCGCGGCCCGTCTTGGGGACGGTGGTCCCGTCAGCGCCCGTGTCGCGCTGTCCACCGGAGAGGTAGTCCACGCCGCCGTCACCCGTGCGGACGGTGTGGACGCTGATGGTGACCGACTTGTCGTTGATTGACGCGATAAGGCTTCGAACGCTGCCCAACTCCGCGAGTGCCTTCTTGGCCTCAGTGTGGATCGTCGTGGTGTGCGCGGTGGGCACGCCGCCAACCGTGTCGGTGTAGCGCCTGATCTCAGCCTGCCCGCGCTGCCATGCGGCGTTGGCTCGGCCAATCTCCTTCTCGGAGGCGTTGGCCAACTGCTTGAGCCGCAGGGCGCCCTCGGGACCGGCCTCTTGCAGCGCCTTGATCAGGCCCTGCCGCAAGCCTTGGTTTGCAGCCTTGATCGCGTTGAGGCGGAAGTTCCGCAGCGCGTCGGCCTGGCGCTCGAGTTGGTGGATCCAGTCGCCGAGCGAGACCTTGGAGTCGTTGAGAGAGTTGCCGAGAGTCATGAAGCCTTGGGCGGTCGCTCTGGCCGCCTCCCGTGATGCCTGGAGGGCGGCGGCCTGTTCCTTGGCGGCCGCTGCCGTCTTGATGGCCAGCATCCGGTAGTGGTCGGTTTCGGTCGCAGCGTGGCTGGTGGCCGCGCTCAGTAGACTGAACTTGTCGCGCGCCTCAGTCAGTGCGCCGCTGGTCCCGCCGATAGCCTGCTGAATGTCCCCGATCTTGCCGAGTTCCACTGAGAGGCCAGCTCGGCCGACCCTGCCCGTGTCGATGGCGTCCTGATACGCCTGTAGTCCAGCGGTAACCCGCCCGAGGGCCGCCTCGTTGCCGAGGGCCGCGGCTGTGACATCGGCCAGGTTGAGTCCGAGTTCCTGGGCTGTCTTAAGGACGCCCTGCTTCTCGAGTTCACCGGCGACGAACTGCGACGTGTTCGCCGTGATCGCCCCGGTCTGCGCGTTCAGCGTGCCAGTCAGCGCATCGACGTCCACGCTGGTCTTCTTCTGGCTCGCTCCGAGGTCGAGCGCTAAGCCGACCGCGCCGCCGACCGCCGCGCCCCATGGGCCAGCGAGGGTGCCCATGAGTGCCATCGAGGCCGTGTTGGACAGTCCGATCCCGTCGGCGGCGCCCGAGGCTGCCAAGCCGAATCCAGCCATAGCGGCACCGCTGCGGAGCATGGGACCGCGGCCGGCCGCCATCTTAGCCCCGAAGCCTTCGGCGCCCTTAATGTTTGACACCCATGCCGTCTTACCGACCGCCTCGAAGGTCCGCATCCCACGAGACAGCAAGGCGAGCGCGGTGACGGTGCCCATGATGGCCGGGCCGGCGTCGGAGCCGGCGATGGCCGCGATGGCGTCAGCGACGCCAGTCAGCGCCTGGAGCACCGGGCCACCCAGCGGGGCCGTCGCCTCCACGATCTTGAGAACCGCGTTGCCGATCGACTCCATAGCGTCGGCCACCAGCGGCCCGTTGGTCCGGATGTAGGCAACGAAGTCCTCGAAGCCCTGCGTCTTGGACAGGTTGGTCGACCACTTGTCGAAGGCCGCGGACGCGTCGAGCATCCACGACGAGAAGTCGTCGTTCAGCGGGTCGAACGCCATCCAGAGTTCAGCGAGCCCGTGCGCCAGGTTGCCGACCGTCTGCCCCAGCTCGGAGAGTGCCTGTGGGGCGTTCGTCTCGATGAAGGTGAAGAAGTCGGCCCACTTGTCGGAGGCCAGCGAGGCGGCACCGTCAGCGGCCAGTTCGCCCATCGCCTGGCCGACCGCGTGCAGGATGCCCTCCACCTTCGGGAGCACCCGCTCGAGGTCGTCAAGGCTTTCGGTCAGCCCGGGGAACAGTCCCTCGGCCGCGGAGTCCCGGACGCCCTTCAGGGCGGGGATCATCTCGTGGAGTTGGCCCACGAACTGCTGCGCGGCCGGGGAGATGTTGTCGAGTGCCACCCGGGCGGCTTGCAGGTTCTCGGCGGTCGGCTCGAGCTGCGCCTTGTTCAGCGCCTTGAGCGCATCCCCGACGCCCTGGAAGGCAATGATCGCGGTGCCGCCAGCGGTCGCCGCGAAGCCGAGTTGTGCCGCGAGACCCGTCACGGCAGGGATCGCCACGGCACCGATCGGGACCAGGGCGGGACCGAGGACGGCGGCGGCCTGCGCGAACAAGGCGAGCCTGCCTGTGAAGCGGTCGAGTTGCTTGCTGCTGGTCTCCGCGTCCTTGCCGAACTTGGAGACGCCGCTGCTCTTGTTGAGTCCGTCGACGGATCGGCTGGTCTGCACGGCGGTGCCGCTGAGCGAGTTCAGCTCACGCTTGAGTAGGGCAGCAGCAGCCGCGTCCCGCGTTAGGCCGGCGGCGACATTGGACTCAAGATCGAGGACGACTCTCTCGCGGCGTGTGGCCACAGCGATTCCTCCTCGGCTCTATTGAGTTGGTGCAAATCGGCACGGGCACCCAGCGGCGGGTCTACGCTGCGGCGATGGAGACGTTCCTGGGGTTACTCGTGGTGGCTGCGCTGATCGGGTTCGCGCTCTACAAGAGCGCCACCACGCCGCCCGTCCCGGCGAACCCGCACCTGGTCTGCCCTCACTGCCAGAGCAAGGGCACCGTGCGGACGACCATGCTCAAGCGGAAGCAGGGCATCTCCGGTGGTAAGGCGACCGGCGCCCTGCTCACGGGCGGTATCTCGATGCTCGGGACCGGGCTCTCCCGCAAGCAGACGATGACACACATGGCGTGCAGCAACTGCTCTGTGGAGTGGGACGTCGTCTAGGAGACACCCTTGCGGAGGTTGCAGATCAAGTGCGACCACTGGAGGTTGTCCTGCGCGTGCGCCCCACCCCTTGAAAGGGCCACGATGTGGTCGACCGACTTGCTCAAGGGATCGGGGTGTGACAGGTCGCGGTCTAGCGACTTGAGGCAGATCCCACAACGGCCCGTCCAAAGTAGGTCGAGATCGATCGGGCCAACGCTTGTCTCACTTCGTCGAGCCCGGCGGGGCATCGCAATCTCCGCTCGCCTCTCAGGGTTCGCGTCGTCCCAAGCCCTCTTGGCGGCCCGGTCGCGGTCAGGGTTCGCGAGAGCCTGTGCCAGGCGGCGGGTGGCGCGAGTCGCGCCGTGCTCTCGGTTGTACTGCTGCTGATAGGCGGAGCGGCACTTCCTGCATTTGTACTGGCGGCCATCGAGAGTTCGTGAGTACCTGTGGAACTCTTCGAGCGGCTTGAGTTCCTGGCAGGAGTAGCAGCGTTTTGAATGCGTAGACTCCGGCACATCAACACCTCTAGTCAGGTTGTTGGTCACGCCCCGGGCTGGTCGCCACCAGTGCCGGGGTCTTCCTCTGGCCTGTTGCCGTGGAACTTGTCGTCGGGCTGAGAGTCAGACTCCGAAACGACGATCGAGACGCCGTCCGTGAAGTGGTACGGCGTCTCTGCGTGCCTGCTCGACGACCAATTGGCAAAAGTGCCGTCGTGGAATGGCGCGTCTTTGTGCAGCTCTTGGTACTTGCTTACAGCGGCCTCCCGCTCCATGGTCGCGTAGCAAACGAGCCGTTGCGGGTACCAGAGCTTGTGAGGGTCTCGGCACTGAATGAGCGAATTGCCGCACGATCGGCACGTTGTGCTTTCGATCAGGTCTGCTGCGGCTTGGTACGCGCGCTCCCGCTCAGAGAGTCTGTAGAACGCCTCGGTCGTAAGCCCCAGCCCCCGTGCAATCTTCAGGTCACGGTGGAAGTCTGGTGCCCGGCGGAGTATTTCGACTGAAAAGGGTCCGCGCTCGGCATCCGGTTCAGGTAGTACGCCGCGACCCACAGTCCGGGGAAGTCGCCCTCCTCCAGCTCGTCGTCGAGGAATGCCCTCGCGGCGCTGCGGGACGCGAACTCGGGTGCCGCGATGGTGCGGACCTCGGGGTTCTCCGGGTCGATGAACGTCAGCAGCGCGTCGGGGAAGGTCTCGGTGTTGACGTCGTACCCGGCGTCATCCTCGTGGTCACGTTCGACCACGGTGGGCACCGCGTCCTCCTCGGCGTCCGGCGCCGGCTCGACCTTGACGAGCACCTTGCGGGGCGGGTGCTCGGCCATCAGGTCACGGAACCGCTTGCGTCCGATGGCGTGAAGCTCGATGGTCAACGCACGCTCGGCAGCTTCGTCCACAAACGCGTCGTACTCGTCCTGCCGCGCCTTCGTCTCAGCCTTGACGGCGACCAACTCTTCGGCGTCGTCGTCACCAGCGCGGGCGACCTCGCTGGTCTCGGCCAGCCGTTCGGCGGTGGCCTCCTCAAACTGGCGGGCCGTCTCGGCGGCACGGCGAAGTTCGGTGAGGCGTGGCATGTCGTCGCCCTGGTAGATGACGACGCTGGTGGTGCGGGGCTTGATGTGGCCCATGATTCTTCCTCTCGACAGGCTCGACAGTGGATGGATCTTCGGCGCGAGCGCCGGAGTCGGGGACGGCAGGGCTGTCGAACCCCAGCCGTCCCCGACAATCAGGTGGATCAGGCGAGAATCGCCACCCGCTTCACAGGCGGCGACGTGATGGCGAACATGCAGGTGGCGCCGGACTCAGCGTTCTCACCCTCGCCCTTCTCGATCTCCAGCGACGGCCCGAACTCCACGGCCCAGCCGGTGACGAACTGGCCCGCGGCCGGAGTGGTCGCACGCGCAACGCCGAGACGCCGCACGATGAACCCGGTCGTGCCCTCAGGGATGAGCTCCCAGAGCTTCACGCCATCGGCCGCGGCGGCAGCCTGCGAAGCCATCTGGTACTCGATCTGGCCACCGGCGTGCTTGGTCTCACCGACGAACTGGGAGATGGCCGTGTCGCCCCAGCGGCGCTGCTGCTCCACGAGGTTGGTCTCCTGCGTCGGGGTCGGCGCACCGTCCGCGAACAGGATGCGGGTGATGTCGAGGCCGGACGCGCTGTTGATCTCGGCGGCAGTCGGACCCGTGCCGGACGTGTAGGTAGCCCACGTCGGAATCCAGATCCAGTTCTTCTTACCGTAGGTCTTGGTCGCTGCGGGACGAAGCGGCTCAGTCATTGCTGATCTCCTTCTTGAGGTCGGCCGACTGGCCGCTGGGGGTGTTGCTCGACAGGGGCTTGGGGGCGGGGTACTCGGGCGGCAGCGCGTCGCCAGCGACATCGCTGGCGGGCTCGTCGAGCACCTTGTGGTTGCCGTGCGGCAACTGGGACGCGACGACCGAACGCTTAGTGTCGGTGTCCTTGTCGAGCACTCGGTAGCGGCCGAACTCGTCCGCCTCGGGGGCTTTCTCGGGCATGGCAGTAACTCCCTTTGCGGGTTGGGTGGAGCGTGGGCTGGTTGGTCAGAGGGTCCAGAAGGTGAATGCCTCGAAGAACCCCGCGTTGTCGTCGATCGGGTCCTCGGCCTCGAACACGAACGGGCCGGCGGTGCCGATGACCTTGTCCTCGAGGACGGAGGTCGTGATGCGGCGCAGCTCCCGCACGTTCGAGACGGTCTTGCCGACGTAGTGCGTGACGAGCCGCCCACCGCCGACCGCTTCCTCGCCACTGGCTAGGAAGCGACCCGTGTAGCGGCGCGTCAGGTCGACGCGCACGTAGGAGGTTGTTGCGGGCGTCTGGTCGTACTCGTAGGCCTGCGCCTGCCCGGAAGGCAGGGCTGCGTTCAGTGCGGCCTTGATCGCGGTCAGGTCGGTCTCCTGGCTCACCAGAACCACTTGTCCACGGCGTCATCGACGTCGCCGGCCATCTGCGGGCCGATGATGTCGGCGGTGCGCGGCAGGTCCATGTTGTGCCCGTGACGGAACCCGACACCGACGAACTCAGTCTTGGGGGAACCCGTGGGTCCGAACTCGCCGGACAGTGGCCCGGTCATCTCGCCGGAGATCCGCTTGTAGTACGCCTTACCGTGCTTGCCGGCGCCCGCGCGAGCGAGCGTCTTGGCCTGCGCGGTGCCCTCTTTCACGTTCCTGCGGACCACCTTCGACAGATCCTTGTCCGCGCGAACCGCGATGGAGCGCAGGTCGCGTGCGAGGGCGTCGATTGTGTCGAACTCGCGAATGACGAAGCCAGCCATCTACGCCTCCTAGACGATCCGGCAGACGTCGAGGCGTCGTGCGGTGGCGTAGGACTTGGCCGGGACCGAGACCACCAGCCATCGGGAGCCGGTTAGCGCAGGGTCGGTCAGCGGTCCGGGTGTGGTGAGTGCGTACTCCCAGCCGGTGCCGTACTCGCCAGCAACCGGGACTGGTGCGCTGATCGGGATGTGGAGACCGCCCTCGACGACGAGGAGCTCCATCGCGCCGACCGTGACCGTCCGGGTTGCGGTGTCACGGGTCTGCATCGACGAACCCGCCACCTTGCCGGGCGTGGTGCCCTGCGACGAATAGCCAGGGACCTCGAAGCCGTTGACGATGGTCGCGGTGGCGGGGGCGTAGGCGGTGAAGGTATCGGCGAACAGAGACCTGGCCATGCCGCGCATTGCGACCAGCCGACCAGCGGACCTCACAACGTCTCCACGACCGCCACGCCGCTACCAAAGCGGCGCTCGAGCCAGTTGCGGGTCGCGTCAGGGATGAACACTGGGGACACTTGGCCCGCGTACTCCGCCGAGTATGTCTCGGCGGCATCATCTATCCGTGCCGATGTCAGGCCGGCGGTCGAACCGCCGCCGGATGCCGCGTGGTTCAGCCATGCGATCGCCAGCTGGCACGTCAGGTCCACAAGGTCAGCCGGAACGACACTCAGCCCGTGCGTGAAGGTGACAGTCACCGGGACGGGGGCGAAGCTCCGCGAGTCCCAGAGATTGCCCCAGCCGCAGTGGCGCCACAGCCCGTTCGGTAGCACCTCGTAGTCGTCGGCGTCAAGCGCGTAGCCGTCGACAAGCACCGAAGTGACCGCCGTGATCGGGGCGGGAAGTTCGAGCAGGTTGCCCCGCCCAGCGTTCACCACAACCGTCGATGTCTCCTCGCTGATCGCACAGCCGGCGGCGTCACGGACGGCAGCCGACGCCACCGCGAGGGCGACACTAATGCTGCCAGTGGTGACACCCCGGGCAGTGAGGTCCGCCGTGACGGCCAATGGGTCGAGAGCCACGACGGACCTCCTCTGCTCAGGTGTTCAGTTGTGAAACGGGATCAGGCGTACAGGCCGCGAAGGACGCCGTGCGCGGCCTCGTTGCCGTACTCCAGGCCGATCTCGCCGTAGATCTGGGTCCGGTCGGACGAACCGACCTTCGCCAGCTCCTCCTCGAACAGCACACCCTTGTTGGGGATGCTGAGGAAGACCGGGGAGACCTGCTCGAGCGACACGATCGCGATCGCGTCAGCAGGCAGCGCCCGCTCGACGGCCACGTTCAGGACACCGAAGTCCGTCACGATCGTGTTCAGGTTCACGCCGCCGACGTTGCGGGTGCCCGCGAGGGCGTCCGCCTTGCCATAGGCGTTCGCGTAGGCCGTGGACAGCGCCAGCTTCTGACCGGACGGCACGAACAGCGTGGCCGTGGCCTGCTCGTTGATGCCGCCGTTGTCGAAGACCTGCTGAAGCAGGCCGTTGACGTCCGCAACCGACGCGATGTTCGCGGCGTTGATCGCGTAGAACGAGACCGTGGCCGTACCGACCGTGATGGCCGCCCCACCGCGGGTCTCCGCGATCTTGAAGCTGGTCGTCGAGGTGACCGACTTCACCCAGTACGCGCGGCCGACCACGATCGTGGTAGAGGCGCCGACGTCGGTGAAGACGACCTTGTCATCCGCAGCCATGTCGTGCGTGGCCGTGATCGTGTCGGTCGCAGCCGATGCGGACGCGGTGAGAGCGGACCCTGTCTTGGTCTGCGCGTTGCTGGTCGAGACCGAGAGCAGTCCGCCCATCGCGCGGGCGGTGCCGTTCGTGGTCGGCTTGACCTTCACGCCGTTCCAGAAGCAGTAGTTCACGTCACGCGCGATCTGCTTCAGCGACTGCATGACCTGCCACGAGTGCTCGCTCTTGACCGCGTTCTCGCCGCCACTGTTGCTGTTGAACGGGGCAGAGCCGGCGGTGCGGTACATCCCAGCCGTAGCGGCCTTCGTGTACGAGGTCTCCACGGTCTCGTGGAAGATCTGGCAGACGTTCTCGACGACGCCGCGGACACGCTGCTCGGCGGTCGGCGCCGACGCGCCTTCCAGGCGCGCCCGACTCGCAGCCGCACGCAGGTCGTAGGTCGACCACTCGAACGAGGTCGACTCGGTCTGCTTGCCGCCGGTCAGGCCGCCAGAGGCGGACAGGAGCGGGGTGTCAGCAGGGGTGAGCCCGATCAGCTCGCCGTGGTAGTTGGGGAGATCGAACGTGGTCGAGATCCCCGTGGTGCTTCCGGACATGGTTGCCTCCTGGGCAATTGGTTAGGACTTGGCTTGGAGTTCCGCGAACCGTCGCTGCTTGAGCGCAATGACGGCCTGGATGTCGCCGGCCTTCTGGGCCTCGGCGATTTGGTCATCGACGGACTTGCCGGACTCCTTGCGAGTTCCACCGTCTGCACCACCCTGGAAACGCTTGCCGTCTTGCACGGCGAGGTAGGGCTTGTTCTTGACGAGTTCGTCGAGCGCCGCCGCGATCGCGGCTTCGTCAACATCTCCGTCGTCACTCACCTCGAACGAGTCGAGATCGAGGAACTTGTACGCGTCCGCGGGGTCGGCCAGCACGCCCTTGGCTGCGGCCTTGACCTCGGAGCGCACGATGCGGTCGTTCGCCTTCGCGAGCGCCGCCTTCTCGGTGTCCGCCTTCTCCTGCGCGGCGGTGTGCTCGGCTTCCTTGCCGTCGAGCTTGGCCTGGAGCGCGTCGGCGCGGGCCTTCTCAGCGGCGGCCTCGTCGCGCGCAGTCTTGCGCTCGGCCTTCATGCGGTCGATGGCCTGCTTGCCGGCGTCACCGAGTGTCTTCTCGGCTTCGGTCTCGGTCGTCTCCGTGGTGGTATCGGCCGCCGCGGAGGTGTCCGTCTCGCCGGTCTTCTCGGTCATGCTTTCGGTCGTCGTCTCCGACATGGTTCCTCCGTTGCGGAGTTGACCCGACGCCTTGCGCGTCAGGGAGTCAGGTAGCCGTAGAGCCGCAAGAGCCTGATGGCGTCCTCGTGGTCACGGGCGATGCGGTAGATGGCCTCGGGGCGGAGCCGGACCAGCCGCGTGGGGTTGGCCCGGCGCCAGGCGGCGCGCTTCGTGGTGCTCTCGGTGGTCGCCTTCACGCGGTGGCCGAACACATCGGCGGTATAGATGCCGCGCGAGGAGTTGATGACTTTCGTGATGTCCGCGCCATCATTGATGGCCTGCGTCTCAGCGATGGTCAGGTCGCGGATCGCGCCCTTGTCGAACGCCTCCTGCGGCGACGAGATGAGCCCCGCGTCGTGGGCCTGCTCCCAGTCCTGAACCGGCCACATCTGGCAGTCGCACTGCGGGTGCCGTTTGAACGCTTCGAGGTCGCGGTAGATGCGGCCAGCGAGGACCGTGCATCGCTTGCAGGACGGGAGGACGAGGACTCTCACGTAGTTCTGCCAGTCGGGTGCGTTGACTATTTCGACCTGCGAAGCCGAACGGCCCGCATCCTGAATCTCGGACTCGATCAACGCCTCGATATCGGCCATGAACTCAAGGGCGTCGCCCCACCACGCATCGGGCAGGGGCTCGACCGGGGCTGGGATGTAGCGGTCGATGGTGGCGATGATTGGCTCGGCTACCGGAAAGCCGTGCGAGGAGACGCCCGCGAACACCTTGGGGATCGTCACGGGCGGGGCGCCTGCCGCCTCCGCGATGGCCTGTGAGCCGGTTGTGGCCGATGCGGCCTGGTACGCCGAGACCGTAGCCACGATCTCCGGCAGTGGGCGGTGGCGCTCGAACAGGCGCCGGATCGCCAGCACCGCCGCCGCCGCAATGCGCGACTGGCGGGCGTGGTGACTACGCGCCTGCTGTAGAAGTGTCGGCACCGTTGGTGCCCTTCATGGCCGCACGGGTGCCAACATCAAGCAAGGCGAACGGGTCGGCCTGCTCGGCACGGATCCGGTCGAACTCGCGGTCGATCTCCGGCTCGGTCATCCCGTATCGGCGCTCCAGCACCGTGCGCAGCGACATGCCGATCGACTTGTCCTTCGTGGCCGCGTCCGCGATCTGGGAAGGGGAGTGCATCGCAGCGTTCTTCCACTGCGTGAAGCGGTTGCCGTCCGATGCGCGGATCGAGGCGGCGAGATCCTTCCTGCCGCGCACCAGCGCCATCAGCGCCGCCGTCTCCTTGGACGCCGGGTTGAAGTGCAGTCGCTGGTTGTTCACCTTGTCGACCAGCGGCACATCGGCTGCGGTCAGGGCATCGCCGTTGAGGTTGGCGAAAGCCTCGTTCGTGAGCAGGTAGTAGCCCGGGGTGGAGGTCTGTGCCGCAACGTGACCGATGGCAGGCTTGACCACGCCCGTGAACACGTCGAGTTTCGCCGCGTCCCACTGGTCGATGGTCGCCTTGTTGCCAGCGGCGCCGGGCAGGAACAGCAGGCGCCCGTTCGCGAGATCCTCGAGCTTCGCGGGCTTCGAGCCGATGATCTGGCCCTGCTCGTCAAGAATGGGAATCTTCGGGGGTTCCGCACCGAGTACAACTCGGGCGGGCATCGAGGCGTGGTCGGCAGCGGTGAACAGGTACGCCCACAGCATGTTGATGGCGTCCTGCATCGCCATCGTGCCCTGGATGTCAGAGATGGGCTCACCGCCGAGCATGGGGCGGTTCGTCCACTCCACGATCGGCACCACGCCGAGCGGGTTCGGCAACGGCCAGACCTCGTTGACGACCTCGCGGGGAACCCATCCGCCGCCGCCCGCGTAGTCGCCGGCCACGTACAGCCCGCCCTCGGTGCGCCCGTTCGTGACCATCCCGAACGTGCCGCGCTGCCACTTCCACACCTCGTTCGGCAGGTAGAGCGTCGCGTACTGGACGTCGGCCTCGGTCCACACCTTCAACGCAGCAAGGCGGACTCGTTGGTTCGCCGGGGCGTAGGCCACCACGACCTGAGACGGGTGCTCCCACGTGACCTCGGGCTCGTCGTTGTCGTCGCCCCAGACCAACACCGCCGACCGCTTGGCGATCGTCGAGGAGAGGAAGCCTTGGTTCGACTGGGCGCCCAACTCGTTGCGGTTCCAGTCGGCCCACAACTGCTTCTCGTCGTCTGTGACAACGTCGGTGGGAGTGCCGAGACGGAAACCGATAATCTCCTGGCGGTCGACTGGCACGCGCCCGACGACGCCACACCAGTTGTCGCTGAACCCCTTGTAGCGGTCGGCGTGGAACTGCTTCCACTGCGGCGACGCGTAGGCGAGCGGCTGGTCACCCTCGAAGTATTCGAACGCCTTCTCGATCTCCAGCTTGCGCTTAGAGAGCACGCTGTGGAGCTTGTCCACCCATGCGAGGGCTTCCTTGGCTGTCGCCACGTGCCCTCCTTGGGTTAGATGAAGTAGGCGTAGTTCTCGGTCGCGGGCCAGCCGGAGGTCGACGTGACGTCGCCATGGGCTTCGTGCGCGAGGATTGAGGGGATGGCCATGTCGATCTTTCGGCCGTCGCCCGGCTTGCAGAGGACGTAGCGGCCCGGCTGGTCGGCGCTCGGCCGGGGGGTCTTGTGGGTCGCGTGGACGTGCGCCGCGGTGAACTCGCACCCGTCATGCCAGAAGCCGGAGTCGACCTTGCCGAGATCCACATGCAGCCGCTCGGCCGCGGAGTGCATCTGGGTCGCGCGCTTGGTGTACCAGCGGATCACGATGTCTTCGCCGTACAGCTCGGCCCACGTGTCGCACTCGGACTCCCAGTACGGCGGATCGGCGTACATCCGGACCAGTTGGAAGGTCGCCGCGATGTGCGCCATGCCAGCGGAGACCTCGATGCGAGGCACCTGGTGGCCGGGGAAGTCGGCAGGGTTCCAGATCATCGGGCGGCCGTCAGGAAACGTCGGCGTGAACTGGTAGCCGTCGCGGGTCTCGCAGCGGAAACCCGTCCAGTCGTCGACATCCGACCCGTCGAAGCCAGCCACGATCTGCGTCTTCGGTGCGACGAGACCGCGCGGCTTCGCACGCAAGTTCCACCGCTCAGGAACCATCCAAACGCCGTGGCCGGACTCAGCCTTGTTCCCGTAGAACCGGACAGCCTGGCCGGGGTCCTTCTCGCCGATCTCCAGCGCCTCGGCCTCGACCGACTCCGCCGTGACGTGATTTATCCCCTGGTAGACGTGCGCCAGGATCTTGCGACGCTCGCGCTTAACCCAGAACGAATACGGCTTGCCATCGGGGCGGCGCAGCGTCACCTCGAGTTCGGGATTTAGCCAGAACCGGAAGATGTCCGGACGCTTCGATTCCCACGTGCGTTGAGCGACCGAGTCCTCGCCCGGATCCCACGGGTTCGTGGTCTCGATCGACCGGCCACCCATCGCGGCCGCACCG
Organism: Jatrophihabitans sp.; assembly: GCA_025963285.1. Lineage (GTDB taxonomy): Bacteria > Actinomycetota > Actinomycetes > Mycobacteriales > Jatrophihabitantaceae > JAOPUX01. The sequence goes on from JAOPUX010000131.1 coordinate 28,627, forward strand.
CGACGTTGGGTTTCGGCCGGCTTCCGAAGCTTGTTCGTGTCGGTGTAGAGACCCGTCTCGTCCTGCCCGGCGAAGATGATCGGGTTGCCCAGACGCGACAGCGCCGACGACGTGACGGTCTCGATCTTCCCGTCGTTCGGGAGGCGGGAGAACTCCTCGCCAACCGTGAACAGATTCGCGTCGTGGCCGTACTTAAGCATGGCCTTCAGGGGGTCATAGACGTTGTCGACCTGGTCCTCAGACGTTGCCATCAACTGCATCAGCGGCTTCGCCCACGGCTTGCCCATCGGCTCACCGTGCTTGTAGGTGTACTCCCAGCCACACGGGCAGCCATGGTCCTCGCAGGCGTAGACCTCGCCACCCTCAGCCCAACCGGCGAACAGCACAGGACCGGACGCCTGGCCCTTGGTCTTCTTCGCCAGCCACGGCCCCTTGCCGCACTTCTGCGGCCCGACGTACTGCACGCGCCGGTAGTGGAACGCGAGGTTGAGGTCGCCCAGCTTGGCCGTTGGCCTGATGCGGTACCAGTTGACCGTCACCCAGAGTTGCTGCGGGTACTCGACGAAGGGCTCGGGGTCGCCCCACTCGTCGCGGTGAACGCCCCGCACCGGATCGGAGATGACGCCGTGGCGTTCCTCCCAGTCGACCGCGACCCACAGGACCGGGAAGTCGACTACCCAAGTCTCCTTGCCGCTGGTCCAGCGACCGTCAGGCGCTGCCGCCACCCTGCACGACCTTCATCCGGTCGCGCGCCGAGGTCTGCTGGACGGCCTTCTTTGCGGCCCGCTTCGGAGCGGTCTCGTCGGCCGCGATTGCCCAGCCGTTCGCAATCAGGCCGGCCTTGCTCAGTCCGTTATCGTCGCGCAACTGCCGGACGGCTGTGGCGATCCCGATTGGTGCGTCTGGGTCGTCGGCTCGCGCCAAGTACTTCGCCAGATCCGCAATGATGGGCCAGCGCCAAGACTCGAGCGACCAGGCGCATGCTTGCGGGGTCGTCCAGAGCTTCGACCAGATGTCGAGTTCGCGCGCGGTGGCCGAGGGTAGGTAGTCCGATAGTTCGGGGGCCTCGCCGACGTAGCCCTCGCTCGGGAGTGCGGTCAGCGTGAAGCCGATTGCCGCAGACTTCAGCGAGCTCGGGTCCTTTGGCGGCCCCGAGCGGTTGCGCGCGCCACCTTTGGTCATCGGGAACTCGTCAAGTGGGTTATGAGCTTGTCGACGCGAGCACGCTCAGCGTCGTAGTCCTTGCGAAGCGCCCGAGTGTCGTGGCCGAAGTGGCCGAAGTGGTCGGCCAGCGCCTCATACAGCGCGCGAGCGTCGTCCTCGGGCAGTCGGAGCCAGTCGGCGCCACCCGGCTGGGTGACTCCCTCGGTCGCGTCGTAGGTGCGCACCGCGAGCGGCTCCCATTGGAGCACCTGGTGGATCGGACCGTTGTCGCTGCCGCGCGTCATGGCGACGCGCAACCCGGACGAGGTTGGGTCGAACTCGACGTGTGCCCTACTGGTCATACGGACCATCTCCTCGGCAGCGTTGCGCCGCGTCAGGGTGCCGCACGGCCTTGCGCCGAGCGGAAACGTTTATCTCATGGGTGGTATCGCTGGAACTTCTGAACCCTCCGGACTTAGCGAAGCCCTCCCCCGCGGTTCCCTATCGAACGGGTGTTCGGGTCCCCCGCCACCCTGCTATCTCATGTGTGAGATGAGCGGTTCAGGTTGCCTCGGGTCGCGCCCTCGGCAGCGTTCCCACCCTTGGGGCAGTCGCGGTAGTCCGCGTGGACGATGCCTCGGTAGCTGCTGCGGTCCTCGGTGTGGTCGAGGGCTAGGTGTTCGTGAGGCCACATCCTGTTGCCGCAGTACCTGCATGCCGTGCCGTAAGCGCTGGGCAGCAGTGCGTCGCGTGTGGCCCTGTGCTCGGCGCCGTAGCCACGCTCGGTGGTGGTGCCTCTTCGCTTGTCGTACTCACGGCGATGGGTGTCGCACTTGCCCGCCTTGACCAGCTCGCCGCACCCTGGCTGCGAGCAGACCTTCACGCTTTCGCCACCCACTCATCAAGCACCGCATCCAGCCGACCATGTGCAACCCGGTACGCCTCACTCAGCGTGCCCACCTTGCCGCGTCTCGACAGCCGCTTGGCCTCACAGTTGAGGATGGCCAGCGTCTCAGCCAGGTCAGCGCGTGTCGTCGCATCGTCG
>JAOPUX010000256.1 GCA_025963285.1 Jatrophihabitans sp.
TGCCATGTCCGGGAAGCAATTTGGTATTTGGCCCGGCAATTTTCAGCAGTGTATCAACCGCTGAAACTATTCCCTTAAAGGTTCCGCCGTGTGTAGGGTCTGTAAAAGGATAACCGTAGTTCCGGTAAAAATCACCGATCATAATGACATCTTCGTGTTCAAATTTGATCATTGAATCACCATTGGTATGAGAGGTTACTACCGGGATCAGGTCAATAACTTCGCTGTTTAGATATATTTTCACGGTTCCTTTACTACCGTAGGTGACGGTAGGTAATCTTGCCGGGTCTTTATCAGAGGCTGCGCTGCCTATTACGGCTGCTACGGCTGCCGGAAAGGGCTTTATCAGGTCTTCCCTTACTTCCTCCCTGGCAAACAGCAGTGCACCTAACTTGGCAAAATTAGGGTTGCCACCAGTGTGATCAGGATGCTCATGGGTATCGACCAGGAAGCGAATAGGCGCATCGCTGATCTTCCTGATGGCAGCAACTACCTTATCAGAAAGCGGCGCGTAAGTAGCGTCCACCATAAATACGCCTTCGGGGCCAACAAAAACGCCGATCCTGCCCCCGGCACCCTCCGGATGGCCCGGGTCAACGCCTTTAGAACCCGTGAGTGCGTAAAAATGCGGAGTGATCTGCGTGGTGATGATTTCTATTTTATCAAAAGGGATTGCAGGAATTTTTGATGCAGCAGGAAGCTGGGCATACGCTGAATATCCGAACGAAAAGATGCATAAAGCAGCGAGGCCAGAACGGGTTAGATTTTTAATTTTTTTCATGGTCTTTTATTTTTTAACTGATGTTTCTGAAGCAAAACTTCAAAAGATGTGGGATGAAAATTATAAAATGCGACAAGCCCCCTGATTTGTCTGATGTCGGGCGGATTTTCTGCGAACTTTGCTATTTAGTGGAACTTCAGGTTCCAGCTGACAGAGGGTACTGGCTTTGGTAAAATCTTGTTTTCTACCACTCCTGCACCAGAAATACCTGAATTCCAATACCCGTTTAAATTGTAAACTCCTACTGACCAGCTATTTCTGAAATTCTGATGGGGCTGTCCCTGAATAGTGGCATTGAAATCAAAGCGAACATTATTTCCCACCTGATAGCTGTTAAAGGTGTAGCCGGACGGTCCATAGACCAGGTTGCCATTGCTTTGGATCAGGTTGCCTGAAAAAGTAAAGCGGTCTGAAAATTTGTAAGTTCCCACCAAAGAGAAATCATGTATCCTGTCCTGAACCGTTGGAAACCAGTTAAAATCGTTACTGTTATCAAATGGGTTCTCCGTCCGTGAAGTTGTATAGCCGATCCAGCCGGAAAATCGCCCTTCCCCTTTTACGGCTGTTAAATCAGGCACTGTGATATTAGCTGGCTGTGTATTTGTGAATTTAGCTACGGGCCGGTGGGTAGTGTCGGGGGAATCAATTTTCGGTAGTTGATATCCATTTTTTCGAGTCAGTAAATTTGGATCTTTCGAATGGAAAGCATTGACGGAGTATGGCCGTAAAGCAGAATTGAGCATGAATAGTTTATGCCTGGCCGTATCTGTTTTAACAGAAGGGGTATCCTTTGCCGGTTGTTGCTTTTCCGGTTTTGCCTGAGCCTGACAAGGGTTAAACGCCTGGCTAAAGCAAAAAAGCGTAAAGGCAACTTGCAAAATCAAAATATCCCTGTTTTTCATAACGCATAAACTTTAATGAGTAAACCGGTGGGTGTTTCCCTCCGTTACAAACCTTGGAAAGTTTAGGACGCCAAATTATTAAATGCGACATGCCCCCTTATTTTTCAGATGTAGAGCTGATTTTTTGCGAAAAAGGAAACGGTTTTTGAAAAAAAAGCCTCCCGTCGTTTTAACGGGAGGCTATGAAATAGTACGATTGCTATTTTGAAATAGTTAGCGCTTCACCCCGCCGTTTGTAAAGTTGCCAACCGAGAAGAGGCATAGTGACGAGGACGGCGGGGGCAAAAAAGACAAAGACCAGCCACCACACGCCGGTCGCTTCGGGATCCTGCCCATGAATACTTCTGAAGTATGAGCCAACGACTATATCGATTATCGACGCAATGAGTACCAGCATGACAAAGATTGGCCCCAGACGCGAACGCATCCGCAGGAATATGATGCCAGTCAATGCGAGCATGGCTCCGCTAAGGTCGCCGATCACGACCACTTTCAACACTGGTTCAGAGATCGCATACCCCTCTCGGTGAGCAACTAAGAGATAGAGCGCAAGATAACGGAAAACGTGAACCCACAAAGGCGCGGTCAGCGCCTGGCGCTTGTCCAGCTTCCTGAGCCAAGGAACTACATACCAAATGGCAATTAAACTGTAGACTATAAGGCTAATGAACAGACCGTTTATCATATTGTTAAGCTCCTTTGATTGTTAAAAATTCGGTACGAGCTTCCATGAGGACCTGTTTGGAACAATGTCTTGAATTGTAATGATTTTTTCATAATGCGATCTAATTAAATTTGATATAAAGGTTGAGAGAACCTGCAATAAAAAAATGCAAATGCGACAAGTCACCTTCCTTTTCAGATGAAGAGCTGTTTTTCTGCGAAAACAGTCCATTGCCGAGGAGTGACTTATAGGTAATTCCGTAAATGAATCATTGAATTGAAAAGTAGCTCAAAATATCGTTTTGATGGGACAAATAAGGGCGTTCATCGCAATTTCCGAAATATGACGTTATTACCTTTTACTTTTGTATTGAATCATGAAAAAATTAAAACGGTTAAACAGGTACAATGAAATCATTCCCGTACTGGTGTGGACATTTATTTTTGTTCTGCCCTTTTTGTTGAGGATCATCCTCTTCCGCAACGATCCCCGTAACGGGTCGTTGCTAGACATTTTTTTTTCTTTCCTGACGATCATTATAATATTTTATGTGCACACCTACCTGGTTTACCCGGTATTGAAAAATAAAAATGGCAAATGGTACTATGGATTGCTTTTAATAGCACTCCTTGCTTTCTTCCTGCTGTCCATGAACAAGTTTATGCACGATCTTTCAGGGGTCGCGCAGGCTCATGGACTGCCTTATGATAAAAATAAGCCGAACCGTATCCGCATATTTCTCGTTTTCCCGTTCATCCTTATCCTGTTTTGCAGTTATTGTTACCGACTCTATATTGAAAAGATCAAACAAAACGATTTGATCAAAGAAATGGAAACCACCCATTTAAAAACTGAACTTGATTTCCTGCGCTCCCAAGTTAGCCCACATTTCATGTTTAACCTGATGAATACGCTGGTATCTATGGCACGGAAAAAATCGGCGCTCATGGAGCCTTCCCTGATC
>JAOPUX010000143.1 GCA_025963285.1 Jatrophihabitans sp.
AATCAGGCTTCGCCAGGCGCACGGGTTTCCGCGCCTGTGAGCGGAGCGAACGATGAGAATCAGGCTTCGCCAGGCGCACGGGTTTCCGCGCCTGTGAGCGGAGCGAACGATGAGAATCAGGCTTTGCCAGGCGCACGGGTTTCAGCGCCTGTGAGCGGAGCGAACTATGGGGATCAGGCTTTGCCAGGCGCACGGGTTTCAGCGCCTGTGAATACTTCGGCGATCCCGTCCTCGGCGCGCATAGTCGTCATCGGCGGCGGGGTGGGTGGTGCAAGCGTCGCGTACCACCTGGCTGAGCTTGGTGAGCGGGACGTCGTCGTCCTGGAGCGAGACGAGCTCACGAGCGGCTCGACGTTCCACTCGGCGGGCCTCGTCGGTCAACTGCGCGCTGATCCGACGCTGACGCGGATGAACATGTACTCCGTCGAGCTCTACCGCCAGCTCGAGAAGAGCGAGACGCCGGTCAGCTGGAAGGAGAGCGGCGGCATCAAGCTCGCCTCCTCTCCGCAGCGGCTGGCCGAGATCCGTCGCCAGATCAGCTGGGCGCGCACCTACGACCTGCCCCTGCACGAGATCTCCCCGCAGGAGGCACGCGACCGCTTCCCGCTCCTCGACCTCGACGGTGTCGTGGGTGCGGCGTACCTCGACTCCGACGGCTACCTCGACCCGTCCCAGCTCTGCTACGCGCTGGCCAACGGTGCCCGGGCACGGGGCGTGCGCATCCACTCGCACACCCGGGTCCTCGGCATCGACGTGGTCGACGGCCGGGTACGCGGTGTGCGCACGGACCGCGGGGAGATCGGCTGCGAGGTGGTGGTGAACTGCGGCGGCATGTTCGCTGCCGAGATCGGGCGCCTCGCCGGGGTCCGGGTGCCGCTCGTGCCGATGTCGCACCAGTACGTCATCACCGAGCCGTTCCTCGCCCGGAGCGAGACTCCGCTGCCCACCCTGCGCGACCCGGACCTGCTCGTCTACTTCCGCCAGGAGGTCGACGGCCTGTTGATGGGCGGCTACGAACGCAACCCGGAACCGTTCACCGCCTCGGCATCCGGCTTCGACGCGGTGCCGGCCGACTTCAACGGCAGGCTGCTGCCGGAGAACTGGTCGCGGATGGAGGAGATCGCCTCTAACGCCGCCCGCCGGGTGCCGGTGCTGGCCGACCTGGGGGTGCGCACCGTGATCAATGGCCCCGAGGCGTTCACGCCGGACAACGAGTTCTGCCTCGGCGAGTCCGAGGTGGCCGGCCTCTTCGTCGCGGCGGGCTTCTGCGCGCACGGCATCGCCGGCGCCGGGGGCATCGGCAAGGTGATGGCCGAGTGGATCGTCAACGGCGACCCCGGCTTCGACGTCTGGCACATGGACATCAACCGCTTCGGCAACCAGTACCGCTCCCCGGGCTACACGCTGGCGCGGACGATGGAGACCTACGCGACCTACTACGACATCCCGTACCCGGGCCTGCAGAAGCAGTCCGGCCGCCCGCTGCGCACCTCGCCGGTGTACGAGTGGCACGGCGAGCACGGAGCACGCTTCGGGGAGAAGGCGGGCTGGGAGCGCGTCGACTATTACGCCGCCAATGAGACCGGAGACGAGTCGCAGCGCCCCGACGGCTGGGCCGGCCGGGGCTGGTCGAGCGCCACCGGCACCGAGCACCGCGCGACGCGCGCCGCGGCGGGACTCTTCGACGAGTCCTCCTTCGCCAAGATCGAGGTCAGTGGGGCTGACGCCGCGAGCCTGTTGGAGTGGGTGTGCGACAACTCCGTCGCGCGGGGGATCGGCGAGGTCACCTACACGCAGGCTCTCAACGGGCGCGGGGGCATCGAGGCGGACTTCACCGTCACCCGGACCGGGCCGGAGAGCTTCATGATCGTCACCGGCACGGCGCTGGGCACCCACGACCTGGCCTGGCTGCGGCGGCAGGCCCGGCTGCGGCGAGCCGACGTGCGCCTCGTCGACGTAACCGGCCAGTACGCCTGCTTCGCGCTGTGGGGGCCGCTGTCCCGCGCCATCCTTGCCCCGCTGACACCGGCCGACCTCGACGACTTCGCCTTCATGACCGCCCAAGAGATCGTGGTGGCCGACGTCCCGGTTCGGGCGCTACGGGTCAGCTTCGTGGGCGAGCTGGGCTGGGAGCTGTATGCCTCCACCGAGTACGGGCGCGCACTCTGGACGGCGCTCTGGGCAGCCGGCTCGCCGCAGGGACTCGTGGCCGGCGGCTACCGCGCGATCGAGAGCCTGCGGCTGGAGAAGGGCTATCGCGTCTGGGGCACCGACCTCAGCGCGGAGACGAATCCGTACGAGGCCGGCCTCGGCTTCTGCGTGAAGCTCGACAAGCCCGGGGGGTTCTCCGGACGGGACGCCCTGGTGCGGGCGAAGCAGGACGGGCCGAGCCGTCGCATCCGGGCCGTGGTCCTCGACGATCCGCGCGCGGTCGTGCTCGGCAGCGAGCCGGTGCGGGTCGGGGGAGTCGTCGTCGGCCGGGTGAGCTCGGGAGGCTTCGGCTACACGGCCGGCGCTTCGATCGCGCTGGCCTACCTGCCGATCGGAGCGACCCCCGGCACGCGGGTGGAGATCGACCTCTTCGGCACTTGGGTCGGCGGCACGGTGGTGGCCGAACCGGTGGTCGGCCGATGACCCGCTCCGCTCCGTACGATCGGGAGATGTCGCCGCTGCCTCGGGTGGGGCTCACCACCTACCGTGAGCGGGCGGCGTGGGGGGTGTGGGACGAGCCGGCCGACCTGCTGCCGCGCAGCTACGCGGACAGCGTCGCCGCGGCTGGTGCTGTTGCGCTGCTCCTGCCGCCCGCGCTGCCCGACCTTGCCTCCGCCGCCGAGGCGGTGCTCGACGGGGTGCACGGCCTGGTGATCGCCGGCGGCGCCGATGTCGACCCGACGCGATACGGCACAGCACGCTCGCCGCAGACGGGCCCATCGCGCCCGGACCGCGACGCCTGGGAGCTCGAGCTGCTGCGCGTGGCGCTGCAGCGGGGAATGCCGCTGCTGGCCATCTGCCGCGGCCTGCAGCTGCTGAACGTCGCGCTCGGTGGCACTCTCGTCCAGCACCTGCCCGACGTGGTGGGCACCGAGCTGCACTGCCCGACGCCGGGCGTGCTCGGCCGTCACGAGGTACGGCTGGCCGCGCAGTCGCGCATCGGCGCGGTCTTCGGTGAATCCGCCACGGTCGCGACCTATCACCACCAGGGTGTGGATCGGCTGGCCGAGCCGCTGGTGGCCACCGGCTGGGCGGTCGACGGGGTGATCGAGGCGGTCGAGCTACCTGGGCAGGCGTGGACCGTGGGTGTGCAGTGGCATCCGGAGGCCTTCGGCGGCGCCCCGCTCTTCGAGTCGTTCGTGGCCGCATGTGCCTCACTCACGGGGGCGGCGGCGCGATGAGTGAGGGCAACGTCGAGGCGCTCTGGGCGCAGGCGATCTTCTCACCGGTGCCGGTCCGCAACGCCTTCGAGGTGACGGTTGAGCGGCTCGCGCAGAGCATCCGCCTCGGTGTCCTGGTCGACGGCGAGCAGCTGCCGCCCGAGCGTGAGCTCGCCGACCGCTTCGGGGTCAGCCGGGTGACGCTGCGCGAGGCGATCAAGGCACTGCGCGACACCGGCCTGGTCGAGTCCCGTCGGGGCCGGGGCGGGGGGACCTTCGTCGTGGCACCGAAGGTGCACCGCGCCCGAACCGCCGCCGCCGAGGCCGACCGCCCCGACGCGCACTGGGTGGAGGACGCCCTCGACCTGCGCCGAGTGGTCGAGCCCGGGGCCGCCGCTCTCGCCGCCAGCCGCACCATGACCGCCGCCGACCGCGCGAGCCTGCACCGCTACCTGGCCGAGGCGAACCGGGCCACGCCCACCCGTCGCCGGCTGGCCGACTCCCGCCTGCACATGGCGATCGCCGCGCTCGGTGGCAGTGCCTCGGTGACGGCCCTGGTCGGCGACGTCCAGATGCGCCTTGACGAGATGCTGCGCGCCATCCCCGTGCTGGCCGCCAACATCGCGCACTCCGACGCCCAGCACGCCGCCATCGTCGACGCCATCCTGACCGGCCAAGCCGAGAAGGCCCGCTCCGAGATGGAGGAGCACATCGACGGCACCGCGGCCCTCCTGCGCGGCTTCCTCACCTGAGTGGGGCGGCTGGGCCGGTTGGGGGGCGCCGTCGCAACCATCCGCCCTCGCTCGTTTCTCGCACGGGCTCCCGCCAGGCCCGTCCACGCTCCTTGCGCCCCCCAACCGGCCCCGCCACCCGCTTGGGTCGGGTGAGCCTCTTCCGGTGGCGGTCCGTCAAAGGTAGGTTGGGCAGACCTTCTAATGCGAGGTGATCCCATGCCTGGTCCGCCGCTGTCGCTTGACGAGCTGCGTGCACTGATTGCCGACGGCACGGTCGACACCGTCATCGTGGCGATCGTCGACATGCAGGGCCGGCTGCAGGGCAAGCGCCTGGACGCGACCTACTTCCTGGAGGACGTGCTGGGCCACGGCACGGAGGGCTGCAGCTACCTGCTGGCCGTCGACATCGACATGAACACCGTGGACGGCTATGCCATCTCGTCCTGGGGGAGCGGGTACGCCGACTTCGTGATGGCGCCGGACCTGAACACCCTCCGGCTGGTGCCATGGCAGCCGGGCACCGCGATCATGATCGCCGACGTCCAGTGGCACGACGGGTCGCCGGTGGTCGAGTCGCCGCGGCAGATCCTGCAGCGTCAGCTGGAGCGGCTGGCCGAGCGCGGCTGGACGGCCTACGTCGGCACCGAGCTCGAGTTCATCCTCTTCGACGAGACCTACGAGCAGGCCTTCGACAAGCGCTACTCGGGGCTGACACCGTCGAACCAGTACAACGTCGACTACTCCATCCTCGGCACGAGCCGGGTCGATCCGCTGTTGCGGGCCATCCACCTCGGGATGCGCGACGCCGGCATGCAGGTCGAGTCGATCAAGGGTGAGTGCAACCTCGGCCAGCACGAGATCGCCTTCAAGTACGCCGACGCGTTGACCACCTGCGACAACCACGTCATCTACAAGAACGGTGCCAAGGAGATCGCTGCCCAGCACGGCTCGGCACTGACGTTCATGGCGAAGTTCAACGAGCGGGAAGGCAACTCCTGCCATATCCACCTGTCGTTGCGTGAGGCCGACGGAACGCCCGTCTTCGCCGGCGACCGGCCGGGCGGTGTCTCGCAGACCTTCGAACACTTCGTCGCCGGCCAACTCGCCGCGCTGCGGGACACGAGTTACTTCCTCGCGCCCAACATCAACTCCTACAAGCGTTACCAGGCCGGCTCCTTCGCGCCCACGGCTGTGGCGTGGGGCGTCGACAATCGCACCTGCGCGGTGCGGGTGGTGGGCCACGGTGCCGGGCTGCGCTTCGAGAACCGCGTGCCCGGGGGTGACGTCAACCCCTACCTCGCCGTGGCTTCGATGATCGCGGCCGGCCTCTACGGCATCGAGCACGAGCTGCCGCTGCCCGAGCAGTTCGTCGGCAACGCCTATGAGAGCGACGCCGAGCGGGTACCGCAGACGCTGCGCGAAGCAGCCGAACTGCTGCAGGCCAGCAGCCTGGCCCGCGAGAGCCTCGGCGACGCCGTCGTCGACCACTACGCCAACGCCGCCCGGGTCGAGCTCGCCGCCTTCGATGCGGCGGTCACCGACTGGGAACTGATCCGCAGCTTCGAACGGATGTAGATGAGCAACAGCTACGCAGTGATCAATCCGGCGACCGAGCAGGTCGTCACCCAGGTCGAACTCCTCGACGTCGAGCAGACCGACTCCGCGATCGCTCGCTCGCGCGCTGCGTTCGCGACGTGGCGCACCGTGAGCCCAGGTGACCGCGCGCGCCTGCTGCGCCGCTTCGCCGAGGCCGTGGACGGTGATCGCGAGAACCTGGCCCAGCTGGAGGTCACCAACTCTGGGCACACGATCGGCAACGCGCGCTGGGAGGCGGGCAACGTCCGCGATGTCATCGCCTACTACTCCGGTTCGCCGGAGCGGCTGATCGGCCAGCAGATCCCGGTGGCCGACGGGATCGACGTCACCTTCCACGAGCCGCTGGGCGTGGTGGGCGCGATCGTGCCGTGGAACTTCCCGATGCCGATCGCGTCGTGGGGCTTCGCACCGGCCCTCGCCGCCGGCAACACCGTGGTGCTCAAGCCGGCCGAGCTGACGCCGCTGACCGCGCTCCGGCTCGCCGAACTGGCGCTGGAGGCCGGTATCCCCGAGGACGTCTTCCAGGTGTTGCCGGGCGCGGGCAAGGTCGTCGGGCAGCGCTTCGTGGAGCACCCGGACGTCGCCAAGATCGTCTTCACCGGCTCCACCGAGGTGGGGCGGCAGATCATGGCCGGCTGCGCCGCGCGGATCAAGCCGGTAACCCTCGAGCTGGGCGGCAAGAGCGCGAACATCGTCTTCGCCGACTCCGACCTCGAGGCGGCCGCGGCCAGTGCGCCCTACGCCGTCTTCGACAACGCCGGCCAGGACTGCTGCGCCCGCTCGCGAATCCTGGTCGAACGGAGCGCCTACGACCGCTTCATGGAGCTCTTCGAGACGGCCGTGAAGGCAGTCGTGGTCACCGCCCCGGGGGAGGAGAACGCCGAGATGGGGCCGCTGATCAGCGCGGCTCAGCACGCCCGCGTGGCCGCCTACGTCCCCAACGACGACCAGGTGGCCTTCCGCGGCACCGCCCCGGACGGCCCCGGCTACTGGTTCCCGCCGACGGTGCTCGCGCCCACCGACCTCACCGACCGGGTGCTCCACGAGGAGATCTTCGGCCCGGTCGTGGCGGTGGTGCCGTTCGACGACGAGGCCGACGCGGTGCGGATCGCCAACGACAGCGACTTCGGGCTCTCCGGCTCGATCTGGACGAACGATGTCGGCAGGGCGCTGCGGGTGAGCCGGGGCGTCGAGGCCGGCAACCTGTCGGTGAACTCGCACTCGTCGGTGCGCTACTGGACGCCCTTCGGCGGCTTCAAGTCCTCCGGCCTCGGCCGCGAGCTCGGCCCCGATGCGCCGTTCGCCTTCACCGAGACCAAGAACGTCTTCATCTCCACCAAGAGCTAGCTCGACCGAGGGTCTCGACCAGGAACCAGGGAGTAATCATGAGTGCCACACGCCTCACCGGCAGGGTTGCCGTCGTCACCGGAGCCGGCAGCGGGATCGGCCTGGCCACCGCCCAGCGCTTCGCTGACGAGGGAGCCACGGTGATCTGCGCGGATATCGACCCGACGGCCGGCGCGGCGGCCGCAGAGCAGGTCGGCGGCACCTTCGTACAGGTCGACGTCACCGACGAGGAGCAGGTCAAGGCGCTCTTCGCCGGTGCGGTGGCGAAGTTCGGCAGCCTCGACATCGCCTTCAACAATGCGGGGATCTCCCCGCCCGACGACGACTCGATCCTCGACACCGGCATCGATGCCTGGCGGCGGGTGCAGGACGTGAACCTGACCTCGGTCTACCTCTGCTGCAAGTACGCCATCGAGAACATGCTCGCCACCGGCGGCGGGTCGATCATCAACACCGCCTCGTTCGTGGCCGTGATGGGTTCGGCGACCTCCCAGATCTCCTACACCGC
>JAOPUX010000140.1 GCA_025963285.1 Jatrophihabitans sp.
GTGGCCATGAGCACCGTGGTGCCGCTCTGGCTGATGCGCTCGAGCAGGGTCATGATGCCCGCGCTCGTGGAGGGGTCGAGGTTTCCGGTCGGCTCGTCGGCGAGGAGCACGGCTGGCTTGTTGACGATCGCGCGGGCGATGGCGACGCGTTGCTGCTCGCCTCCGGAGAGTTCGTGCGGCAGCCGGTTGGTCTTTCCCGCGAGCCCCACCAGATCGAGCACCTCGGGCACCGTGCGGCGGATCGCCTTCGGGGACTTGTTGATGACCTCGAGGGCGAAGGCGACGTTCTCGTAGACGTCCTTCTTCGGCAGTAGCCGGAAGTCCTGGAAGACGCAGCCGATCCGGCGCCGCAGGTCCGGAACCTTGCGCTTGGCCATCCGGTTGAGGTTGCGACCATCGACGGTGACCAGTCCCTGATCGGCGACCTCCTCGCGCAGCAGCAGGCGCAGCACGGTGGTCTTGCCCGACCCGGAACTACCGATGAGGAAGACGAACTCGCCCTTCTCGATCTCCATGGAGACGCCATCCAGCGCGGGGCGTGCCCCGGCCGGATAGACCTTGCTGACATTCGCGAGCTCGATCACGGGGCCTGAGTTTACGTGATCGTTATGAACAGTCCGGGACGCCAAGCCTCGGCGCGCTCGCGCATTTCTCGCATATCGGGCAGTCAATTCAGCTGACGCGGTTGCTAGCGTGGGGTCTCATGAGCGTCTCCGGTGCAACTGCTGAGCCGGGCCCGCTGATCTCGGCCCCCTTAATCTCCGCCCGGGGCCTCACCAAGCAGTTCGCCGGCTTCACCGCGGTCGACGGCATCGACTTCGAGGTGGCCCGCGGCGAGGCGTTCGGCTTCCTAGGCCCCAACGGGGCGGGGAAGAGCTCCACCATGCGGATGGTCTCGTGCGTGGCACCGCTCACCTCCGGCTCGCTGCAGATCCTCGGCATGGATCCGGTTCAGGACGGCCCCCGCATCCGGGCCCGGCTCGGCGTGGTGCCGCAGCAGGACACCCTGGACACCGAGCTGACGGTCCGGGAGAACCTCTACATCTACGGCCGCTACTTCGGCATGTCGCGGCGCGTCCTGCGCCCGAAGGTCGACGAACTGCTCGACTTCGCCCAGCTCACCGAACGCGCCGACTCCAAGGTCGAGCCGCTCTCGGGAGGCATGAAGCGACGCCTCACCATCGCCCGCTCACTCATCAACGACCCCGACATCCTGATGCTCGACGAGCCGACCACCGGCCTCGACCCGCAGGCCAGGCACGTCCTGTGGGACCGCCTCTACCGGCTCAAGCAGGACGGCGTCACCCTCGTCCTCACCACCCACTACATGGATGAGGCCGAGCAGCTCTGCGACCGCCTCGTCGTCATGGACGGGGGCCGGATCGTGGCCGAGGGCTCGCCGCTGAGCCTGATCGCCGAGCACTCCACCCGCGAGGTCGTCGAGCTGCGCTTCGCACCGGGCTCCAACGGCGCTGCCGCTGCCAGGCTCGGTGCGGCCATCGCGGCCGGCGAGCGGGTGGACGAGCTGCCCGACCGGGTACTGCTCTACGTCTCCGACGGAGAGCAGGCGCTGTCCCGCGCCCACGAGCTCGGCCTCTCGCCGGTCTCCTCCCTAGTGCGGCGCAGCACTCTGGAGGACGTCTTCCTGCGTCTCACCGGCCGGAGCCTCGTCGACTGATGAGCCAACCGATGCCTGCCCCCGCCGTCCCCCGCCCCCGCGGCGCCCTGCTGCAGCTGCTCGAGTACCAGCTGCTGGTGGCCCGGGCCTTCTGGCGCAGCTTCATCATCGTCGGTGTCCTCAGCCCGCTGCTCTACGTGCTGGCCCTCGGCATCGGTCTGGGCAAGGTCGTGAACCGGCACGGCACCGACACCCTGGGCGTGCCTTACCTTCAGTTCGTCGCCCCGGCCTTCCTGGTGGCCGCCGCGATCCAGGTGGCGGCCAACGAGTCGACCTTCCCGGTGATGGCCGGCTTCAAGTGGATGCGCACCTTCCACGGGATGGCCGCCACCTCGCTGACCCCCCGGCAGATCTGCGACGGGCAGCTTGCCTGGTGCGCGCTGCGGGTGCTCAGCAACGCCCTGCTCTACCTGCTGATCGTGGTGGCGCTAGGTGGGGCGCACCGCTGGGAGTTCGTCTGGACGGTGCCCGCAGCCACCCTCACCGCGATGGCCTTCGCCGCACCCGTCACCGCGCTCGCCGCGATCGTCGAGTCCGAGGGCAACACCTTCAACATGCTCTTCCGCTTCGTCGTCGTGCCGATGTTCCTGTTCAGCGGCACCTTCTACCCGATCAGCACGCTGCCGCGCTGGGGGCAGCTGCTTGCCTACGTCACCCCGCAGTGGCACGGCACCGAGCTGGCCCGGGGCGCTGCGCTCGGCGGCCTCTCCCCCGCCGCCGCGATCGGGCACGTCGCCTACCTGCTCGTGTGGCTCGTGGTCGGCGTCGGCCTGGCCCGCTGGCGGTTCCGCGTCAGGCTGACGAAGTGACGAGCACCCTGCGCGCCTCACGCGGGCTCCGGATGCTGCCGGTCGGCACCTATGCCGGGCGCGGGCACGTCATGATCGAGCGGGCCTTCCGCGTCTACCGGCGTGGCTGGATGGTGATCTTCTCCGGCTTCTTCGAGCCGCTCTTCTACCTCTTCGCGCTCGGCACCGGGCTCAAGGGGCTGGTCGGCACGGTGGTCGGGCCTGGCGGGCACGTGCTCAGCTACACGGCATTCATCGCCCCGGCGCTGCTGGCCTCCTCGGCGATGAACGGCGCGGTCTACGACTCGACGATGAACGTCTTCTTCAAGCTCAAGTACGCCAAGCTGTACGACTCGGTGCTCGCCACCTCCATGGGGCCGCTCGACGTCGCGATCGGTGAGATCAGCTGGGCGCTGCTGCGCGGTGGCACCTACTCGCTGGGGTTCCTGATCGTGATGGCCGTGATGGGGCTGACTGCCTCCTGGTGGGCCATCGCACTGCTGCCTGCGGCGCTGCTGATCGCCTTCGGCTTCGCTGCCGTGGGCATGGCCGCCACCACCTACATGAAAGGCTTCCAGGACCTCGACCTCGTGCAGGTGGCGGTGCTGCCGATGTTCCTCTTCAGCGGCACCTTCTACGGGCTGGGCGTCTACCCGCGGTGGCTGCAGCTCGTGGTCGAATGCCTGCCGCTGCAGCACGGCGTCGCGCTGTTGCGCGGGCTCAACGCCGGCGTGATCGACCTCGGCATGCTCGGGCACGCCGCCTACTTCGTGGTCATGGCTGGGATCGGACTGTGGATCGCCGCGCGCCGTCTGGACAAGTTGCTGCTCTCCTAGATGCTGGCGGCGTGGACTTCGGCACATTGGCGGTCATCTGTCTCATCGGCATCCTCGGTCCGCTGCTCGCGACCCCGCAGCGCTGGCACCTGCCGGTGCTGCTCGGCGAACTCGTCGCGGGCATCGCCCTGGGCCAGACGGGCTTTCGCCAGCTCCATCCGACGAACCCGACCTTCACCTTCCTCGCCGACGTCGGTTTCGCGCTGGTGATGTTCGTGGCCGGCTCGCACGTGCCGGTACGTGACCCCGCGCTGCGGCCGGCGCTGCGGGTAGGGATCCTGCGCGCGCTCGGCATCGGGGCGGTGGCGGTGGGTCTCGGCCTACTCGTCGCGCATGCCTTCGGCAACGGCCACGCCGAGCTCTACGCGGTGCTGATGGCGTCGTCGTCGGCAGCCCTGATCCTGCCGATCGTCGACTCGCTCGGGCTGGGGGGCCCGTCGGTGCTGGCACTGCTGCCGCAGATCGCCCTGGCCGATGCGGCCTGCATCGTCGCCCTACCGCTGGCGATCGATCCGCACCACGCTGGCCGCGCAGCCCTCGGCGCGCTGGCCGTGCTGGCCTCGGCCGCGGTGCTCTTCGTGGTGCTGCGGGAGTTCGAGCGGCGCGGGCTGCGGCACCGGATGCACGAACTCTCCGAGGAGCGTTCCTTCGCCCTCGAACTCCGGATCAACCTGCTGATCCTCTTCGCACTCGCCGCGCTCGCCGTCCGCACGCACGTCTCGATCATGCTGGCCGGCTTCTCCTTCGGGCTGGCCGTGGCCGGGGTCGGCGAGCCGCGGCGACTGGCCAAGCAGCTCTTCGCCCTCACCGAAGGCTTCCTCGGACCGCTCTTCTTCGTCTGGCTCGGTGCCTCGCTGAACCTGCGCGAGCTCGGCTCGCACCCGTCCGAGATCGGGCTGGGCGTCACCCTCGGGGTCGGGGCCATCGTGGCCCACTCGGTGATGCGGCTGGTGGGCCAGCCGCTACCGCTAGGGATGCTCGCCGCGGCACAGCTCGGGGTACCGGTGGCGGCCGCCACCCTCGGCACCCAGCTGCACCTGCTCAAGCCGGGCGAGCCCTCCGCCCTCATCCTCGGAGCGCTCGTGACGATCGGGGTGGCCAGCGTCGCCGGGGCACTGGCGGCGAAGGCGGGGCTCACGAAGCCCGCCGCGGCGACGCCACCGACCGCTCCCCCGACGCTGCCCCCGACGCTGCCGCCGACTGTGCCCCCGACGGCGCCCGCATCGTGAGCGACATCGTCTCGGCCACCGCCGACTACGAGGGGTGGTTGGGACGCGCGATCCCGCTCGTTGCCGAGGACCTCGTCGTGAAGCATGCGGAGCTGGCCTCCTCGGAGCTGCGCTTCCTCCGCGGGACGTACTACTTCTGGCTGCGCCAGACGGCCGCGCTGCTCCCCGCTGTGCTCGCCGCGCCGCCGGTTCCGCTCGTCGGCGACCTGCACGTGGAGAACTTCGGCACCTGGCAGGACAGGCACGGCGTGCGGCGCTGGGGCGTTAACGACCTCGACGAGCTGGGCCGCGGCCCTTACACCGCAGACCTGGTGCGGCTGGCCACGTCGTGCGTCCTCTGCCCGCACATCGCCCTGGCCCCCGCCGACATCTGCCGGATCCTCCTCGCGTCCTGGCTGGAGGCCCGCCCCGGGCATGCGGTGGCACTGGACGACGCGCATCACCTGCGGCAGCTACTCCCGCCGCCACGCTCGCCGGAGCGGTACTACGCGACCCTCACTGCTGGCGCCCCGGCGAAGGTGCCGGCACCCATCGCGGCAGCGGTCGCCGACTCCGTCGACGGACCGTGGCACCCGTCATGGCACGCCCGGCGGGCCGGCACCGGCTCACTCGGACACGCGCGCTATGTCGGGGTCGACGGTCACGAGGCGCGCGAGGCCAAGCAGCTCGGGCCGGCGAGTGCCGAGTGGGCCGGTGTCGCCGGCTTCACTGCGGATCCGGCGCTCTACGACCAGCTGCAACACGCCCTCCGCGGCCCCTGGCCCGCCTCGCGCATCGACGGGTGGCAGCTCCGCCGCCTCGCGCCCGACGTGCTGCGGATCGAGATCGATGCCCTCGCCCGGCACGACGTGGAGCGGGTGCTCCGCTCGATGGCGCAGGCCGTGGCGGACGTGCACGGCGTGGACGCGGCCGCGCTGGCCACAGCCCGAGCCGATGCCAGCTCGCGGCCGCCGGGCTGGCTGGCCGATGCGGTCGAAACGATGGCCTCCGACACCCGAGTGGCCTGGCGCGACTGGGCGCGACCGGTTCGGCTCGGGGAGGACGGCGGGGGCTAGTCCGAGATTGTCCGACGAGTTGTGCGACGACGGTGTCGCACAACTCGTCGGACAATTCCCGACTCACCCCCCCGCGGGGCCGGCCGCCTGGCCGCAGCGGCGCCGGTGTCAGGCCGAGCTGCGACGCCAGCGGATGCCGGCCTCGATGAAGCCGTCGATCTCACCGTCCAGCACCGCCTGCGGGTTGCCGACCTCGTAGTCGGTCCGCAGATCCTTCACCATCTGATACGGGTGCAGCACGTAGGAGCGCATCTGGTTTCCCCACGAGCTGGAGCCGTCCTTCAGCGCGTTCATCGCGCTCTGCTCCTCCTCGCGGCGGCGCTCGAGCAGGCGGGCCTGCAGCACCGCCATCGCCGAGGCCCGGTTCTGGATCTGGGAGCGCTCGTTCTGGCAGGTGACGACGATGCCGGTGGGCAGGTGGGTGAGCCGTACGGCCGAGTCGGTGGTGTTGACGCCCTGACCGCCCTTGCCGGAGCTGCGGTAGACGTCGACGCGCAGGTCGTCGTCAGGGATCTCCACGTGGTCGGCCTGCTCGACGACCGGCAGCACCTCGACACCGACGAACGACGTCTGGCGGCGGCCCTGGTTGTCGAAGGGGCTGATCCGCACGAGACGGTGCGTGCCCTGCTCCACCGAGAGCGTGCCGTACGCATAGGGCACCTTCACCTGGATGGTGGCCGACTTGATGCCTGCCTCCTCCGCGTAGGAGGTGTCGAGGGCCTCGACCGGGTAGCTGTGCCGCTCGGCCCAGCGTGAGTACATCCGCAGCAGCATCTCGGCGAAGTCGGCGGCATCCACGCCACCGGCCTCGGCCCGGATCGTCATCAGGGCCTCGCGGGCGTCGTACGGGCCGGAGAGCAGCGTGCGGACCTCGAGCTCGTCGATCGCCTTGCGCAGCGACCGCAGCTCCGTCTCGACCTCGGTGCGGGAGTCGTCGTCGTCGGCCTCCTCGGCCATGTCCCACAGCAGCTGGGCATCGTCGACGCGGCGGCGCAGGTCCTCGACGCGGCGGATGTCGCCCTGCACGTACGACAGGCGCGAGGTCACCTGCTGGGCCTTCTCGGCGTCGTCCCAGAGATCCGGAGCGGCCGCCTGGGCCTCGAGATCGCTCAGCTCGGCGTGCATGGCCGGCAGATCCAGCACGGCCTCGATGCTCGCCAGGGTGGCCGAGAGTTCCTTCAGTTCAGCAGGTAGGTCGGTCACAACCGTTCAGGTTACTTGGTCGCCAGGTCGTGGCCTCCCCACTGCGCCTCGGCCCGCTCAGCGCGGGACCGCGGTGCCCTTCGGACCGGCCGGTCCCTGCACGCCTCGGGCTCTCGGGACCCCTTCGGCCCGGCCGGTCTTGGGGGCTTGGCGCAATCTCTACCCATCCGGCCTTCAAGGCGCCTTAAGGTTGTGCGGGCCAGCCGGTTCACGCGCGTGAAACCGCGCTGGCATACGGTCGGGGCATGCGGCTGAGCGAACACGAGCAGGAGCGCCTGCTGATCACCCTCGCGGCGGATGTCGCCCAGCGGCGTCGTGATCGGGGCCTGGCCCTGAACTATCCGGAGGCGGTCGCGTTCATCACCTCGTTCGTGCTCGAAGGCGCCAGGGACGGCCGCACCGTCGCCGAGCTGATGAGCAGCGGCCGCGACGTGCTGACCCGTGACGACGTGATGCCGGGCGTGCCCGAGATGCTCGACTCCGTGCAGGTCGAGGCCACCTTCCCCGACGGCACCAAGCTGGTCACCGTCCACGGGCCCATCCGATGAGCCCGGTGATCCCAGGCGAGATCATCACCCCGGACGGCACCATCGAGCTGAACCCGGGCCGCGCCACGATCGAGCTGACGGTCGAGAACAGCGGCGACCGGCCTATCCAGGTGGGCTCGCACTATCACTTCGCCGCCGCCAACCCAGCCCTCTCCTTCGACCGCGCGGCTGCCCGTGGGTACCGCCTGAACATCCCGGCCGGCACCTCGGTGCGCTTCGAGCCGGGGCTGTCGATGCACGTCTCGCTCGTTGCGATAGCGGGCAATCGCATCGTGCCAGGGCTGCGCCCGGAGTACTCCGGAGCACTCGATGGCTGAACTGAGCCGGGCGCGCTACGCCGCGCTCTACGGGCCGACCGTCGGCGATCGGGTCCGGCTGGCCGACACCGACCTGCTGATCGAGGTCACCGAGGACCGCTCCGCGCCGTCACCTGGCGAGGAGGCGGTCTTCGGCGGGGGCAAGGTGATCCGCGAGTCGATGGGCCAGGCGGTGGCCACCCGCGCCTCGGGCACCCCTGACCTGGTGATCACCGGTGTGGTCGTGCTCGACCACTGGGGCGTAATCAAGGCCGACGTCGGCATCCGGGACGGCCGGATCGTGGCGCTGGGCAAGGCCGGCAACCCCGACACCATGGACGGCGTCACCCCGTCGCTCGTGATCGGCCCGTCCACCGAGATCCTCTCCGGCAACGGCATGATCCTGACAGCCGGCGGCGTCGACAGCCACGTGCACATGATCGCCCCGCAGCAGCTGCCGGTGGCCCTGGCCAGCGGCATCACCACCGTGATCGGCGGCGGCACCGGACCGGCCGATGGCACCAAGGCCACCACCGTCACCCCAGGGGCGTTCTGGCTCGACGCCATGTTCGCCGCCACCACGGCCTGGCCGCTGAACATCGTGCTGCTGGGCAAGGGCAACACCGTCTCGCGGGAGGGGCTCTGGGAGCAGCTCTGGGCAGGCGCGGCCGGCTTCAAGCTTCACGAGGACTGGGGCACCACCCCTGCCGCCATCGACGCCTGCCTCACCGTGGCGCAGGACGCCGGGGTGCAGGTGGCGATCCACACCGACACGTTGAACGAGGCCGGCTACCTCGAGTCGACGCTCGCCGCGAGCAACGGCCGGCCGATCCACACGTACCACACCGAGGGCGCCGGGGGCGGGCACGCGCCGGACATCATCAAGATCGCCTCGCACGCCAACGTGCTGCCGTCGTCCACCAACCCGACGCGCCCGTACACCCGCAACACCCTCGACGAGCACCTCGACATGCTGATGGTCTGCCACCACCTCAAGCCGTCGATCCCGGAAGACCTGGCCTTCGCCGAGTCCCGCATCCGGCCCTCCACGATGGCCGCCGAGGACGTGCTGCACGACCTCGGCGCCATCTCGATGATCGGCTCGGACAGCCAAGCCATGGGGCGCATCGGCGAGACGATCATCCGCACGTGGCAGACGGCCCACGTGATGAAGCAGCGCCGGGGCTCGCTGCCCGGTGACGGGGCCGCGGACAACCTGCGGGCCCGCCGCTACGTCGCGAAGTACACGATCGCCCCGGCCATCACCCACGGCCTGGACGACGAGCTCGGCTCGATCGAACCCGGCAAGCTCGCCGACCTGGTGCTCTGGGAGCCGGCCTTCTTCGGGGTACGCCCGCACGTCGTCCTCAAGTCCGGGGTGATCGCCTGGGGCAACATGGGCGACGCGAACGCCTCGATCCCGACCCCGCAGCCGCAGCTCCCACGGCCGATGTTCGGCGCCTTCGGATCGCTGCCCGCCCGGCTCGGGCGGCACTTCGTCTCGACCGCCGCACTCGACGCCGGGCTCGCCGAGCGGCTTCAGTCCGAGCGCCCGCTGGTGCCCACCAAGGACGTCTCGCGGCTCTCCAAGGCCGACCTGCCGGAGAACGGTGCCCTGCCTGCCATCGAGGTGGACAGCGAGACCTTCGCCGTCCGCATCGACGGCGAGCTGATCGAGCCGCAGCCGGTGGCCGAGCTGCCGATGACCCAGCGCTACTTCCTGTTCTGATGCCGTCCTCGCCCGATCGTGCAACTTCGGCCGCCGTGCCCACGGCAGAAGTTGCGCAATCGGGAAGCACGAGCGCTGGGGCGCTCTTGCTCCTCTTGCTCGACTCACGTTCGCCCGCGGGCGGGCATGCACACTCCACCGGCATGGAGGCCGCGGTGATGGCGGGCCACGTGCGCGATCTGGCCGGCGTAGAGCAGTTCTGCCGCGGGCGGCTGCACACGACCGCCCGGGTGTCCGCTGCCTTCGCCGCAACGGCCCACGGCTACTGGCTCAACGGTGCCGGCCCTGCGGCCTGGGAGCTGCTCGACGCGGAGTACCAGGCCCGCACCCCGTCGGAGGCCAGCCGGATCGCCTCCCGTCAACTGGGTAGTGGACTGCGTCGGCTGCTCCGCTCGATGACGCCTGACGCGGACCTCGACTCCCCGTGGGCGCTCATCACCCGACCCGCCCCGCACCACCCGCTCGTCCTCGGTGCCGCGGTGGCGCTCGCGGGTGGCGACGCGCCGATGGCCGCCCGAGCCGCCCGGCTGGGCGCCATCACGGCGCCGGCCAGCGCCGCCGTCCGGCTGCTGGGCCTCGATCCGCTGGCCGTCCAGGGCATGCTGGCCCGGCTCGCCCCGCTCGTCGACGCCTCCCCCCCAAATAGTGGTTCGTTGGCAGGCTCTGAGCCCGCTAACGAACCACTATTTGGGGGGGAGCGGCCGGCCGACAGCGCTCCGGCACTGGAACTGCTCGCCGATCTCCACCGAACCGCGGAGGTGCGTCTCTTTGCGTCCTAATCGCCTCGACCACTGGCTCCAGCTCCGGCCGCCGCAGCACGGCGACCACGGCCAGCACGATCACCCTGGTGGCGGGCTGCCCCGCGGCAGGGTCACCCGCATCGGCGTGGGCGGGCCGGTCGGCAGCGGCAAGACGGCGCTCGTCGCCGCGCTGTGCCGCACGCTCGGCACCGAGCTGACGATCGGCGTCGTCACCAACGACATCTACACCACCGAGGACGCCGACTTCTTGCGCCGAGCAGGCGTTCTGCCCGACGAGCGGATCCGGGCCGTCCAGACCGGCGCCTGCCCGCACACCGCGATCCGCGACGACATCACCCCCAACCTGGACGCCGTCGAACAGCTCGAGGCCGAGCACCCCGATCTCGACCTCGTCCTGGTCGAGAGCGGTGGCGACAACCTGACCGCCACGTTCTCCTACGGCCTGGTGCACCGGCAGATCTTCGTCATCGACGTCGCCGGCGGGGACAAGGTGCCGCGCAAGGGCGGCCCGGGTGTCACCCGCAGCGACCTGCTGGTGATCAACAAGACCGACCTCGCGCCACTGGTCGGCGCCGACCTCGAGGTCATGCGTCGCGACGCGGCCGCGGGCCGCGGCACCCGGCCCACGCTGTTCACCTCGCTGGCCACCGAGCCGGGGGTGGCCGCGGTCGCCGACTGGGTGCGCGAGGTGCGGGCCGTCCTCACCCGGGCGTGAAGGCCCACACCCGCGCGGTGGTCCACCCCGGTGGGCGGCTGGGCGAACTGCACTGCACCCCGCCGTTGACGCTGCGCCGGGTGCACGCCGACCGGCCGGACGCCTCCGCGCTGTGTCTCGTCGGCAGCGCGGCCGGGCCGCTGGCCGGGGACGAGCTGATCGCCGAGCTGACCCTGACCCCGGACGCGCGGGCCACGCTCGTGGCCACCGGCGCGTCGATCGCCCAGGGCCGCGGGGAAATGCCCGCGAGCCTGGCCTGGCGGGTCGAGCTCGCCCACCGGGCGCACCTGGTCGCCGACCCGGGCCCACTGATCGTCTGCGAGGGCAGCCGGGTCGAGGTCGAGGTGACGATCGCCCTGGCCGAGGACAGCCACCTGGAGTGGCGCGAGCTGGTCGTGCTCGGCCGCAGCACCGACGCCGTGCCCGGCGCGGCCACAGTCGGCTGGGACGTCACCCGGGCCGGCCGCCCGCTGCTGCGCCAGAGCGTCGCGCTCGGCGGGACGGATGTCGGGAACCTGGACGGTGCGGGTGGTCACCGCGTGCTGGCGTCCGCCCTGCTCACCGGGCCGGACGTCGCGGCCCGCACCGTGGTGCACACCCGGACATCCGTTGCGCAGCGCCTCGACGAGCACACCGTCCTGCTCACCGTCCTGGGCGACGGCGCCGCCGACGTCACCCGGGCCCTGACCGCGCTGCGCGCCGAGTTCTAGGTCCAGGCCAGACCCTCGGGCCCGGCGTCGTCGGCCAGGACAGTGCCCTCGATGAGGCCGTACGGGCGGTCGGCGGCGTAGTAGACCTCGTTGTCGTTCGCCAGGCCGAACGGGTCGAGGTCGACGAGGAAGTGGTGCCTGTTCGGCATCGAGAGGCGCACCTCGCAGATGTCCGGGATGCTCTCGATGATGAGCGACCCGATAGCGAACAGGGTCTGCTGCAGCGAGTAGCTGTACGTGCCGGCGAAGGTCGCCAGCAGCGCCGCCTTGGCCTGGGCGAAGTCGTCGGCCCAGTCGATGTCGTCGGCCTGGACGGCCTCGGCGCGGTAGCGCCACGACGCCTCGACCGAGGTGGCGAGCATGCGGTCGGTGGTCTCCGCGAGCGTGGTGAACTCGTCGCGCGGGAACCCGTGGAACTCGCTGTTTGTCGTGTTCAGGACGACGAGGTCGCGCAGCCCGGACACGACGCTGACGCCCTGGGTCTCGTCGTGGATCACGGTGGTCGTACGTACGCAGTCACCGGTGCGGTGGAAGGAGTTGGGCCGGTCCTCGATGCGGGTCCAGCCGTACTGCTCGACGGACACCCGCGCCCGGGTGATCGGCGCCTGCGTGCCCACGAAATGTGCCGCCAGCTCACGCGCCAGGCGTTCGGGTTCGACGTGGCCGAGCTTCTTGCTGAAGGCGTAGACGGTGTTCTTCTGGGTGTCGGTGGCCAGGACGTTGGCGTTGTCACCGGTGAGGTAGCAACCGGCGACATCGCCGGACAGGCTGCTGGACACGTTGCGGTCGGTGACCAGATCCCCCACGGCCCCGCCGCCGAGCGCCACGCCGCGGGCCACGTGTACGACCCTGACCTCGGCCTTGCCGTAGCGGTTCGGTCCCAACTGCACCATCACTGCCTCCTGTCGGGGACATACCCCCTGGTATGGATGTTGACGCGGTCAGCTCGGGTTGAGCAGGACCCACAACCGGTCGCGGCTCATCGGCAGCGACGTGGGGCGCACCCCGGTCGCGTCACGCACCGCATTGGCCAGCGCGGGGGCAACCGGGTTGAACGGCGCCTCGCTCATGGGCTTGGCCCCGAGGGGTCCGAGCGGGTCGGATGTGTCGGCGAACCATACCTCGGTGTACGGAACGTCGGCCATGGTCGGCAGGTGGTACTCGCGCAGGGCAGCGGTGGTCACCCGCCCGTCCGCGTCGAGGTCGACGTGCTCGAACAGCGCCGCACCGAGGGCCTGCGCCGCACCCCCCTCGACCTGCCCGCGGCACTGCACCGGGTTGAGCACGGTGCCGGCGTCGGCGGCCTGCACGCTCTGCAGGATGCGCAGCTCGCCGGTCGCGGCCTGCACCGCGACCCGGAACCCCTGGACGTTGAACGTCACCGACCGCGGCGATCCGTCGCTGATGCCGGTGGCCTCGAGCAGCCCCTCCGGCGACGGGATCGCCCGCTGCAGCGACGCCAGCTCGGTCGCGGCCCGCAGCGTGGCCATGCCGGCGACGACCGTGCCCGTGGAGCCGTAGGCGCCGGTGTCGTGCGCGAGCCGGTCGGTGTCGGACTGGACGAGTTCGACGTCGTCGACGGAGCAACCCAGGGCCGAGGCCGCGAGCTGGCGGTGCACCGTCGAGGTGCCGTTGCCGAACTCCGACGTCCCGACCGTCAACCGGTAACCGCCGCCGGCCCGCTGGGCGATCACCGCGCGACCGTGATGCCCGTTGGGCGGGACGGTGTCGAGCATGGTCATCGCGAGCCCCGCGCCGACGGCCCACCCCGGGCCGTCCGGGACCGGCTCACCGCGCCCGGATGCGAGGGCCGTCCGCACCAGCTCGACGCACTGGTCGAGGCCGTAACTGGCGATGGACACGTCGTCCGGGTCGTCGGTGATCGACACGAGCTGATCACCCGGACGCACCACGTTGGCCAGCCGGAAGGCGACGGGGTCCCACCCGGCGCTGCGGGCCAGCTCGTCGAGCGCGGACTCGAGGGCGAAGGCGGTCTGCGACAGCCCGTACCCGCGGAACGCACCGGCCGGCACGGTGTGCGTGTACACCGAGCGGGCGTCGACGCGCTTGTTCGCGCAGCGGTACAGCGCCACCGCCTCGCCGCAGCTGTGGAACAGCACCCCGGCCGCGTGGTTGCCGTACGCGCCGGTGTTCGCGACCGTGCGCAGCCGGATCGCCGTCAGCGACCCGGCGGCGTCGGCGGCCACCGTGACGGTGACGTC
>JAOPUX010000202.1 GCA_025963285.1 Jatrophihabitans sp.
GCCGCGGCCGAGGTCAGCGGCAAGGGCGACGGCGGCGCAGACCATCTCGGCGCTGGACAGTCCCGACATGCCGGCGGCGTCCTCGGTGCCGACCCGGAGGTGGCCGCCGCGTTGCAGGGCCGCCCGGGCGAGCGGGCAGTCGAGCACCGGGTCACCGAACAGGCTGACGGTCCACGGCAGTCGTGAGCCCGCGGCCGCCAGCATGGCGAGGTAGACGTCGAGCGCCTCCGGTGTCGGAGGCAGGCCGAAGTTGATCCCGCGCCGGCCAGGGCGGTCGACCATGTGCTCCCCACCGAAGTACAGCTTGACCATCGTCCCGGCCGAGAACCCGGCGTGCTGCTCGTACGCCAGGATCCACCGCAGGTGGCCGGGTTCGAAGACGCCGAGCGAGACCGGGACGCTCAGCTCCTTGGACAGCTCGATCATGCGGTGGCACTCGTCGAAGCGGAGCCCGTCGAGGTAGGTGCGGGTCGGCAGCCCGTCGTCGGCGAAGCTGCCGAAGGTGGTGATCCCGGGATCGATCGCGAACATGCTCAGGACGCCCGCCTCGGCCATCGGCCGCAGGTGGGCGTTCTCCCGCTCCGCCGTCTTGCCACCCAGGTAGTCGGTGTAGAGCAGGGTGGCCGGGGCGCTTTCGTGGATCCCGATCCCGATGTCGACGAGCTGCCGGGTGGCGGCCTCGTCGTCCAGGCGCATGTCGTGGTGGAAGTGCACGATCCCGGCGCCGGCGGCGATGCAGGCTCGCGCGTCGGCCACGATCTCGGCGATGGACTGCGCGGGGACGTCCCGGCGCAGCGGGGAGATCGCGGCCTCGATGACGACCGGGGAGTGGGGATCCATGAGCCATGGTGTAGACGGATGTCTACAGTTGTCAACATGACTGCCGCGCCGCCACCCAGGACCGCCCGGCCGCTGGGCCGCGACGAGGTCAGGCGGGCCGTGCTCGCTGCCGCTGCCAGGCGGTTCGCGACCGAGGGCACGGCCGCCTCGCTGCGGGACATCGCGTCGGATGCAGGGGTCAACATCGGGCTGATCCACCGGCACATCGGCAACAAGGACGAGCTGCTCCGGCAGGTGCTCGCGGCACAGGCGCGAGCGGGCGCCAGCCTGGTGAGCGAGGTCGCTGAGCCCGCAGCCGCACTGGAGTGGATGTTCGGCAACCTCGCCGAGGGCGGTGACTACACCCGGATCGTCGCCTGGCTCTTGCTCAGCGGACAGCAGCCCGACTACCAGCAGGGCTACCCCACGGTCGACGCACTCCGGGCCCGGCTGCCGACCGGCACCGACACCCTTCCGCTGCTGGCCGCCCTGGCGATGCTCTACGGCTGGACGGTCTTCGGGGACCAGCTCCTGGATGCGTTCGGGCACGGCCCGGCCGACCGGCCCGAGCTCGACCGCCGGCTCGGCCGGCTGGCAGCGCAGCTGGCTGAGCTGTCCTGAGTTCGCTCTGAGCGGTGCGGCGATACAGTCGCCGCATTCCGTGCCCACCACGCCGAGGGGGAGCCGCAGATGCCCCGATCCGAACGTCTCGCACGAGCCGACTGGACCTTCTGGCTGCCGTGCCTGTTCTCGGCCCTCGCGGTCGTGGCAACGGTCGCGTCGATCATCAACTCGCACTGGATCGAGTCGGTGGTCTCCGCCAGCCCTGACGGCGGTTCGGGCGAGTCCGAGTGGGGGATCAGCGTGCTGGTCGGTGCCGTCGCGGTCGCCTCGCTGGCCGTGACGCACTGGCGGTGGCGAGCCCTCCGCCCCGCCACCCCCTGACGGTCAGACCCGCTTCGTCACGCGCACGACGCGCATCGCGGCGTGCGGCCAGGCCAGGACCAGGTCGCTCACGGTCACCGGCGCGCCCGCGGGCGGCGTGATCGGGTCGTCGTCGGTGGAGCCGACCAGCGCCAGCAGCAGGACGGAATGTCCCTCCGGGACAGCGGACAGCTCGATGTCGATCGAGACCGCGCGCGGCAACCGCGCGTCGAGCGCAGTCCGCAGGGTCTGCATCGCCGAGCCGGTCCCGCCGGCTCCGGTCGTGGCGAGGTTCCAACCGGCCGGCGTCGCCGCGGGCACCGGGCCACCCACTCCCGCGGCCAGCACCGCCGCGAGGAACGGCGTCACATCCGCGATCGTCGTGGCCAGCAGGGCGGCTCGGGTGGGCGCGGACTGCCAGAGCAGGACGGCGAACGCGCCCGGCGGCTGCACGGCGCGCGAGTCGCGGTGGTGCAGCAGGACGTCGACCGTGGCGGGTTCCCGGAACACCGTCCACTGGTCGCCGCTCGACCGGGGTGGCAGCACGCTCTCGAGCAGGTCGATCTCCGTCCCCGGCCCGTTGAAGCTCACCGGGGTGTGCCAGGGCGCCCGGTAGACCGCCAGGGCGTCGGCCGCGTTCGTGGTCACCGTCGCCTGGTCGGCGAAGATCGTGTCGGGCAGCAGCCGCACGCCGCGGGCCACGCCACCGACCGTGCCCCCGACCACGTGGTGCCACAGGTCCGCGTCGATCTTGGCGCCGGGCGACAGCCCCAGCGTCGCTCGGTTGAAGCGGACGAGGTCCCGCATCGCGTCCGACCAGCGCCCGTCGGCGAGGC
>JAOPUX010000242.1 GCA_025963285.1 Jatrophihabitans sp.
GGCGGTGGCTGCGCCGACGTCGAGGTTCTGGAGCTCGAGCTGGGTGCCGCTGGGCGTCGCCGAGTTGGAGATCATGATGCCGTAGGTGCTCAAGGCGCGGGGCGTGATGGTCGCCGCCGTGGTCCCGGAGTTGATGTTGAGCTGCCGGATGCGCATCCCCGTCACGCCGCTCATCGACAGACCGATGGAGGGCTCGGTGGGCGGGGAGGCGGTCGTCGACGGGCCGCCGGTGAGGCGGGAACGGCCCCAGGTGGCGTTGTCGACGCCGGCTCGCAGCCACTTGTCGGTGTTGGCGCCCTGGAGGGTGAGGTTGTTGATCGCGGTCGTGGCGTCGACTCGGAGCTGGCCCGTGAACCCCGATGTGGCAACCGTGGACACGTAGCTGTTGATCAGGATCTCGGGCCGTTGGTCGTCGTTGGCCGCCGGCGTCGAGGGGTTGTCCTTGGCGACGGCCAGGGCGCGGGCGAGGGTCTTGACCGGCTTGGGGATGCCGGTCGCGTCGACGCGCCCGTCGTTGGTGTCGACGCCGCTGGTGCCGTTGACGAAGACCACGGCGTCGGGTCGCCAGTCGATCCAGAGGGGGAAGCCGTTGGCGCCGCCGTACTGCTTCGGCACCGCCGTGGCGCCCGACTCCGTCAGCTGGGTGTACACGCGGTACTCGCCGCCGGCATCGACGGTGGGCAGCGCACCGGTGGTGGCGCCCACCTGCGCCTCGGTCCCGAACGCCATGGGCACGTACCAGGTCTCGGTGGCGCTGTCGTAGCTGCCCGTGACCCACGCCGCGGCGTTGGTGCCGTCGAACTTGTAGGACCCCGCCACCGAGGTGAGCCACTTGCCCGTGGTCTTCTGCTGGACCCGGAACTGCACGTTCATCCCGGGGCTGCCCTCCAGCCCGGGTGCGAGCGAGAGCCGCTGGGCGCCCACGGTGTTGCCCATGGCCGGCTCGAGGCTGCCCACCGTGCCGGCGAGGCTCACGTGGGCGTAGCGGAACCGGTCGTTGTTGCCGGAAGTGCCCGAGCCCAGCGCCCGGGTGTACGCCGAGGAGTAGAGGCGACCCACCTGGAGGGGCACGCCGGCGCCGAACGTGCGGCGCTGGGCCCGCAGCTCGAAGTAGTAGCGGCCGTTCATGTTGGCCTCGCAGGAGAACTCGTTGCACGGCTTCGTGCCGGCACCGTTGGGTGCGAACACGGTGTCGGCCTGGGAGCGGCCCTTCACGCCCATGTTGCGAGCCACCACGAACTCGTGGGCGTTGGTGAGCGAGAGCGAGTTGAGCGTGCCGGCGCAGGACCGGCGGACGAACGACGTCCCGGTTCCCGAGCCGGTGACCCAGTAGCTGACCCGGCGCACCTGGGTGCTGCCGGCGTTGTCCAGGCGCGACGTGTTGAAGGTGACGTAGAGCGTCTCGTTGGAGCCGCCCCCGTTGCCGCGGCAGGCTCGCGCCGTGCTGTAGGAGACGCCGGTGGCGTCGACGGCCGCCACGTCCGCCGCCCAGCGGGCGCTGGCCTGGTCCCGGTTGATGGAGCTCTGGAGGCTGCTGCCGGTCAGGTCCACGACCTTGAACCCGGCGATCATCGCCGCGCTGATCGGGACGATGATGATCGCCAGGATCAGCACCGCCACGAGGAGCTCCACCAGGGTGAAGCCTTGATCATCGGCGCGCCGGCACGTGGTGCACCGGCCGCCCCGCAGGTGGTGCGACAGCTTCAGCATGGTCCGAGGTCCGCGTTGTTGAAGGTGGAGGGGCAGTTCGGGTTCCGACGGATCAGGACGAGGCTGTCGGTGGTCTGGAACTTGCCAGGCTTGCTCTTCACGTAGAGCGTCACGCGCTGCAGGCCCTGGTCGCCGCCCTGGTTGAAGCAGGAGTTGACGTCGACCCAGGTGAGCGAGGCCCAGTTCGCCGGCTGGTTGCTGGCGCCGTTCTTGGCGAGGTACTCCGTCTTGTAGCTGGCCGTCCAGCCCGACGGGAGGCCGGCGGTGTTGGCATCGGCGAGCGAGGCCGTGCAGGCCACGTAGTTGTCGGTGCCGTTGCTGAGCTTCGGCGCGATGATCCGGTCGCCCCAGTTCTGGAGGAAGACCGCCACCCGGGTGCGCTCGGTGTTGAGCTTGGCGGTGGCCGACGACGTGAACAACGACGTGAGCACCGCCAGCATCCCGATGCTCATCAGCGAGATCGAGATGAGGATCTCCAACAGCGTCTCGCCGCACTCTCGGCGGGTTCGGACCAGCTCGGGGAGGCCCCCGGCGGGACCGCGCCGATGGGCGAGCTCAGGCACTGGTGTCGACGCCCTGGAGGACGCCGTACATGGCGGAGATGAGGGCGACCGCCACGAAGCCAACGATGAAGCCCATGAACACGACGACGGCCGGCTCGAACAGGTCGGTCAGCCGCTTGAGCTTGTACTCGGTCTCGCGGGCGTAGAAGTTCGCCGCCGACTCGATCTGCGCGTCGAGCGTGCCGGTGTCCTCGCCCACGCGGAACATCTGGATGGCGGCAGCCGGGAAGAGCTCGGTGCGGGCCAGGGGCTCGGCGACGCCTTCGCCTTCGAGCATCTCGGAGCGTGCCGTGCGGAGGCTGTGCACGAAGACCGGGTTGTTGGTCGACTCGATGGCCGCCGCCATGGTCTCGGGCAGCGGCACGCCGGCTCGCAACATGGCGCCGATGATCCGGCAGAAGCGCTCGACCGCAGAGTAGCGGAGGATGGGGCCGATGACCGGGAGGTTCATGAAGAACGCGCTTCGGCGCCGCTTCAAGGTCTCGGTGCGCCCGACGTACACCTGCGAGAGCACGAACAGGATGACGACCAGCAGGATCGCCCACCAGAAGTTGGTGACGAAGTCGGCGAAGCCGAGCAGCATGCGGGTGGGCAGCGGCAGCTTCGAGTTCAGCTCGTCGAAGAAGTCCACGAACTTCGGGAGCACGAAGCCGACCATCACGAGCATGGTGAGCACGCTCATGGCCAGGACGACGGCCGGATAGGTCAGCGCCGACTTGATCGTCGAGCGGGCTTCCATGTCGCGCTCGATGTAGAGCGACAGCTGGTCCAGCACGGTGTCGAGCTGGCCGGTGAGCTCCGCCGAGGCGAGGATGCTCAGGTAGTACGGCGGGAACACTGCGCGGTGGGGCTCGAGGGCCTGGGAGAACGGCACGCCGGCCACCAGCGCCTCGCGGACGTCGCGCAGGATCAGCTTGAAGCGCTTGTTGGCGGTGGAGTCCTCCACCACCTGCACGGCGTCGATGATCGGGATGCCGGTGCGCACGAAGGCGGCGATCTGGCGGGAGAAGTGCATGACCTCGCCGCGCGGGACGCGCTGCGGCGAGATCTCGATCTGCGAGAAGCCCTTCCGCTCGCGGATCTTGACCACGCGCAGGTTCTGCCGGAGCAGGTCGTTCTCGGCCGAGACCAGGCTCACGCCTTCGACCGTGCTCTTCACCTGCTCGCCGTCAGGCGTGAGGGCGGTGTACGCGAACACGGCCATTGAGCTTTCCCCCCGGAACGTCATGGAGCTCGTCGTGGGCGACGAGCACTCAGAGAATGTAGATGGTCCTCATCACTTCGGCAATCGTGGTGACGTCATCGGCCACCAGGCGCAGCGCTTGCTCGCGCAGCGGGACCATGCCCTGATCGATCGCCAGCTTGCGGATGTCCTCGACCGGCGCGTTGCGAACGACGAGCTGGCGCATCTCGTCGGTCACCTTCAGCACCTCGTACACGCCGATGCGGCCGTCGAAGCCGGTGCCCGAGCAGGCCGTGCAGCCCTGGCCCTTGAGGAACTCGTCCTTGGGCTTGCCGCCGGCCCGCTCGTAGAAGGCGAGGTCCTCGGTGGTGGGCTCGTACGGGGCGGTGCACACGCTGCAGTTGCGGCGGATGAGCCGCTGGCCCACCACGGCCAGCATCGACGAGGCGAGGAGGAACGACTCGATGCCCATGTCGAGGAACCGGTGCAGCGCGCTCGTGGCATCGGTCGCGTGGATGGTGGAGAGCACGAAGTGGCCGGTGAGCGCCGCCTGGATGGCGATGCGGGCCGTCTCGACGTCGCGGAT
>JAOPUX010000265.1 GCA_025963285.1 Jatrophihabitans sp.
TGCAACTTCCCAGTACGCCAGGCGTGAATCAGGCGAGCTCATCGGCACGGTCGTGGCGACCCACGATGTCACCCTGCTGGCCGTGGCGATACGGTCCCGTGACGAGTTCCTCAGCACCATCAGCCACGAATTGAGGACCCCGCTGACCAGCATCCTTGGCTACCTCGAGGTCATGGAAGACCACCCGGACTTCGCCGACACTGGCATGGCAAAAGAGGTCGACGCGATCCAACGCAATAGCCATCGATTGCATGCTCTCATCAGCGCTCTCATCACCACGGCACGAGGGCAGCTCTCGGTGGATCGCCGACCGTACGACGTGTCGAGGCTGGTAGGGAACTCGGTAAACGCGGCCCAGGAAAAGGCACAAAAGGCGTCCGTGACGGTTACTGCAGATGAGTTGCCGGTCACTATCGCCGAGATAGACGCTGATCACATCAACTCGGTCATTGACGCCCTCATCACCAATGGGATCACCTTCACCGACCCCGGTGGCGCCGTCAACGTTTCCGTCAGCAACGACGACGAGAACCTGGTCATCTCCGTAGCTGACACAGGCATTGGGATGAACGCCGACGACCTGGGTCACATCTTCGATCGATTCTTCCGTGCCTCATCTGCCCGCAAGAACGAGGTCCCCGGAAGCGGCCTTGGACTTACTGCCGCTAAGACCGTTGTTGAAGCCCACCACGGGACGATAACCGCTACGAGTATCGAAGGTACGGGCACAACAGTTGTGGTCCGGCTTCCTCTGCATTCGATCGACGTTGGGGAACAAGGCAGTGCAGTGGCAACGGCAGCAACGCTGTAGCGGAACTCGCTGACGGCCCGATTATCTGAACGGCGGAGTATCGACTCAGGCAGTTCGTTGAAACCCGAAGACGCGGATCGTTGATCCGAAGACCATGTTCCGACTAGTAAGCGCCCTCACTTGCCAGGACCGCTTTAGCGGTCCGCCAAAGGATCATCAGGTCGCCTGTCATTGACCAGTTCTCGACGTAGTACAGGTCGAGCCGAACGGTGTCCTCCCATGACAGGTTGGAACGGCCACTTACTTGCCAGAGGCCAGTAATTCCAGGCTTCACGAGGAACCGGCGATGAACATGGTTCTCGTACACCGCGACCTCACGCTCCAGCGGTGGGCGGGGCCCGACAAGCGACATACTCCCGCCAACTACGTTGAACAGCTGCGGCAACTCATCGAGGCTGAAACGACGCAGAATCGTTCCGATTGGAGTCACCCGCGGGTCGTTTCGCATTTTGAACATCACAACGTTGCCTTCTGCACGCTCCCCATCTTGCAGTTCATCGAGCCGCTGTTCAGCATCGACAACCATGGACCGGAACTTGAGCATGTTGAAGTGCTTGCCATTCAGACCGACTCGCTCCTGACGGAAAAGAACTGCTCCCGGGGTACTTAATCGCACAACGACCGCGATCGCCGCTAGAGCCGGTGATAGGCAAAGGATCAAGATCGATGCGATAACGGCGTCGAAGGCCCGCTTTGAGAATCGCTTGAGCCCTTCGTAGCGCGGGGTCTCAACGTGGATCAGTGGTAGACCGGCGACAGGTCGCATGTGGATGCGTGGACCACCGATGTCAGTCAGACTCGGCGCCAGCACCAAGTGCTGCCGGCCAGGCTCCAACGACCAACTCAACTCGCGGATTCGGTCCGGTGGCAGCTCGTCGCTGCTGGTTACGACCACCGTATCCGCACCGGTAGCTGCCATCGCCTCTTGCATCAAATCTAGATTCGATGTCATAGGGATCGTGGTCCCCGGCAGATACTCTGCGATGAGGTCGCCGGGTACACAAGCCCCGACCACCACATAGCCCGCCTGAGGCGCTCGAGCCAGGTCAGCGGCAATAGCCGTCACGCTCACCCGTGAACCAACCAGAAGAACTTTCGACGAGTACAGCCCACGTGAGCGCTCCCCGGTGAGCCACCGGCGCCAGATCCATCGACTGGCTAGAAGCGCAAGCAACCCAACGGGCAGCGTGATGATCAGGTAGCCCCGAGCCAAATCAATCTTCAGCAGGAATGCGGCGATGGCAACTACACCGAAAAGCCGGACCGTTGCATCGACGATCCGCTTGTATTCCTGTGTACCGGTTCCAACAATCCGAGAGTCTCGGGTTCCAAACATGGCGAGAACGAAAATCCAACCAGTGGCTAGTCCGACTGACACAACGGTATAGCCGAAGTCCGCCTGATCGCCGAGCTGACGAATGTTGAGAGTGGGATCCGATGCGCCAAACCTTGCTATCTGAGCACCAATCACCGACCAAGCAATGACAACGAAGTCTGTGAGCAATAACCGGGTTGCGTAGGTGCGCGACCAAGGAGTTGACCTTGCGACTACCGCTTGTTCCGTTATACCCGCAGAAACACGTTCAGTTGCGCTCATCCCCATGAAACCCCCAAGTTGATGGTATCCCTAGGTCAGGTGGTATGGAACCGATCCGACACTCTCGACCGGGGCGACCAGGAAAGATTCATCCTGCCCGCCCTATCGCGTCGCTAGCTTCGTGTCCCCTCCGGGACCAGCACGCCGCCACTCTCCTCTAGGTAGCAGGCGCCGCACAACGACTCATACGTCACGTCCACGCCGTCTATAGCTACCTGGTCCCCCGAGAAT
>JAOPUX010000078.1 GCA_025963285.1 Jatrophihabitans sp.
TGACGGCGGCGAACGAGACGCTGGCCGGTGGCGGTGGGGTGGATCGTGCGGTGCACCTAGCCGCGGGCCCGGAGCTGGTCGTTGCTTCCCGCGCGCTCGCCCCGTGCGCCGCCGGCGGGGCGGTCATCACTCCGGCGTTCGCACTCTCCCCGGTCAGATGGGTGATCCACGCGGTGGGGCCCTACTACACGGGCCTGCAGGACGGGTCGCTGCTCGCGGGTGCTTACACCGCCTCGCTCGCGCGAGCCGATGAGGTCGGGGCGCGGACCATCGCCTTCCCGTCGATCTCGACGGGCGCCTACCGCTACCCGAAGCGCGAGGCCGCCCGGATCTCCGTCGCTGCGCTGCGAGGCGCAACGACCGATGTGGAGGTGGCGACGCTCGTCGCGCTCGAGACGAGTACATACAACCTGTGGGCGTGGGAGCTCGGCCTGCGGCCGCTTCTCTGAGCACCGCGACACGGAGGCGGGTCCCGGGCCAGCGGGCGGCAGAGGTCTTTACACAAACCTAGAAGTTCTTCTATGGTTGTGTTCATGGTGAACGTGAACGTGAACGTGAACGTGAGCGTGGCAGAGGCAGCCCACCGCCTCGGTGTCGGGAAGCCGCGCATCCACCAGAGGATCGCGGACGGTTCGCTGCGCGCCGAGCGGATCGGCTCCCAATGGGTGGTCGACGAGTTGTCCCTGCTCCGCGTCGCCGAGCACAGGTCGCCAGGCCGTCCGCTGTCAGCTAGGTCGGCCTGGGCGCTGATCGCGCTCGCCGAGCGGGATGAGAAGGCGATCGCGGAGCTGGCACCGGTGGAGCGAGTCCGCGCCAAGGGCAGGCTCGACGATCTCCTCGCACGTGTGGCGAAACCACCCGAGGCGGAAGCGGACGTACGAAGCGTCGCTTCACTCCTGCGTGCAGTCTTTCGCAACCGCGCGGAGCGACAGGCGTTCAAGGCGGCCAGTGCGGATCTCCCGGCCCTGCGCGCGGACGCAAGATGGCAGTCCCTCGTCCGTCCGGCCATCAGCGGAATTGCGTCACCCGACGTCGACGGCTACCTCGCCGCAGGTGACGTGCAACGTCTCTCCCAGGACTACCTGCTGGTGCCGGCCGAGGGTGATGGGAACGTGGTCGTCCACGTACTGCCGCCGGCGCGGCGGGCGTACCCGGAGTCGAAGCTGCTGCTTGCCGCTGATCTCGCCGAGCGCCGTGGCCCGCGCGAGGAACTGCGTGCGGTCGAACTGCTGCGTGAGGTCGCGCAATGCGAACAGGAAGGCAGCCCGTGACGGTGCTGGCCCCTATGCCGCCCGAGCAGACCGCAGGGTGGTTCGGCCTGCTCGACCTGTACGAGAACCTCGACAGGGGCTGGACCCTCATCGGCGGTCAGCTCGTGCATCTGCATTGCGCTGAACGCGGCCAGTCCCCGATGCGTCCGACCAATGACGTCGACACGGTCGTCGATGTGCGGGCCGACTCAACGATGCTCCACACCTTCACCAAGACGCTGCTCAGCCTCGGCTTCGTGTCCGCGGGGATCTCCGGCGAGGGCCGGCAGCACCGCTGGGTGCGCGACCAAGCCTCCATCGATGTTCTCGTGCCTGAAGGGATCGGCGAGCGAGCCAGTGAGCGTCGTGGAGCCACAGGCAGCCCCACTCTCCAGACCGAAGGCGGCACCCAGGCCCTGCATCGAAGTGAGGCGGTCGCGGTTAGCGTTAACGGGCGTGAGGGCTACGTACGGCGTCCGAATCTCGTCGGTGCGCTCGTCGTCAAGGCCGCCGCACACGGCAACCCTGGCGACCCGGACCCGCGCCGCCACAGGCGCGACTTCGTCGTGCTCGCCGGACTCTTGACTGCCAGGGACTTCGCAGCCGAAGAAGTCAGCAAGACCGATCGGCGTCGCCTCGGTTCGATCGTTGCGGCGATCAACGCGGATCGCGAACTGCTTCTGGAGATGCCCGATGCAGCCTCGTCGATGGGTCGTCTCGCCACGGCCGCCAGGCTCGTTTGAGGTAGAGGGATCCACGACCAATCCGACGCGACGGTTCCCGGCGCCCTGTTTCGTGCTGCCTGCCATGGAGGGATGACGTCGTCGGCCTCAGGGCCTAACGTTCGCCCGTGAAGACGCTGGGGAACGTCCTGTGGTTCATCTTCGGCGGCGTCTGGCTGGCACTCGGCTACGCGGTAGCCGGCGTGGTCATGGTCTGCCTCGTGGTCACCATTCCGTTCGGGCTGGCCTCGTGGCGCCTGGCGACGTACGCCCTGTGGCCGTTCGGCCGCACCGTGGTGCAGAACCCGAAGGCCGGCACCGCCAGCACGTTGGGAAACATCCTGTGGTTCCTGCTCGCCGGTCTCTGGCTGGCCATCGGGCATGTGGTCTCCGGCGTCCTGCTCTGCCTGACGAGCATCGGGATCCCGTTCGGCATCGTCAGCTTCCGCCTGGCCGGGCTCGCCCTCTCGCCGCTCGGCAAGCAGATCGTGCGGTCTGGACAGGTGCTTCCGGCGGGTACGCATCTCGTCGTCCGCGCCTGACCCCAGCCGCGAGCCCCGCAGCCGGCTGACACGTCACGAGCACGATCCGCACACGGCGTTCAATGTGCGCTCACCATCAAGCGGAGCGGACAGCAGGCAGGTCGGAACCTAGCAGTCCTTGCCATCAGAAGGCCCCGTACGTCCGCCCCAAGCGTCCTGAGGTGGACGCTTCGGGCGGACGCAAGGGCCTATGCCAGCAGCGGGTCCCGCGGCATCCCCAGCAGCCGCTCGGCGATCTGGTTCCGGGTGATCTCCGACGTCCCGCCCGCGATCGTGGCGCACCGGTGGAACAGGTACGCCCACGTCGCCCGGCTCTCGCCCACCACCGCCGGGCTGCCCAGCATCTTGAGCGCAAGCTCGGTCACGTGCGGGTTGTGCTCGGCGGTCAGCATCTTGTTCAGGTTGCCCTCCGGCCCAGGCCCGCTGCCCTGCACCGCCCGGGTCGCCTGCCGCAGGTTGAGCATCCGCATCACCTGGCGGTCGCCGAGGACGCCACCGACGTCGGAGACGTAGCGGACGTCCGAGGACTGGGACCACAGTGCCACCAGCTCGTCCTCGCTGAAGCCCATCACCTCGGACGAGCCGCCGATAGTGACCCGCTCGTTGCCGAGGGTCGCCCGGGCCACCGCCCAGCCCGCGCCGACCTCACCGACGACGTCGCTGTCGGGCACGAACACGTCGTCAAAGAACACCTCGTTGAACAGCGCCTCACCGGTGATTTCCCGCAGCGGCCGCACTTCGACACCGTCCGCGTGCATGTCGATCACCATCATCGTCACGCCGGCGTGCTTCTTGCCCGAGGAGTCGGTGCGCACCGTCGCGAAGCCGAGCTGGCTGTTCTGCGCGCCACTGGTCCAGATCTTCTGGCCGGTCACGCGCCAGCCGCCCTCGACCCGTACGCCCCGGGTCTTGACGTTGGCCGCGTCCGAGCCGGCCTCCG
>JAOPUX010000258.1 GCA_025963285.1 Jatrophihabitans sp.
GCTGCTTTTGCCTTGTCGCCCGCCTTTGGGGCATCGAACGATCCTCGCACGGTTAAACCACGCGTAGCACTTAACTCGCGCGGCAGCCTTGGCTCGTTTACGCCGGCAAGCAGCGATGCCCGGCTCACCGCAGTGCTTGCTCGTGGCGGTTTGGCAGGGGGCGCATTCCGCTTCACGCCCGCCAGCACAAGCGCAAGCATTCGCCTGAACCGTTCCGTGACGGTTGCCGTCCGCGCCGGCACAAACCTTGGCGTTCCCGGTGGCGAACGCGTCGCTCTGGTTACCGCACCGCAATCGAACATTGCGCCGATCGCCTATAATCTGGGTGTTGCGGTTGGCTGGAAGCGTTTCGCTCTTTCGAGTGACGTGGCCAAGGTCGATCTTGGCCTGATGGGCGGTCGTGAAGTGGCGGACGTGGGCGTAAGCTACAATGCGCGCAACTGGACGACGCGCCTTGCGGTTGGCAATGAACATCCGCTCGCCGGAACGCCCCGCGCGCTTGCTGCTGGAACGAATGCCTATTCGCTCGATCTCGGTGGCTCGTATCGCCTCAGCCGTAATCTCGATCTGACAGCAGGTGTTCGTTATCGGACGCCTGAGCGTGATCGGCTTGCGATCAATGACGACGACCGTCGTGACAGCCAGGCTGTTTACATCGGTACGGCCTTTAAATTCTAAGGCTTGCTGAAGGCGTCGATCGCCGCCCAGCCATATAGTTTTAAGGCTTTCAGCCCGTTGGCCCGGTTCATAGTCATGCCGCCCAGTGCGATTGTGCGGGTGCGTTCCGTGCCTGCGATCAATCCCAGTCGTGACGCTCCCAGCGCGCTGTGACCGGGGTGCGAGCGCGTCTCAAACGCCGGTGATACGAAGATGAGGTCGGCACCTGATCGCATTGCAGCGATTCGTTCTTCGACATTATGAACGGCAGCACTTCGCAAGCCTTGTGAAACCAGTGCCGATCGGTGGTGCGCGCCATCGGCACCCCATTGCCGCGCCTGCAGCGGCGTATCGGCTAAAAACAGAATGTGATTATATCGCCGCGCCAGCCTCCGCACTTGATTGAACAACACGCGCCGCGCTTTGACATTCAGGCCGTAATGTCGAAACACGATGCCGGAATGCCAGGGTAATCGTCTGATCGCCGCGTCCAGATCCGAGATTCGTTCGTCGGTCATCAACCAGATTTTCGGGAGCGGGTGGCGGCGGCGCATGACGCTCTCTATAGCGCAGCACCATGAACGAAGAAGCCGCTGAAAACCTGTCCGAAATCAAGGTCCGAATTGCGCGCGCTGCCGCGATGGCCGGACGCAAACCGACCGATGTCACTCTGATCGCGGTTTCGAAAACGCACACGGTCGGCGAGATCGCGCCCCTGATTGCCGCAGGGCATCGCAATTTCGGTGAGAACCGCGTTCAGGAAGCGCAGGCGAAGTGGCCAGCACTGATGATCGATAGCCCCGACATCCGCCTTCACCTGATCGGCCAGCTACAATCGAACAAGGCCGAAGATGCCGTGGCAATGGCGCACGCGATTCATGCGGTTGATCGCTTATCGCTGGTGACGGCGCTGGCACGCGCAATGGACAAGACGGGCAGGCGTCCCGACTGCTTCATTCAGGTCAATCTCGAAGACGCTCCGCAAAAGGGCGGGTGCGCTGTTGCTGAACTGCCCACACTGCTGACCGAAGCGCGTACCGCAAATCTTCCAGTGGTCGGACTGATGTGCGTCCCCCCTGCTGATCTGGAACCCGCGCCCTGGTTTGCCTTGCTCGCCAAACTTGCGCGCGATCACGGTCTGCCGGCGCTTAGCATGGGGATGTCGGGCGATTTTGAATCAGCAATTAAAATAGGCGCAACCCATGTTCGCGTCGGCACCGCCCTGTTCGGAGAACGCGCGTGAAATATGACGCAATCATCTTCGACTTCGACGGCGTGCTGCTCGAAAGCGAATATGCGGGTAATAAGCAGATTGCCGAATATCTGAGCGGCATTGGCCACCCCACGACCCCTGCCGAATCTATGGCGAATTTCATGGGATTGGCGGGCAAGGATTTTATCGCGGCGATCGAACGCTGGACCGGGCGCGAAGTCTCAAAGGACTTTCACGACGCCCGGGCAGCCGAAGATGCACGCGTGATGCGCGACGGTATCGATGCGGTCGTCGGTGCAACAGCCTTTGTTCGCAGCCTGCCAGCCGAACTGCCGCGCGCCATCGCCTCATCCAGTTCGACTGCGTGGATCGTCCGCCATCTCGAACATCTCGGTATCCGTGACGTGTTCGGGGACATGATCTTTTCGGGCCGTGAACACGTCGTAAACGGCAAACCCGCCCCCGACATTTATTTGCACGCTGCGGCAGCGCTCGGTGTCGATATATCCCGCTCCGTTATCCTCGAAGACTCACCCGTCGGTGCCACGGCCGCCGTTGCATCGGGTGCCCATGTCATCGGATTCTGCGGTGGCACGCACTGCTCGATCGATCATGCCGATCGGCTGCGCGCCATCGGCGTCAATGAAATCGC
>JAOPUX010000113.1 GCA_025963285.1 Jatrophihabitans sp.
GGTCCGGGCTCACCGCGGCGCACGACGCGGGCCTGACCGACGTGCTGCTGGACATGCAGGAGCACTGGCACTTCTTCCGGACGTTCATCTCCAACGTGGAGATGACGCTGGCCAAGACCGACCTAGACATCGCCGCGCACTATGTCTCGACGCTCGTCCCGCAGCCGCTACGGCGGGTCTTCGCGCTGGTGCGCGAGGAGCACGAGCGGACGCTGCACGAGGTGCTCCGGATAACCGGCTCGGCCCAGCTTCTCGACAGCGCACCGTCGCTGCAGCGGACGTTCGGGGTGCGGGACGCCTACCTCGATCCGATCTCGTACCTGCAGGTCGAGCTGCTGCGCCGCGTCCGCTCCGACGAGGCGGCGGGCACCGCGGTGTCGCCGGAGCTGCGGCGCGCCCTGCTACTGACGATCAACGGCGTGGCGGCAGGCCTGAAGAACACCGGCTGAGTCCGCGGCAACGGCACGTCGGGCGAACCCGCGCCTTTCGCCGAGTGGCTAGTTCGGACGCGAGTGGTGGCGTGTCGCCCAGCCACTCGCGTCCGAACGAGCCACTCGGCGGGGCTGGCGGGTTTCGGACGTGGAGTTCTGGTGTCTGAAAACCGCCAGTCGATGTCGGTGGGCGGGTGCAGACTTGTCCACGTGATCCTCCCCGACGCCGACAGCTGCTACCGCGCGGTGCAGGGCCGGGACGCCCGCTTCGACGGCTGGTTCGTCACGGCGGTACGCACCACGGGCATCTACTGCCGCCCGTCCTGCCCGGCGATCACGCCCAAGCGCGCGAACGTCGAGTTCCATCCCAGCGCGGCCGCTGCCCAGCGGGCGGGTTTCCGGGCCTGCAAGCGGTGCCGCCCGGACGCCTCGCCCGGATCACCGGAGTGGAACGTCCGCGGCGATCTTGCTGGTCGCGCCCTGCGGCTCATCGGCGACGGCGTGATCGACCGCGCCGGCGTACCCGGGCTGGCCGCCCGCCTCGGCTATTCGGAGCGACAGCTGCATCGCACCCTCGTCGCCGAGGTCGGTGCCGGTCCGCTCGCGCTGGCCCGGGCACAGCGCGCGCAGACCGCACGGCTACTGCTCGAGACCACCGACCTCCCGGTCACCGATGT
This sequence comes from Jatrophihabitans sp., assembly GCA_025963285.1. GTDB lineage: Bacteria > Actinomycetota > Actinomycetes > Mycobacteriales > Jatrophihabitantaceae > JAOPUX01. The sequence goes on from JAOPUX010000113.1 coordinate 1,109, forward strand.
CGCGTTCGCGGCCGGCTTCTCCAGCGTCCGGCAGTTCAACGAGACGGTGCAGGCGGTCTTCGCGACCACCCCGTCCGCGCTGCGTTCAGCGCGGCGGGCCGGTGTCGTGGGCGAAGCCGGCACCATCTCGCTGCGGCTGCCGTTCCGCCCGCCGATGTCGCTGGAGGCCACGCTCGCCTACCTCGGGACGCGCGCCATCCCCGGCGTCGAGGCGCTCACCGGAGAGGGCTACACACGCGTGCTCCGCGCCCCGGGCGGGCCGGCACTCGTCACCCTCAGCCCAGGCGGCGGCTCGGCGGTGGTCTGCGTGGTGCGGCTGAGCGACCAGCGCGACCTCGTCACGGTCGTGGCGCGGGTGCGCCACCTGCTCGACCTCGACGCCGATCCGATCGCCGTCGATGCCGTCCTCAGCGGCGATCCGGAGCTCGCGCCCTGGGTGGCCAAGCGCCCCGGACTCCGCTCGCCCGGTGCCGTCGACGGTGCCGAGATGGCGGCGCGGGCGATCGTCGGCCAGCAGGTGTCGGTGGCCGGTGCCCGCACGGTGCTCGGCCGGATCGCCCAGGCACACGGCGCGACCGCGTTTCCCGGCGAGCCCTGGCTGCTCTTCCCGTCGGCCGAGGAGCTCGCCGGGCTCGACCCAGCCGAGTTGCCGATGCCCCATGCCCGTGGAGCGGCCCTCACCGGCGTGGCCGCCGCGCTGGCAGCAGGCGAGCTGGAGCTCGACACCGGCGCCGACCGAGATGCCGCCCGCGCCGCGCTCGTGGCGCTGCCCGGCATCGGCCCGTGGACCGCCGACTACCTGCGCATGCGTGCCCTCGGCGATCCCGACGTCCTGCTCGCTGCCGATCTGGCCGTCCGCAACGCAGCACGCCATCTCGGCCTGGACCTCACCGGTCACCGGCCCGACTGGGCGCCGTGGCGCTCGTACGCCACCCACCACCTGTGGGCGACACTCTCACCGACACCGAAGAGGACACCATCGTGAAGTACACCTACGTCGACTCACCGCTAGGCGCGCTGCTGCTGGTGCGCGACGACGGCGGCCTCACCGGGCTCTACCTCCCCACCGGCCGGCACGCCGCGGCCCGCCAGCCCGAGTGGACGCGCGATGACGACGCCTTCAGCGACGTCCGCACCCAGCTCGAGGAGTACTTCGCCGGCACGCGCACGTCGTTCGACCTGGCGCTGAACGCCCACGGCACGCCGTTCCAGACCGTCGTCTGGCAGGCGCTGCGAGAGATCCCCTACGGCGAGACGGCCAGCTACGGCGAGACGGCCGCCGCGATCGGCTCGCCCACGGCCTCCCGCGCCGTCGGCCTGGCCAACGGCCAGAACCCGATCTCGATCATCGTGCCGTGCCACCGGGTGATCGGCGCCAACGGTTCGCTGACCGGCTACGGGGGCGGACTGGAGGCCAAGCGCTGGCTGCTCTCGCACGAGGCGGCTCACGCGGGGCTGTTCGCCGTCTGAGTCTGAGACGCGGGCCCAGGGTGTGCGGCGCGAACGCAACCATCCGCCCTCGTTCCTCGGGCTCCCGCCAGGCCCGTCCACGCTCTCGCGCCGCACACCCCGTGCCCGCTCGCGTGCCGCGGGGTGTCCGGGGCGCGTCTCCAGCGAGATGGCGGGGCGTGCGGCTGATCGCGCAGAGGTCTCCGGGCGGACCTGTCGGTGAGGACGCCGGCGTCAGTCGTTGAACTCGTTCTGGGCGGCTTCGAGGCCTTGGCTGATGAGTGCTTCGACGGCGTCGGCGGCACGGTCGATCAGGAAGCCCAGTTCCTTGCGCTCGGAGCCGGCGAACTCTCGCAGGACGTAGTCGGCCGGGTCCTGTCGACCGGGCGGACGCCCCACCCCGAAGCGGACGCGGGCGTACTCCTTGCTGCCGAGCGAGTTCGACATCGAGCGCAGGCCGTTGTGTCCTCCCTCGCCGCCGCCACGCTTGAGGCGCAGGGATCCGAACGGCAGGTCGAGCTCGTCATGCGCCACGACGATGTTCTCGACCGGCACCTTGAAGAACCTGGCCGCCCCGACGACTGGCCCACCCGACTCGTTCATGAACGACAGCGGCTTCGCGAGCACGACGGACTGGCCGGCGAGCCGGGTCTCGGCGACCTCGCAGCGGCTGCGGTGGGCCTTGAATTTTGCCCCGACTCGCAGCGCCAGCAGGTCGAGCACTGCGAAGCCGATGTTGTGGCGGGTGGCGGCATAGCGAGGCCCGGGGTTACCAAGCCCGACGATCAGAAATCTCTCGTCGGCCATGGCGTGCCCCGGGCCCCCGCGCTTCGAAGTCAGGAAGTGCGTTGTTACTCGGCTGCGGGCGCCTCGGGGGCGACAGCGGCCGGAGCCTCAGCAGCCTCGTCGCTCGCCTCGGCCGCCGCGGTGGCAGCAGCCGCGTCGTTGATGACGAAGATGAGCTGCGACGGGTCGCCGGCGAGGACGGAGCCCTGCGGCAGCTTGAGGTCGGCGGCGGTGAACTGCGAACCGATCTCGAAGCCCTCGATGCTGACCTCGATCTCGGTCGGCAGGTTGGTGGCCTCGGCCTCGACGGAGACGGCGGTGGCGTCCTGCGCGAGCAGGCCACCGGCGATGACGTCGCCGACGATGGTCAGCGGCACGTCGATCGTGACCTTCTCGCCACGGCGAACCGCCAGCAGGTCGACGTGGTCGAAGGTGCCCTTGAGCGCGTGGCGCTGGATGGCCTTCGGAATGACGAGCTGGTCGTCACCCTCGACGGCGAGGGTGAGCAGCACGTTGATGCCGCCGTGACGGATGGCGTTGGTGAACTCGCGTGCGGGCAGCGCGACGTGGCGCGGCTCGGCACCGTGACCGTAGATAACGGCCGGGATCTTGCCGGCGCGGCGCGTGCGACGGGCGCCGCCCTTGCCGAACTCGGTGCGCGACTCGGCGTTCAGACGGACCTCGGACACTGCGGGACTCCTCGAAGCAGACGACAGACGGAAAACTCACACATGGACGGCCACGGCGAGAGGTCGGACGCGGGGTGAACACACGCGCGCGTCAACAGGCAACGCCGCGTCGATCACGGAAGCTCAGACTCGCGAGCAGTCCCTCGCCGGGGCAACCTCGTAAGACTACCCGCTCCACAGCCCCCTGCCGAACACGCGCTGTTGCCAATGAGCTGTGGCCGGGCGTGGGGCGTCGTCGCAACCGCCCCTCCCCCGTTCCTCGGTTGGGGGGCCAGGCCCAGCCACGCTCTCGACGCCCCACACCCGTGCCCGGTTCGCGACCCGTCCGACGGCCCCCGGCGCACACCGCGACCGCCGCCAACTAACGACTGGCCGCTCTCCGGTACTGACGGACCGACAGCGGGACGAAGACAGCGACCAGGAAGATGCACCAAAGCAGCGTGTACACCTTGGCGTGCTCCAGCGGCCAGGTGTGGATCGGGGGCACCCCACCGGTGTTGCCGAAGAGCTCACGCTCTGCCTGGGTGACGCTCGAGACCGGGTTCCAGTTCGCTATCGCCTTCAGTACAGCCGGGAAGTTGTTCGTCGGCACGAAGGTGTTGGCGATGAAGGTGAACGGGAAGATCAGCATGAACGAGGCGTTGTTCACGACCTCCGGGCTCGGCACGATCAGCCCGACGAGCGCCATCACCCAGGACATCGCGTAGGCGAACGCTAGGAGCAGCAGGAAGCCGACGGCGGCGTCGACGAAGCCGGTGCGGATCCGCCAGCCGATGATCAGGCCGGTGACCGACATGATCACCACCACGAGCACGTTGTTGAGCAGGTCGCTGGTCGTGCGCCCGACCAGCACGGCCGAGCGTGACATCGGCAGTGACCGGAAGCGGTCGATGATGCCCTTCTGGATGTCGTCGGCCATGCCCGCGCCGGTGATCGTCGAGCCGAAGATGACCGTCTGGGCGAAGATCCCGGGAATGAGGAACTCCCGATAGTTCGCGTGGCCGCCGGGCGAGATCGCGCTGCCGAAGACGTAGGCGAAGAGCAGGATGAACATGATCGGCGACATCGTCGAGAACACGAGCAGGTCAGGCACCCGCTTGATCTTGATCAGGTTGCGCTTGGCGACGATCGCGCCGTCGACCAGGGCCTTCGTGGCGGTCATGCCGGATCACCGGCCTTGACGGTCGCGGCGCCGGGTTTCGCCTCGGCCTCGACGATCGCATCCTCGGCGGCATGCCCGGTCAGGGAGAGGAAGACGTCGTCGAGGGTCGGGCGCCGCAGCGCGATGTCGAGCACCCCGATACCCGCCGCGTCGATGCCACGCAGCGCCTGCATCAGCACCTCGGCGCCGCCGCGCACCGGCGCCGTCAACCGGCGGGTGTGATCGTCGACCTGCACCGCTCCGATCGCCACCTCGGCGAGCACCGATCGAGCCGCGTCGAGATCCTCACGAGAACTGACCACCACCTCGACGCGCTCGCCACCGACCTGGGCCTTCAGCTCGTCTGCGGTGCCCTGGGCGATGGCCCTGCCGTGGTCGATGACGAGGATGTCGTCGGCGAGGCGGTCCGCCTCCTCGAGGTACTGGGTGGTGAGCAGCAGCGTGGTGCCGCCGGAGACCAGCTCGGCGATGACCTCCCACATGTCGATGCGGCTGCGCGGATCGAGGCCGGTGGTGGGTTCGTCGAGGAAGAGCACAGGTGGTGAGGCTACGAGCGCGCCGGCGAGGTCGAGGCGGCGGCGCATTCCGCCGGAGTACGTCTTGACCGGCCGGTCGCCGGCGTCCTCCAGGCTGAAGCGGCCGAGCAGCTCCGTGGCGCGAGCACGGGCGGCCTTGGCTCCCAGCCCGTAGAGCCGGCCCACCATGTCGAGGTTCTCGAAACCGGTGAGGTACTCGTCGACGGCCGCGTACTGCCCGGAGACCCCGATGTGGCTACGGACCTTGCTGGCCTGGCTCCCGATGTCGTACCCGGCCACCTGGGCCGAGCCGCCGTCCGCGGTGAGGAGTGTGGTGAGGATGCGGACCGCCGTGGTCTTACCCGCGCCGTTCGGCCCCAGCAGCCCGAGCACGGTGCCCTCGGGCACCGCGAGATCGAGCCCGTCGAGCGCACGAAGCTTTCCGTACGTCTTCACCAGGCCTCTCGCCTGGATGACGTCCACCATGATTCCCCCCGCTGGTTCGACTCCGAGCCGTTTCGAGCCACGCTAGGGGACCGGTCCGACAAAACGACAGCGGGTTTCCAGAGTTCCTGGAAACCCGCTGTCGTTCTCGAGCGGTGGGGATCAGGCCTCGGCCGGGGCCTCGTCGACATCCAGGCCGAGCGCGGCGGGCGTGGTTCCCGAGAGCGTGGCCAGCATCTGCCGGACGTTGCTCAGCTGGGCGTTGATGCTGTCGCGACGCTGGACGGCCGCGGCGAGCTCACGCTCGGACTCGGCACGCACCCGGTCGGCGCGGGCCTGCGCCTCGCTGATGATCGTCTTCGCCTTCTGCTCGGCCTCGGACACGTGGGCCTGGGCCCGGCGCGTCGACTCCTCGATCGAACGCTCGCTGTCGACGCGGAGCCGCTCGATGCGGGCCTCGGTGTCGGCCAGCTGCTTCTCGGCGGCGTCGGTGCGCTCCTGGAAAGACTTCTCGGCCTGGTCGCGCCGGTCGGCGAGGGTCTGCTCGAAGTCGGCGGCGGCCTTGGCGGCCTTGGCGCGCTGCTGCTCGTAGAGCGCCTCGGCCTCACGGCGACGCGCGGTTGCCTGACGCTCGGCCTCGTCCTGCGTCTGGTCGGCGGCGCGGCGGGACTCCTCGATCACGCGGGCGGCCTCGGCGTCGGCGTTGGCGCGCGTCTCGGCTGCGTACTGCTCGGCCGCGGCCTTCTCGGCAGCGGTCGAGGCGTCGTGCGCGGCCAGCCGATCGGCGACGTGCTTCTCCGCGCTGGCGCGGATGGCGGTGGCCTCCTGCTCGGCCAGGGTGAGGATCTTGCCGATGCGGTCACCGAGGTGGGTGAAGGTCGCCTCGACCGGCTCAGCCGGCGCCCCGACGCTGCGCGCCTCGGCCTGCTCTGCGAGGACGGTCAGCTTCTCGACCTTGTCGGCGAGGGACTCGGCCTGTGTCTGGGCGGCGCTGACGGCCTGTGTGAGCGAGACGACGTACTTGTCGACCTCGGCCGGGTCGTACCCGCGCATCACCGTTCGGAACTGGGAAGAGGCGTTCTCGGTCATGTGTCTCTCATCGTCTCGTTGGTCGGGTGGGAGGGAGGTACTTCGGCTACGGCGGCATCAGAATCGTCGCTGACCGGCGAGGGCACGGGGGCATCGGGGGGGTCTGCGGTGGCGGCTGGTTCGGCGCGGAGCACGTGGCTCGGGCCGCGGCCGTCGACGGCAAGAGCGTCTATGACACCGGAGAGGTTGTCGAGCTCAGATGCGATCCGGTCGCGGCGCGCGGTAAGGCGCTCGACCTCCTCGCGGGCTTCGGCGGCCTGGGTGCGGGCCCTCGACCGCACCTCGTCGGCGCCCGAACGCGCCTCTTCGAGGAGGTGGACGGCCTCCTCCTTGGCTGCTCGGCGGATCTCCTGCGACTCGCGCTGCGCCCGGTCCAGATCGTCGGCCACCCGCTCGCGGATGGCCCGTGCGCCGGACTCGGCGCCGGCCAGACGCCGCTCGGCCCGCTCGTTGAGTGCCTCGGCCTCGGCCTCGGACGCGGCGAGGACGCGGGCCGCCTCGGCCTGCGCCGCGGCCAGGACCTCCGCGGCCTCGTGCTGGGCCTGCGCCGTCTGGGTCTCCGCGCTGTTCAGGAGCTCGTTGGCCTTGGCCACCAGCTCGTCACGCTCCTGCTCGGCCTGGCCGGTACGCAGTTGAATGCGCTCGCGGGAGGCGGCGACGACGTCGGCGATCCGGGCGCGGGCGCGGGCCACGGCGGCCTCGGCGTCCTGCTGAGCCTTGGCCCGGATGTGCTGGGCATCCAGCTCGGCCGCGGCGCGCAGGCCCGCCATCGTCTGCTGGGTCCAGGCCGTCTGCTCGGCGGCCTCGGCCAGTTCGCGGGCGACGTCGGTGCGGGCCTCCTCGAGCAGCGCCCTGGCCTGGGCGCCGGCGCGCGCCCGCTCCTCGTCGGCCTCCGCGCGGATCCGGGCGGCGTCGGCATGGGCGGCCTCGACGACCGCCTGGGCGGCCGCACGGGCCTCATCGACAATCGTCTTGCCGTGGGCAGCGTTCTGGGCGGCCTCGTGCTCGAGGCGGGCGTCGAAGGCCACCCGATCGGCGGTGAGCTGCTGCTCGTGCTCGTCGCGCACCTGGGCGAAGTCGGCCAGTACCTGGTCACGCAGCTCCTGGCTGCCCTTGCGCGCGGCAGCCATGACGGCCTCGGCCTGCTCGCGCAGCACCCGGGAGGCAGTGTGGGCCTCGTTCAGGCGGCGCTCGGCCTCGGCACGCAGCGCCGCCGCGTGCTCGTCAGCGGTGCTCTCGGCACGGCTCGTGATCAGCGCCGCCTGCTCCAAGGCGTCGGCGATGATCGTCTGTGCGTCATCGTGGGCGGTGGCCAGCCGGGCTTCGGCCTCGGCGACGTGGGCGTATGCGGCGGCCAGCGCCTGCTCCACATCGTCAGGGCTGGCGGGGGCGTAGTGGCGCCCCGCTGCGGTGTTTTCCGGCGTTGCGACAGGCGGTTCTGCCCCGGACTCCGGGGTCGGAGGAAGCTCGCCTTCCACTACGGTGTCGCCTTGCACGTGTGACATGGTCTCAGATAACACCGGCCAGACGCCAAGGGCCGCGCAGGAAATGGCCGTGGAGGCGAAACAGGCCTCGGCGAACCTGACTACGATCGCAGACGATGCCCGTCGCCGAAGTCTCCTCCTCCGTGCGGGTGCGGGTACCTGCCAAGGTCAACCTGCACCTTGCCGTCGGACCGCTGCGCCAAGACGGTTTCCACGATCTCACCACCGTCTTCCAGGCCGTCGGCGTCTACGACGAAGTGGTGGCCCGCTACAGCGAGGGACTCAGCCTGCAGACGGTTGGCGAGCACACCGACGGCGTGCCGAACGGACCGGAGAACCTGGCCTGGCAGGCGGCACTGCTCCTCGCCGAACACGCCGGCGTCGATCCGCACGTCCACCTCGACCTCGACAAGGCCATCCCGGTGGCCGGCGGTATGGCCGGTGGGTCTGCCGACGCGGCGGCCGCGCTGCTGGCCTGCGCCGGGCTCTGGCGCACCGGTACGTCGAAGTCCGAGCTGACCGAGCTCGCCGCCGAACTCGGCAGTGACGTCCCGTTCCCGCTGATGGGCGGCACTGCGCTCGGGACCGGCCGCGGCGAGCAGTTGACGCCGGTCCTGGCCACAGGCGTCTTCCACTGGGTCTTCGCCCTCGCCGACTTCGGCATCTCCGCCGGCGACGCCTACCGCGAACTCGACCGGCTGCGCGCCGAGGGCACCGCCCCGGAGCCGATCGGCGCGCCCGACGCCGTGCTCGACGCGCTCCGGGCCGGCGACGCCGAGCGACTCGCGCCGGTGCTGGGCAACGACCTGGAGGCCGCTTCGCTCTCCCTGCAGCCAGGTCTGCAGGGCGTGCTCGACGCCGGTCTCGAAGCCGGGGCACTCGCCGCCATGGTCTCCGGCTCCGGCCCGACCTGCGCGTTCCTCTGTGCCGACGAGGATGCCGCCCAAGGGCTGAGCCTGGCCCTGGACACCGCCTCCGTCGGCACCGGCACGCGGGTGGCGATGGCACCGGTACTCGGCGCTCGGGTGCTGATGTAGTGCCGAACCTCGTCAACCTGGAGGGCGTCTCGAAGTCCTTCGGTACCACCACCGTGCTCGACGGCGTCTCCCTCGGCATCGACTCGCGAGACCGTATCGGCGTGGTCGGGCGCAACGGTGGCGGCAAGTCCACGCTGCTGCGGCTGATCACCGGTGCGGAGACACCTGACTCCGGGCGCGTCACGCGCACCGGCGGCACCCGTACGGCGGTGGTCGACCAGATCTCGGACCTCTCGGCCGGCACCACCGTCCGCGCCGTGGTGCTCGGCGACACCCCGGAACACGAGTGGGCCGGGGAGTCCCAGATCCGCGAGGTGCTCACCGGACTCGGCCTGGCCAACCTCGGGCTCGACTCGGGCGTCGAGCGCCTCTCCGGCGGTGAGCGCCGGCGGGTGGCGCTGGCCGCGGCACTCGTCAGCCGGGGCGAGCTGCTCGTGCTCGACGAACCCACCAACCACCTCGACGTGGAGGGCGTCACGTGGCTGGCTCGGCATCTCAACGAGCGGCGCGAGGCGCTGCTGGTCGTCACCCACGACCGCTGGTTCCTCGACGAGGTCGTCTCGCGCACCTGGGAGGTGGCCGACGCCTCGGTACGCCAGTTCGACGGGGGCTATGCGGCCTACGTCCTGGCCCGGGCGGAGCGGGCTCGGCAGGCGGGCGCCTCGGAGGCCCGTCGGCAGAACCTGCTGCGCAAGGAGCTGGCCTGGCTGCGCCGCGGGGCGCCGGCGCGCACCTCGAAGCCGAAGTTCCGGATCGAGGCCGCCGAGGAGTTGATCGCCGACGTCCCCGAGGTCCGGGGTTCGATCGCACTCCAGGCCCTGGCGGTCCGCCGCCTCGGCCGCAGTGTCGTCGACCTCGAGGACGTGACGATGACGGCCGGCACGAAGCTGCTGCTCGACCACGTCACCTGGCACGTCGGCCCGGGCGATCGCATCGGCATCGTCGGCGTCAACGGCTCCGGCAAGACGCACCTGCTGAAGCTGCTGGCCGGCGAGATCCAGCCGACCGGCGGCACGGTGAAGATCGGTCAGACGGTGCACGTCGGCCACCTGTCGCAGAACGTCACTGAGCTGCCGTCGACCCTGCGCGTGCTCGAGGCGGTGCAGGAGGTGCGCACCACGGCCGAGCTGGGTGGCATCGAGCTCACCGCCGGCCAGCTCGCCGAGCGCTTCGGCTTCGAGAACGAGAAGCAGTGGACGCCGGTGGCCGACCTCTCCGGCGGCGAGCGGCGCCGGCTCCAGCTACTGCGGCTGCTGCTCGCCCAGCCCAACGTGCTGCTGCTCGACGAACCCACCAACGACCTCGACACCGACACCCTCGCCGCCCTGGAGGACCTGCTCGACTCCTGGGCCGGCACGCTCGTGGTCGTCTCGCACGACCGGTACCTGCTCGAGCGCGTCTGCGACGTCACGGTGGCGCTGCTCGGCGACGGCTCGCTGGCTCAGCTGCCTGGCGGCGTCGACGAGTACCTAGCCCGCCGCGCCGCCTCGATCAGCGCCGAGGTGCTCGACACCCGGGCCGCCGCGCCGAAGGGCGACTCCCGAGCCGCCCGCAAGGAGCTCACCCGCCTCGAGCGGCGCATCGCCACCCTGGACAAGCGTGAAGCGGCCCTGCACGAGCAGCTGGCCGCGGCCGCGACCGACTTCGCCAAGGTCGCGGAGCTCGACGTGGAGCTGCGCGAGGTGGTCGCCGAGCGCGAGGCCGCCGAGGAGGCCTGGCTCGAACTCGCGGACGACTGACCTTCTCGACGCTGAACCTGGTGCGGCTCGACACGCCGCGTCGGCCGCCGCAGCCCGTTCAGTGTCACGGAACCGGCGATGCCCGCCTCAGCTACGCCTTGGCGACGGTGAAGGTCTTGCCGTTCGAAGCGAGGGCGCTCGGCACGAGCTTCGAGGTCTTGCCGAGGATCTGCGACTGGGCGACCGGGTGGCTCTGTGCGAGCGGCTTGCCGGCCGCGGCCGCCGCGAGCGTGAGCTTGGCAAGGGCACCGGGAACCGATCCGGACCAGGCGACGACGTAGGCGATCTTCGGCGTGTTGGCGTCGACACCAGACGTGCTGCTGCCCCCGCCGCTGCCCGAGTTGCTGCTCTCGTCGTCGACCTCGACCGTCCCCGCGGCGAAGGAGAGCGTGAGCCGGTCACCGGCGTGGGGATGGCTGACGGACTGCGAGTCCCCGCCCGACAGCAGGTTCGAGCGCGAGAACCTGGTGCCCTGCTTGCACCCCAGGGTGACGCTCGCGCCCCAGCTGTCGGCCTTCACGGCCAGCACCCGCTGGGTGGTGATGCGGACGGCGACCTGCCATGTGGCGCCCGTCGAGCAGGTGAAGGACGGCTCGGTGAACCGCAACGACCCTGACTTCACCGACGAGGCAACCACGTAGCCCGCGCCCGTCACCGTCGGGGCGGCCGCGGCGAACTCGAAGACGCCCTTGCCCTTCGCCGCGGACGTACCGGAGGCCGTGACCACGCGAACCTGGACCTGGCCCGCGCGTGCTTCGGACTGAGCACGGTCAGCTTCGTCGAGGAGAGGACCTTGACCTTGGCGACCTTCGTGGCCCCGAACTCCACGTCCCGGACCGAGGTGAAGCCCTTGCCGGTGATCGTCACCGTCGTGCCGCCGGCGGTGCTACCCACGGCGGGTGCGACCGCCGACACGCTGGGGGCGGGGCTCGAGGCGCTCGCTGCCACCGGCGCAGCGGCGGCAGCGGCCACCAGGCCGACGGCGATCGACGCCGACATCACCAACCGTCGTAGCACAGGTCCTCCGCCCACCGTCCGAACGTCAAGACCGTATCCCACGCCACCCGAGCGCGGAGACGCTGAACCTGCTGCGGCACGACACGCCGCCCGGGCCGCCGCAGAGCGATCCGTGTCGCACGCGTCCGCGTTCAGTCGCGCGGCGGCACTGGGGTGATCAGCCGCGGCTCGGCCTCGAGGTGGGCCAGGCCGTTCCAGCCGAGGTTCACCAGGTGCGCGGCCACCTCCTCGCGGGGCGGCGTGCGCTCCTCAAGCCACCACTGGCCGGTGAGGGCCACCATGCCGACGAGCATCTGCGCATACATCGGCGCGAGCTGAACGTTCATGCCACGCTGCTCGAACTCGCGGGCCATGATGTGCTCCACCTGGCTGGCGATGTCGTTGAGCAGCGAGGAGAAGGTGCCGCTCGAGCCGGCCACCGGGGAGTCGCGCGAGAGGATGCGGAACCCGTCGGTCTGCTCCTCGATGTAGGTCAGCAGCGCCAGCGCGGCCTTCTCCACCAGCATCCGCGGATGCGCAGCCGACAGGGCCTCGGTGAGCCGGTCGAGCAGCTCGGACATCTCGCGGTCGACGACCACCGCGTAGAGCCCCTCCTTGCCGCCGAAGTGCTCGTAGACCACCGGCTTGCTCACGCCGGCCCGTGCCGCGATCTCCTCGATGGAGGTGGCCTCGAAGCCCTTCTCGGCGAAGAGCGCCCGGCCGACGTCGAGCAACTGTTCGCGGCGCTCGCGTCCGGTCATCCGCACGCGGGGTCTGCCGGGAGAGTCGCTCATTGCCCTCCCCTCGCTGGCGCTCGGTACGGGCACCAAAGCTCTTCTACGTCGCCACTGCGCTCCGCAAGCTTCGCGCATGAGGACATCATGGTGTCATGACGGTCAGCGACGAGGTCACCTACAGCAGCTACCTGAGCCTTGATGAACTGCTGAACGCCCAGCATCCGGCCACCGAGGAGCACGACGAGCTGCTCTTCGTGATCATCCATCAGGTCTACGAGCTGTGGTTCAAACAGATCCTGCATGAGGCGGGCCTGCTGCAGCGGCGGCTGGAGGCGGGCAACGGCGCCGGCGCGCTGGCCACCGCGCGCCGGATCGCCAAGATCCTCAAGACGATCGTGGGCCAGCTCGACGTGCTGGAGACGATGACGCCGCGCCAGTTCGCCAGCTTCCGCCCGGCCCTCGGCACGTCCAGCGGCTTCCAGTCCAACCAGTTCCGCGAGATCGAGGCCACCCTCGGCAAGCGGGACTTCGGCCCGAGTGACGACCCCCGCCTGGCGGCAGCCATCGCGCGCCCCTCCGTCTACGACTCCCTGCTGCGGTACCTGAACGTCACCGGGTGGGAGGTGCCCCAAGCCGCTCTGGACAGCGATCCGGCCGTCTCCACCCACGGTGACCTGGGCGTGCTGGCCGTCCTCGAACTCGTCTACGCCGACGACACCGCACCTGCCGCGGAGGTCTGCGAGGGGCTCGTCGACATCGACGAGGGGCTGCAAGAGTGGCGCTACCGGCACGTGAAGATGGTCGAGCGGATCATCGGCCTGAAGCTGGGGACCGGCGGCTCGGCGGGCGCGGACTACCTGCGCTCGACGCTCTTCTCCCCCGTCTTCCCCGACCTGTGGGACGTGCGGGGTGTCTGAGCCGACCCGAAGCAGCGCCGAGGCCGCCGACGCCGCCGACCCGCTGGCCCACGTGCGGGCCCGGTTCGCCATCCCGGCCGGCACGACCTACCTCGACGGGAACTCCCTGGGGGCGCTGCCCGCGCACGTCCCGGCCCGGCTCAAGACGGTGATCGAGGGCGAGTGGGGCACCGACCTCGTCACCTCGTGGAACGCCAACGGCTGGTGGGAGCTGCCGGTGCGGGTGGGCGACCGGATCGGCGCGCTGGTCGGTGCCGCCCCGGGCCAGGTGCTCTGTGGCGACTCGACGAGTGTGCAGCTCTTCCAGGTGCTCACCGCGCTGGCCCGGCTCCGCCCGGACCGGCACACGCTGATCACCGACGGCGCGGGTTTCCCCACGGACCAGTACCTCGCCGACTCGGTGGCCCGGCTGCTCGGCCTCACCGTCGTGCGGGTGAGCCCGTCCGACGTCGAGAGCGTGCTCGACGACGACGTCGCGCTGGTGGCCTTCAGCGCCGTCGACTACCGCACCGGCGAGCGGTGGGACGCCCCGGCGATCACCGAGGCCGTCCATGCGGCGGGCGCGGTGCTCACCTGGGACCTCGCGCACGCGGCGGGCTGCATGCCCTTCGGCCTCGACGAGATCGGAGCCGATGCCGCGGTGGGCTGTTCGTACAAATACCTCAACGGCGGCCCCGGAGCCCCGGCCTGGCTCTACGTCGCCCAGCGCCACCAAGACGCCCTCGACCTGCCGCTGACCGGCTGGCAGGGACACGCCGAGCCCTTCGCGCTGGAGCCCTCCTACCGACCGGCCGGCGGCATCGAGCGGGCACGCGTGGGCACTCCGCCGCTGCTGTCGATGACGGCCCTCGACGCCGCGCTGGACGTCTTCGACGACCTGGACATGAATGTCGTGCGGGCCAAGTCCGAGGCCCTCACCCAGCTGGTGCTCGACTATGCGGCGGCTTATCTGCCGGGGGTCACCTCAGCGACTCCCGCCGATCCCCGGCGGCGCGGTTCGCAGGTGTCGCTGCGCCTGGAGCACGCCTACGAGGTGACCCAGGCACTGATCGCGCGGGGCGTGATCGGCGACTTCCGGGCGCCCGACCTGCTGCGCCTCGGCTTCGCCCCGCTCTACCTGCGCCACGTCGAGGTGTGGGACGCCCTGGAGATCCTGCGCGACGTGCTGGCAACCGAGTCGTGGCGCGACCCGTCCTTCGCCCGCGGCAACGCGGCGGTTACTTGACCACCTTGAGCTTGTCGATGCGCTCGGGCTTGGGCCAGCGGACGTCGGTGGCCCAGCCGAACTTCTCGAAGAGCCAGATCACCCGGGCCGACTCGTCGATCTGACCGCGCAGCACGCCGTGCCGGGCGGCGGTCGGGTCGGCGTGGTGCATGTTGTGCCAGCTCTCGCCGAAGCTCAGGATCGCCAGCGGCCAGAAGTTGGCGCTCTTGTCGCGCGTGGTGAAGGGCCGCTCACCGATCATGTGGCAGACGGAGTTGATCGACCAGGTGACGTGGTGCAGCAGGAAGACCCGCACCAGCGAGGCCCAGAAGAACGCCGAGAGCGCACCCGTCCAGGACATGGTGATCAGCCCACCCAGCAGCGCCGGACCGAACATCGAGACGAGGAAGATCACCGGGAAGAGCGCGTCGACGCGGCGGATGTCCTGGTCGGCCATCAGGTCAGGGGTGTACTTGTCGCGGTTGGTGTGGTCGAGGTCGAAGAGCCAGCCGAGGTGCGCGAACCAGAAGCCCTTGAGCATGCCGGTGGTGCTCTCGCCGAAGCGCCAGGGCGAGTGCGGGTCGCCGTCGCGGTCGCTGAAGGCGTGGTGGCGACGGTGGTCGGCCACCCAGCGGATCACCGGGCCCTCGATCGCCATCGAGCCGGCCACGGCCATCGCGATTCGCAGTGGCCGATTGGCCTTGAACGAGGCGTGGGTGAAGAGGCGGTGGTAGCCGACCGTGATGCCCAGCCCGGAGATGATGTAGAAGACGACGAAGAGAATGGCGTCGGTCCAGCTCAGCCCCCAGCCCCAGGCCACCGGGATTGCGGCGGCGAAGGCGAGGAACGGCAGGATCACCATCACGTAGAGCATGGTCTGCTCGCCCCAGCGCTTGGTGCCTTCGAAGACCGGCTTCGGGCCCTCTGGGGTGGAGCGTTCGTCCAGCAGCGTCATGGGCTGGTTGCCTCTTCCGTCGTGGGGTTCCGACCAGTACTTCGTGGCGGCGGGGCGATCGGGTTCAGCCTAACCTACGCAAACGTAAGTTACGGACCCGTAGCTAGAAACGCGGGCGGGATCGGCTGCCGAGCACTTGTAGGCTGACCGCGGCCCCGCTCGTTGGGGCAGCCAGATGGGGGATGGGGTAATCGGCAGCCCGCCGGCCTTTGGTGCCGTGCAGTCTCGGTTCGAGTCCGAGTCCCCCAGCAACGACGGACGACGAAAGTGGGGCCCCGGTGTCTAACGCACTGGCAGTCGTGATCCTGGCCGCCGGCGAGGGCACCCGGATGCGCTCGGCAGCGCTGCCGAAGGTACTGCACGGCTTCGCTGGACGCTCGCTGCTCGGACACGCACTGGCCGCCTGCGACGGCCTCGACGCCGAGCAGACGATCGTGGTGGTCGGGCACCGGCGCGAGGAGGTCACCGCCCACCTCGCCGACCTCGACCCGGCCGCAGTGGCTGTGGTGCAGGCGGCGCAGAACGGCACGGGGCACGCGGTCCGCCTGGCGCTGGCCGCGATCCCCGACACCGCCGCCGGCACCGTGGTGGTACTGCCGGGCGACGCCCCGCTGCTGCGCGCCGAGACCCTGGCTGCCCTGGTCGCGGCCCACCGGGCCGCCGGCGCCGCAGCCACGATGCTCACCAGCGCGCTCGAGGACCCCACGGGCTACGGCCGGGTGCTCCGCGCGGCCGACGGCTCGGTCACCGGCGTCGTCGAGCAGAAGGACGCCTCGCCGGAGGAGCTGACCGTCCGCGAGGTGGCCTCGGGCGTCTACGCGTTCGAGCACGCGGCACTGCGCGCGGCCCTCGGCCGGATCGGCACCGACAACGCCCAGGGCGAGGAGTACTTGCCCGACGTCATCGGCGTGCTCGTCGGCGACGGTCTTCCCGTGGCGGCCACCAGCGCGCCGGCCACCGAGACGGCCGGGGTCAACGATCGGGTGCAGCTGGCCGCCGCCCACCGCGTCTACAACGACCGGCTGCTCGACGCGCACATGCGGGCCGGGGTCGGCGTGGTCGATCCGGCCACCACCTGGGTCGATGCCACCGTCACCCTGGAGCCCGACGTCACCCTGCTGCCCGGCACCGACCTGCATGGCCAGACCCACATCGCTGCGGGCGCCCTGATCGGGCCCCAGGTGAGCCTCACCGACACCATCGTCGGGGCCGGCGCGCACCTGGACCGCACCGTCGCCAGGCAGACGCGGATCGGGGCGCACGTCACCGTGGGTCCCTTCGCCTACCTGCGCCCCGGCACCGACCTGGCCGACGACGTCCACATCGGCACCTACGTCGAGGTGAAGAACAGCGACATCGGCGCCGGCACCAAGGTGCCACACCTCTCCTACGTCGGCGACGCCACGATCGGCGAGCAGACCAACATCGGCGCGGCCACCGTCTTCGTCAACTACGACGGTGTCGCCAAGCACCGCAGCGTCATCGGCGACCACGCCCGCACCGGCGCAGACAACATGTTCGTGGCCCCGGTGCACGTGGGCGACGGCGCCTACACCGCAGCAGGCGCGGTTATCACGAGTGACGTGCCTCCCGGCTCCCTGGCTCGGTCCTCCGCGCGGCAGGAGAACGTGGCAGGCTGGGTGGCACAGCGACGCCCCGAGACGCCGGCAGCGCACGCCGCCGATCGGGCCGCCCGCAACGACCACCCCGAGGACGAGGCCTGATGTCGACTCTGCACGTTGCCGGCCGTAAGAGCCTGGTGCTGCTCTCCGGAGGCGCCTATCCGGAGCTGGCTGCCGAGATCGCCTCGCAGATCGGGGTCACTCTCACCGAGACCACCCGCCGCGAGTTCGCCAACGGCGAGCTCTTCATCCGGCCCAACGACTCGGTACGAGGCACCGACGCCTTCGTGATCCAGTCCTTCACCACCCCGATCAACACGTGGGTGATGGAGACGCTGATCCTGATCGACGCGCTCAAGCGGGCCTCGGCCAAGCGGATCACGGTGGTGGCCCCGTTCTACCCCTACGCCCGCCAGGACAAGAAGCACCGTGGCCGCGAGCCGATCTCGGCCCGCCTCATCGCCGACCTCTTCAAGACCGCTGGCGCCGACCGCGTGATGGCCGTCGACCTGCACACCGCGCAGATCCAGGGCTTCTTCGACGGTCCGGTCGACCACCTCTTCGCGATGCCGCTGCTGTCGGACTACATCGGCAAGAAGTACGGCGACCGGGACATGACCGTGGTCTCCCCCGATACCGGCCGGGTGCGCTCGGCCGAGCAGTGGGCCGATGCGCTCGGCGGCCAGGACATCGCCTTCGTGCACAAGACGCGCAACCTCGACGCCGCCAACGAGACCGTCGCCAACCGCGTGGTCGGCGAGGTGGACGGCCGCTGCTGCCTGCTCATCGACGACATGATCGACACCGGCGGCTCGATCACCAAGGCTGCCGACCTGCTCTTCGCCAGCGGCGCCACCGAGGTCGTCATCGCGGCCACGCACGGCATCTTCTCCCCGCCCGCGCTGGATCGGCTCAAGAACAGCCCGATCACCGAGGTCGTGGTCACGAACACCCTGCCGATCAGCCCCGAGTCGCACTTCGACAAGCTCACCGTCCTCTCGATCGCCCCGCTGCTGGGCAAGGCGATCAAGGAGGTCTTCGAGGACGGCTCGGTCACGAGCCTCTTCGCCGGCCAGAGCTGAGTCAGCGCGCTGCCGCGATCGCGGCGAAGGCCCCGACATCGAGCGTCTCCCCGCGCGCCGACGGGTCGACCCCGGCGGCGACGATCCGGCGCTCGGCCTCCGGTGCCGATCCCGCCCAGCCGGCCAGCGCGGCCCGCAGCGTCTTGCGGCGCTGGGCGAAGGCGGCGTCGATCACGGTGAAGACCTCCCGGCGCGTAGCGCTGGTGAGCGGCGGGTCGCGCCGCACGAGCCTGACGAGCCCGGAGTCGACGTTGGGCACCGGCCAGAAGACGGCCCGGGGAACCGCCCCGGCGCGTGTGGTGTCGGCGTACCAGGCGGCCTTGACGCTGGGCACGCCGTAGACCTTCGAGCCGGGGGCAGCGGCCAGCCGCTCGGCCACCTCGGCCTGCACCATCACCAGGCAGCTCCGCAGTAGCGGCAGCGCCTCGAGCAGGGTCAGCACCACCGGCACGGCCACGTTGTAGGGCAGGTTGGCAACCAGGGCGGTGGGCGTGGTGACGAGCGGGGGCAGGTGCAGGGCATCGGCCTCGACCACGGTCAGCGATGCCTCCGGCAGCCGCTCGGCGACGGTGGCCGGGAGCGCGGCGGCGAGCACCGGATCGATCTCCACGGCAGTGACGGGGTGGCCGGCCTCGAGGAGCCCCAGCGTCAGCGAACCCAGGCCCGGGCCCACCTCGAGCACGTGCTCGCCGGGCTCCAGCTCGGCGGTGCGGACGATGCGCCGGATGGTGTTGGGGTCGTGCAGGAAGTTCTGCCCCAGCGTCTTGGTGGGTCGTACGCCGAGTCCCTCGGCCAGCAGGCGGATCTCGGCCGGTCCGAGCAGTACCGAGGAAGCCATGGCCACAGTCTGCCGACCGCCCCAGGTGGCGGGCCTGCCGGGCTCCGGCATGCCGGCGATCAGCGCTGGGCGGTGACCTGGGCCAGCCGCTGCTTGTGGCTGGACATCGCCTTGCGCATCACGTCGTCGGCCAGGGGCGGCACCGGCAGCGCCGGCCCGTCCGGGCGCAGCCCAGCCAGCAGGATCGGCAGGTAGCGCCGCCACAGCCGTGGTTCTGCCTCGGCGGCGACGTCGGCCACCACGCAGAGCATCATGATCATGGCACCGAGATCGGTGGGCGCGGCGTCGAGCCGCACCGCCCCGGCGGCCTGCGCCCGCTCGACCAGCGCGATGATCGGGCCGGCCAGGAGGTGGTGCACCTCCGCCTCTAGCTCGGCGTCGTGCACGCCCATCAGCACCTCACGCAGTCCGCGGTTCACGGTCTGCGCCTCGAGAGTGCTCTCCAGGAACTGGACTAGCCCCAGCCACGGATCGTCGTGACGCAGCCCGTCCGCGGCGATCGCGGCGATCTCGTCGACCTCCTGCTTGAAGATCGCGCCGGCGAGCTCGTACTTGTTCGCGAAGTGCCGGTAGGCGGTGCCCACCCCGACCCCGGCCCGCCTGGCCACGTCGTCAAGGCTGGCGTCGAGGCCGCGCTCGCCGAAGACCTCGCGCGCCGCCGCGAGCAGCAGCTCCCGGTTGCGCGCGGCGTCCTTGCGCAGCGCCCGGGCGGGCGCGGGAACCTCGTCGATCGTGCTCATCGCGCACCTCCCGGGCTGAGACCTAGAGTGATCATCGGCGTCAGGCTACGACAAGCGGGCCGTCCGTCGCCTCGAACGACGGCACGCCTGGCCGGAGGATCAGCGCAACCAGCACGCCACCCACCGCGAAGACCGCAGCCGAGACCCAGAACGTCACGGAGTAACTGTGCAGCTGGGCGCCTGCGTTGACCAGCTGGCTGGCCGGCTGGCCGCCGTGCGAGGTGATGAAACCGGCCACCGCGGTGGCGGCCAGCGTGTTCAGCAGCGCCGTGCCGATGGAGCCGCCGACCTGCTGCATGGTGTTCACGGCGGCCGAGGCGACGCCCGAGTCCTCTGGCCGAACACCGAGGGTGGCGATGCTGAAGGCCGGCGCGAAGACCAGCCCGAGGCCGATGCCGAGCAGGAGGGTGCCGGGCAGCACGTGCGAGACGTAACTGGTGTTGAGCCCGATCCGGGTCAGCAGGGCCATGCCACCGGCCGACAGGATCATCCCCGCAGGGATCATGAGCCGGGGGCTGACCTTGGGCGCCAGGGCGGCGCTGGCCACCGAGGCGGTGACGATCAGCGTGCCGGTCATCGGCAGGAAGGCGACACCGGTCATCAAGGCGCTGTACCCGAGGATCAGCTGCAGGTAGTAGGTCAGGAACAGGAAGACCCCGAACATGCCGGCCGCAGCGGCGAACATCGCCAGGAAGGCGCCACCCCGGTTGCGGTCGAGGATGATGCGCAGCGGCAGCAGCGGGTTCGCGACCCGGGTCTGCAGCACCACGAAGGCGGCCAGCAGCACGGCGGCGATCACGAGGAACGCGATGGTGAGCGAGTCGGCCCAGCCGGCACTCTGCGCGTGGGAGAAGCCGTAGACGAGCGCGAACAGGCCCGCGCTGACGATCACCGTGCCGGGGATGTCCAGCTTCGGGCGGACCGCCTCCCGGCTGTGGTGCAGCAGGATGAAGCCACCGACGATCGTGATGCCAGCGAAGATCAGGTTGACGAACATCGTCCAGCGCCAGGAGGCGTACTCGGTGAGGAAGCCGCCCAGGATCAGGCCGAGGGAGGCCCCGCCGCCGGCGATGGCGCCGTAGATGCCGAAGGCCTTGCCGCGCTCCTTCGCCTCGGTGAAGGTGGTCGTCAGCAGCGACAGACCGGCCGGGGCCAGCAGCGCCGCGAAGCCACCCTGCACCGCGCGAGCCGTGACGAGCATCCCGAAGTTGACGGCCGCGCCGCCGATGGCCGAGGCCACCGCGAAGCCGAAGAGGCCGACGATGAAGGTCCACTTTCGGCCGAAGAGGTCAGACAGGCGACCACCGATGAGCAGCAGGCTGCCGAAGGCCAGCGCATAGGCCGTCACGATCCACTGGCGCGCGCCGTCGGAGAAGCCGAGGTCGTGCTGCGCGGTGGGAAGTGCGATGTTTACGACGGTGGCGTCGAGGGCCACCATCAGCTGGGCCAGGCCCAGGATCACCAGGATGAGCCAGCGGCGCTCGTGATGCGGGTTGTCGGAGACACCGTCCGCGGTGTCCGTCCGAGCCAGGATGTCAGTCATTGGAGCTCCTGCGGGAGTTACCGGAGGGGTGTCCTCCGCTTCCCTCACCGTACCAACGAATCGGAGGGACAGACTCCGCTTTGGCCGTGGTCTCCGCCACATCGCCGCGGGCCACCACCGCCGAGTGGCCGATCCGGACGCGAGTGGCGGCGTGTCGCCCAGCCACTCGACGCCGGATCGGCCACTCGGCGGAGATAAGCGCGGGGATAAGCAAGGCACGACGAACGAGCGGCGCGGCGCGGGCGGCGTGGGCGGCTGGGCCGGCCGGGACTTCCGAGCCTCAGTACCAGCCGCCATGGGCATTCCAGGCGGACCAGGCGCCACAGGGCGTGCCGTACCGGGAGCTGATGTAGCCCAGCCCCCACGTGATCTGGGTCGTGGCGTCAGTGCGCCAGTTCGGCCCGGCCGAGGCCATCTTCGAGCCCGGCAGCGCCTGCGGGATGCCGTAGGCCCCACTGGACTGGTTGCCGGCGTTGACCCGCCAGGCGCTCTCCTTGCCCCAGAGGGCGGTGAGGCAGCTGTACTGGTCGTCGCCCCAGCCTCGAGCCAGCAGTAGCTGGCGGGCGATGTCCTTGGCCGAGCCCGGCGAGGGCAAGGGCGCGTTCGGCGTGGCCGGAGCAGCCGCCTTGGTGCCGACCTTCTCGACCTTGGCGGTCGGCGAGGCGAGCGTCACCGTCTTGACCTTCGTCTTGCCGACGACCTTGCCGTCGACATAGACCATCGCGTAGGTGACGAGGGCGGAGCCGTTCTTGCCAGCCTTGACCACCTTCGTGACGCCCTTCTCCAGCGACGAGTCGTTCTGCCGCTTGATGGAGTAGGGCACCGACATCGTGGAGGTGACGTTCTTGGTGGTGACCCGGGTCAGGACGATCCGGGCGCCCTCGGCGATGGCGTGCGACTGCGGCTCGGAGAGCCGATCATGGGGCCCGACGGTGATGTCGAGGTCGGCGAGCATCTGCCCCACCGTCGAATCGGTGGTCGTGACCGTCTGGGTCTTGCCGTCGTGGCGCACGGTGACGCTCTTCGGCGTGCGGACGGCGATGTCGGTGGGCGTCAGCGGCAGCCGCCGCGAGCGCGACACCGAGGTGAAGTCGGCGGTGGAGTACCCGAGCTGGCCGAGGGCGTCGGCGACGGTGGGCGCCGTGGTCCAGACCGAGGTGTCATGGCCGTCGACGTCGAGGTGCAGCAGCCGCCCACGGCGGAAGACGATCTCGGTGCCGTTGTGCACGGCGGCGGAGGCGGTAGGCGCGAGCAGATCGTGGGTACCAAGGCGGTAACCGGCCTTGGCAAGCACGTCCCCGACGCGGGCCGCGGTCGTATGGACCGTTGTGGTGTGCCCGTCGACGACCAGCGAGACGGTTTTGTCGACGTGCCCCCAGGCGACCATGCCACCGACGACTCCGGCGAGGACGGCTCCACTGAAGCCGTACCTGACGCTGCGCAGCAAGTCGAATGCTCCTCGAGGGATTGGCTCGGGTGTTGCTCTGGCTCTCTGGTGGGTCACGGAACTGTAACGGATAGGTCACCGGACGGTACAGCCCGGGTCCGCGACCAGTTCCGGCTGAGCTGCGCCGGTAACACCGCAAACCGACACGAACCCGACTCCGGACGTGCCGGAGCCGGGTTCGTCTGTCTCAGCTCAGAGCCCGTTCATACCGGGCTCTGGGGCGATGGTGCTGCTAGATACGGCTGCCGCAGACCGGCCACGGGCTGGACCCGCGACGGGCGTAGACGTGGTTCGCCACTGCGATCTGCTGCTCACGGGTGGCCTCGTCCGCACGCGGGGCGTACGCGCCGCCGCCGTTGGACTGCCAGGTGCCGATGTCGAACTGCAGGCCGCCGTAGAAGCCGTTGCCGGTGTTGATGTGCCAGTTGCCGCCCGA
>JAOPUX010000114.1 GCA_025963285.1 Jatrophihabitans sp.
TCGGCGGGAAGAGCCAGAAGCAGGTCAAGAAGCTCATCGCGGGCCCTGGCTTGTACAACTGCGACGAGTGCATCGACCTGTGCAACGAGATCATCGAGGAAGAGCTCAGCGAGTCCAGTGAGCTGAAGTTCGACGAGCTCCCCAAGCCGCGGGAGATCTTCGAGTTCCTCGACGGCTACGTCGTCGGTCAGGACGCCGCCTAGCGCTCGCTCGCGGTGGCCGTCTACAACCACTACAAGCGCGTCCAGGCCGGCGGCAACGAGAAGGACCCCGTCGAGCTGCAGAAGTCCAACATCCTGCTGCTCGGGCCCACGGGCTGCGGCAAGACGCTGCTCGCCCAGACGCTCGCCAAGATGCTCAACGTCCCGTTCGCCATCGCCGACGCGACGGCGCTCACGGAGGCCGGCTACGTCGGCGAGGACGTCGAGAACATCCTGCTCAAGCTGATCCAGGCTGCCGATTACGACGTGAAACGCGCCGAGACGGGCATCATCTACATCGACGAGGTCGACAAGATCGCCCGCAAGGCCGAGAACCCGTCGATCACGCGAGACGTCTCCGGTGAGGGCGTCCAGCAGGCGCTGCTGAAGATCCTCGAGGGCACCACCGCCTCGGTGCCGCCACAGGGCGGACGCAAGCACCCGCACCAGGAGTTCATCCAGATCGACACCACGAACGTGCTCTTCATCGTCGGTGGCGCCTTCGCCGGCCTCGACCAGATCATCGAGGCACGTATCGGCAAGAAGGGCCTCGGCTTCGGTGCCGAGCTGCCCACCAAGTTCGACCGCGACAACCGCGACGTCTTCGGCGAGGACATGCCGGAGGACCTGATCAAGTTCGGCCTCATCCCGGAGTTCATCGGCCGCCTGCCCGTCCTCACCTCGGTGCGCCAGCTCGACCAGGCCGCGCTGGTGAAAATCCTCACCGAGCCGCGCAACGCCCTGGTGAAGCAGTACAGCAAGCTCTTCGAACTCGACAACGTGGAGCTGGAGTTCAGCGACGATGCCCTCGAAGCCATCGCCGACCAGGCCGTCCTCCGCGGTACGGGTGCCCGTGGCCTGCGCGCGATCATGGAGGAGGTGCTCCTCTCCGTGATGTACGAGGTGCCCTCCCGCGAGGACATCGCCCGCGTGCTGATCACCCGCGAGACGGTGCTCGACCACGTCTACCCCACGCTCGTCCCTCGCGAGGTGAGCGTGAAGAAGAGCGCGCCCCGCGAGAAGTCCGCCTAGCCCTGCTGAGCTGGGTATCACTGATACATCAGCACCGCGACACGCCGTCGCAGCAGTGCTCGCGTATCAGTGACGCCGCCGCGACGCGAGGATCGCGAGCAGCTCTCGACGGACGCCGCTGATATCGGTGGTCAGCCGCCGGTGCGAGAAGCGGACCGTCTGCCAACCGATCGTGGCCAGCGCAGCGTCGCGCGCGATGTCCCGTTCCCGCTGCTCCAGCGACGAGTGGTACGCCCTGCCGTCGAGTTCTACGAGGAGCAGCTCGTCCTCGTAGGCCAGGTCGGCTCGGTAGCTGCGCCCTCGAACTCGCAGCGGGAGCTGCCGGCGAGCGTGGCTCAGCCCCGGCACGGAGAACACCTTGAGGTATCCCCACAGCTCCAGCTCGCTCTCGCAGCCGGCCTCCAGCAGGCCGATGAACTCCAGGAGCCGCCCGCGCCCTGCCAGCCGGGTGCTGCGATCGGCCTGGGCGCGGAGCTCGGCGGGCGTGGTGAGTCGCTGCCGCACGGCCGTGAGAGCCGGCGCGCGCTGGGCCGATCCACGCAGCTCGGGCCAGCTGGCGACGACGGACGCCGCCGGCGTCGTGGTGACCAGGCCGTGCAGGCGGACGACCGGCGGGTACAGCTGCGCCCGATGAACGCGGAGCCCGGCCGCCGGTCGGTGGCTCCGACTGATCGGGAGCACTGCGTGGACGACGTGGCCCGACGGCGCGGGCAGCCCCCACCGGCGCAGGGCCGTGGTGTGACTGAGCGCAGCAGTGTGGCCCAGGTGCACCAACGCCGCTCGCTCACGAATTTCGCGGAGGTCGGCATCGACCGCCAGACAGAAGGTGCGCGGGAAGAGCCGCACCAGGTTGCCGGTAGCGAGGTCGTTGTCGATGCTCCCCCGGGTAGCAACCCGGAGGAGTTCCGCGCGCGTCGCGGCACCGCCTCGCCGCTGGATCTCGGCCACGATTGCAAGGTTCACTGGCAGAGCCTCCGACCTCGCAGCCGGCGGCGGGTCGCTCGCGTCGAACTGTGGAGGGGCGCGCGGTCCGTCCACAGGTGTCACTGATACGCCCGCACCGCCACACGCCGTGATAGCGGTGCAGGGGTATCACTGATGCGTCAGAGCGAGGAGTAGTCGAGGCCGATCTGGCGACGGATCTCGTCGAGGGTGCCCATGATCGCCAGCGTGTCGTCGAGCGGCATGTCCGGGCTCTCCAGCAGGCCCTCGGCGAGGCACCGCCCGACCTCGATGGCCTCGTACTGCATACCGCGCCCGGCCGGCGGGGTATCGAAACGCTCCAGCACCGTGCCGTCGTGCGCGGTGATCGTGAAGCCGCCCGGCGTGTAGAACCAGCCGTCGATCTCCAGGCGTGCCTCGGTGCCGTAGATCGCGGCGGGGTTGTCGGAGGCGGCCGAGAGCGACGTCGTCACCACCGCGTGCGCGCCGGAGGGGTACTCGAAGATCGCCGAGGTGGTGGCATCGACCCCGGTGAAAGCCGGCGTCGAGCGGGCCGTGATCGCCGACGGCGTGCCCAGCACCATGTGTGCGAACGAGATGGGGTAGATGCCGAGGTCGAGCAGCGCGCCGCCTCCCAGTGCCGGCGCGAAGAGCCGGTGCGACGGGTCGAGGGGGAACCACTGTCCGTGTTCGGCGGTGACGTAGACGATCTCGCCCAGCACCCCGGAGGCCAGCACCTCGCGCACCCGGACGATGTGGGGCAGGAAGCGCGTCCACATCGCCTCCATCAGGAACGTCCCCGCGGAGCGGGCGGCGGCGACCATCTCCGTGGACTCGGCGAGGTCCATCGCGAAGGGCTTCTCGACGAGCACCGCCTTGCCGTGGGCAATCGCCAGCAGCGTCGCCTCGTGGTGACCCGGGTGCGGGGTGGAGATGTAGATCGCGTCGACCTCTGGGTCGGCGGCGAGCGCGGCGTAGGAGCCATGCCGGCGCGGGACGTCGAACTCGGCGCCGAACCGCTCGGCGGAGGCCGCGGTCCGCGAGCCCACCGCCACCAGCGAGGCATCAGGGACGAGGGCGAGGTCGCGGGCGAACGACGCCGCGATCCCACCAGTGGCCAGCAGACCCCAACGCACGCTCACGCAGCTACTCCTTCAGACGTGGTGACCACCTGATCCTGCACCCCGTCAGCGGCGCGTGCAGCGGCACCCCGGAGCAGCGCCGGGAAGCCACAGGTCCGAAGCGACAGGCCGCCGGCAAGCCCGTCGCGAACTGAGCCGACATTTCGCCGACGGATCGCTAGGGTCGAGCAGATGAACCCTGCCCCACTCGCATTCCCGTCCGATCCCGCCGCCTGGGCCGACTGGCTCGGCGACACCGCCCGGAGCGGCCTGGAGACGGCCAGGCAGCTCATCGCCGCGCTCACCGACGGCACCGAACGCGGCGCGCTGGCGGTGCTCGAGCTCTGGAACGACGCCGACATCGCGCTGCGTGCGGCCGATTCGATCGCCGGGCTGCTGGCCGAGGTGCACCCGCAGGCGACGGTGCGTGAGCTGGCCGAGGCTCAGTCGCAGGAGATCTCGAAGGTGCAGACCGAGCGCACCCAGAACCGTGAACTCTTCGCCGTGGTCAACGCCACCGACCCCACCGACCTGGACGCCGACGCGGCGCGCTTCCGCGACCGGATCCTGCGCGATTTCCGCCGCAGCGGCGTCGACCAGAGCGACGAGGTCCGCGCCCGGCTGCGCGACATCGCCGAGCGGCTGACCGTGCTCGATCAGGACTTCAGCCGCAACATCCGTGAGGACGTCCGCAGCGTCCGGCTCACCCCGGAGCGGCTCGCCGGGCTGCCGGCCGACTACGTCGAGGCCCATCCGGTCGACGCCGACGGGCTTGTCACGATCACCACCGACTACCCGGACGTCATCCCGTTCCGCACCTTCGCCACCGACGCCGCCGCGCGACGCGAGCTCACCGTCGAGTTCCTCAACCGGGCTTGGCCGGCCAACGACCCCGTCCTCACCGAGATGCTGCAGCTGCGTCGCGAACAGGCCCAGCTCGTCGGCTACGAGAGCTGGCCGGCGTATGACGCGGACGTGAAGATGGTGGGCGGCGCCAAGCAGATCGCCGACTTCATCGAGAAGATCACCGAGGCCGCCGAGAGCGCCGGCCGGCGCGACTACGGCGAGCTGCTGGCGCGCCGTCAGCGCGACGACCCCACCGCCACCGCCCTCGACAGCGCCGACGCCTCCTACTACGGCGAGCTGATCCGGCGCGAGCGGTTCAGCGTCGACGCCCAGCAGGTGCGGCAGTACTTCGACTTCGGCCGCGTCCGGGCCGGACTGCTGGAGGTCACCAGCCGGCTCTTCGGCATCGAGTACCGCGAGCTGACCGACACGCCGGTGTGGCACGAGGACGTCACCGGCTACGACGTGCTGCTCGACGGCCAGCACCTCGGCCGGATCTACCTCGACCTGCACCCGCGCGAGGGCAAGTACAAGCACGCGGCCCAGTTCGATCTCGTCGTCGGCGTCACCGACCGGCAGCTGCCCGAGGGGGTGCTCGTCTGCAACTTCCCCCGCGGGGTCATGGAGCACTCCGATGTCGTCACGCTCTTCCACGAGTTCGGCCACCTGGTGCACCACGTCCTCGGCGGCCGGCAGCGGTGGGCGAGGTTCAGCGGCGTGGCCACCGAGTGGGACTTCGTCGAGGCTCCGTCGCAGATGCTGGAGGAGTGGGCCTGGGACGCCGAGATCCTGGGGAGCTTCGCCACCAACGCCGCGGGGGAGGCCATCCCGGCCGCGCTCGTCGAGCGGATGCGGGCGGCCCACGAGTTCGGCAAGGGCTACGCGGTGCGGACCCAGATGTTCTACGCCGCGATCTCCTACGGCCTGCACGCCGACCCGCCGGCCGACAACACCGCGGCGGTGCGGGCGGCGCAGGAGCGCTACGACCTGTTCCGCTACGTCGACGGCACGCACTTCCACGCGAGCTTCGGCCACCTCGCCGGCTACACCTCGGCTTATTACACCTACATGTGGAGCCTGGTGATCGCGAAGGACCTCTTCTCGGCCTTCGACCCGGCCGATCTCTTCGACGAGACGGTGGCCCACCGCTACCGCGACCGCATCCTGGCCCGGGGCGGCGCGGCCGATGCCGCCGACCTCGTCGCCGACTTCCTCGGGCGTCCGTTCTCCTTCGACGCCTATGCGGAGTGGCTCGATCGACCGGCTCAGTAGAATGCCTAGGTGACATCGACCAAGCCCGTGACCCCCGACCTGCCGAGCCAGTACACCCCGGCAGAGGTAGAGGGCCCGCTCTACGAGCGCTGGGTCGAGCGCGGCTACTTCACCGCCGACCCGACGAGCGGCAACCCGCCGTTCTCGCTCGTGATCCCGCCACCGAACGTCACCGGCAGCCTGCACATCGGCCATGCCCTCGAGCAGTCGATGATGGACGCGCTGACCCGGCGGGCCCGGATGCAGGGGCACGACGTGCTCTGGCTGCCCGGCATGGACCACGCGAGCATCGCGGTGCAGAACCTGGTCGAACGGCACATCTTCGAGACCGAGGGGAAGGGTCGCGCCGACTACAGCCGCGAGGCGTTCCTCGAGAAGGCCTGGGCCTGGAAGCAGGAGTACGGGGGCAAGATCCTCGGCCAGATGCGCCGCCTCGGCGACGGCGTCGACTGGAGCCGGGAGCGGTTCACCCTCGACGAGGGGCTCTCCCGCTCGGTCCAGACCATCTTCAAGCGCCTCTACGACGACGACCTGATCTACCGGGCCGAGCGGATCATCAACTGGTGCCCGCGTGACCTCACCGCGCTCAGCGACAT
The DNA here is from genome assembly GCA_025963285.1 of Jatrophihabitans sp. Lineage (GTDB taxonomy): Bacteria > Actinomycetota > Actinomycetes > Mycobacteriales > Jatrophihabitantaceae > JAOPUX01. Next base: position 6,010 of record JAOPUX010000114.1, read on the forward strand.
CGAGGTCGACCACGCCGAGGAGCCGGGCGAACTCGTCAGCATCCGCTACGGCGACGGCGAGAGCGCCATCGTCGTGGCAACCACGCGCGCCGAGACGATGCTCGGCGACACCGCGGTGGCCGTGCACCCCGGCGACGAGCGTTACCAGCACCTCATCGGCACGACAGTGTCCCTGCCGCTGACCAACCGGCGCATTCCGATCGTCGCCGACACCCACGTCGACCCGGCGTTCGGCACCGGCGCGGTGAAGGTGACGCCCGCCCACGATCCCAATGACTTCGAAATAGGCCAGCGGCACAACCTGCCGTCACTGACGATCATGGACGAACGGGCGGTCATCACCGCGCCTGGTCCATTCGAGGGATTGGACCGCCTCGAAGCGCGTCCCGCGGTGGTGGCGGCATTACGCGAGCAGGGGCGCATCGTCGCCGAGAAGCGTCCGTACGTGCACGCGGTGGGTCATTGTTCGCGCTGTGACACGGTGGTCGAGCCGCGACTGTCGCTGCAGTGGTTCGTCAAGGTC
>JAOPUX010000146.1 GCA_025963285.1 Jatrophihabitans sp.
CAGGGCGTCGAGTTCGACGCCCCGGTCCGGATCGACACCCCCGGTGAGGCCGACTACTACCGGCACGGCGGCATCATGCAGTACGTGCTCCGCTCGCTGCTCTAGCCGCCACCCCTAGCCGCCACCCGTGGTCGGCGCCCCTGGTCGGTACCCGCTCGATGGGTGCCGGCCAGGGCCATCACGCGGTGAAGGCAGGCGCCGCCCACTGGCGACGGGTGCCGGCCGCGGCGATCGACGGCGGCCGTTGGCGAACTGAGGTGGGCGCCAAACTGGGACAAGTCACGACTCTCCCGGCAGCGGGGAGATCGGATCCTGCCGACGCGGAGCTGACGTTTCACCCACACCTTGATAACGAGTTGGTGTCTTTTCGCCGAGTCGTGGGTCACCATGGGATATGTTCGCGCGCACAACATTCATTGGGCCGATGGCCCTGTATCGAAGGGCGTGACAGCCAATGCGCAAAGGCGCAGTTGTCCTCATTGCCGCGGGAATCACCGCAGCCACCGTGGTAACTGGATGCAGCAGCTCGGGGGGCAGCAAGTCGAGCAACAGCTCCTCGCCGAGCGGAGGATCGTCGTCCTCCAGCTCCTCCAGCTCGTCCAGCTCCTCCAGCAGCAAGGTCCAGGTCGGCGTGATCCTGCCCGACACGACCTCCTCCACCCGCTACACCGAGTTCGACGCCCCCCTGCTTGGCAAGGCGTTCAGCGCAGCGGGCATCAAGTCCGACATCCAGAACGCCGGCGGCGACAAGTCGAAGTTCGCCTCGATCGCGCAGAGCATGATCGGCGAGGGCGTCAAGGTCCTGCTGATCGACTCGATCGACGCCCCGTCCGGAGCCGCAGTGGAGTCCTCCGCCAAGGCTGCCGGCGTCAAGGTCATCGACTACGACCGCGTCAACCTCGGCGGTAGCGCTGACTACTACGTCTCCTTCGACAACGAGAAGATCGGCGAGCTTCAGGGCCAGGGCCTCATCGACGGCCTGAAGGCCGACAAGGCGCCGAGCCCGGCCGACGTCATCGAGATGGACGGCGGCACCGACGTCGACAACAACGCCGTCCTGTTCAAGCAGGGCGCTCAGAAGGTGCTCAAGGCCGACTCGTCCGTCAAGATCGTCTCCGACGTGGTCGTCAAGGGCTGGACGGTCAGCCTCGCGGCGCCGGCCTTCACCCAGGCCCTCACCGCCAACGGCGGCAAGGTCGACGGCGTCTACGCCGCCAACGACGACATCGCCAACGCCGTCATCGGCGTGCTGAAGACCAAGGGCCTCAACGGCAAGATCCCGGTCACCGGTCAGGACTCCGGCGTCGAGGGCCTGCAGAACATCCTGCGCGGCGACCAGTACATGACGATCTACAAGTCCTACGCGGCAGAAGCAGCGGCGGCCTCCAAGCTCGCGATCGCACTGATCAAGGGCCAGGACCCGACCACCGCCGGTGTCACCCTGACGCCGTTCACGGACCCGACGGGCCACCGCACGCTGCAGGCCTACCTGCTGCCGGCCCAGATCATCACGAAGGCCAACGTCAAGACCGTGGTCACCGCTGGCCAGGTCACGGCTGCGGCGCTCTGCGCAGGCCTCACCGCACAGTGCAAGGCGGCGGGCATCTCCAGTTGATCGACTCGCGCTGAGTCGGTACCGCTCAGGTGATGGTCGGGCTGCTTCATCGGCCCGGCCATCGCCTAATCGGGGCCCCAGAGGCCAGACTGAGACGTGACGCGATTTCACCGCGCCGTCACTACCGAGGCATCCTCCGGAGAGAAGGCAGAACCACCGTGACGCAACCGATCCTCGAGATCAAGGGCCTGAACAAGAGCTTCGGCCCGGTCCACGTCCTGCACGACGTCGATTTCAACGTCTATCCAGGCGAGGTGACGGCTTTGGTGGGCGACAACGGCGCCGGCAAGTCGACCCTGGTCAAGTGCATCGCCGGCATCAACAGCATCGACAGCGGCACCGTGAGCTGGGAGGGCAAGGAGGTCCACATCAGTGACCCCCGCGCAGCCGCCGCACTCGGCATCGAGTTCGTCTACCAGGACCTCGCGCTGGCCGACAACCTCGACATCACCCAGAACATGTTCCTCGGCCGTGAGATCCGGCGCTTCGGCTTCCTGAACGACGGCGAGATGGAGCGCAAGGCCCGTGAGGCTCTCGCCAGCCTGTCGGTGCGCACTGTCTCCTCGGTCCGCCAGGTGGTCGCCAACCTCTCCGGTGGTCAGCGACAGACCGTCGCCATCGCGAAGGCCGTCCTGTGGAACAGCAAGGTCGTGTTCCTTGACGAGCCGACCGCGGCACTCGGCGTGGCACAGACCCGCCAGGTTCTCGACCTGGTCCGGCGACTCGCCGACCAGGGCCTCGGGGTCGTCCTGATCTCGCACAACATGAACGACGTGATGGAGGTCGCCGACCGCGTGATCGCCCTGTACCTGGGCCGGGTCGCCGCGGAGGTCTTCACCAAGGACAGCAGCACGACGCAGATCGTCGAGCTGATCACTGCCGGCCGCAGCGGGAACATCGGTCTTGCCGCCCACACCGCCAACCAGAGCATCTGAGGGACGCGCACATGACCGACAACAACGCCCCCACGCCCAACGACGGCGCGCAGTCGACCGGTGCCGTGAAGTCCGACGCCGACCTTGCCAACCGCTCCACGAGCTTTGCGCTGGACATCGAGCACCGCAGCCTGCAGCAGGCGCTGACCGGCTACTGGAACAAGATCCGCACCGGTGACCCTGGCGCCCTGCCGTCCATCCTCGGGCTCGTCGTGCTCGGCGTCATCTTCGCGCAGGTCAGCAGCCGGTTCCTCGGCAAGGCCAACATCGGCAACCTGCCGGGCCAGGGCGCCTACATCGCGATCATCGCCCTCGGCCTGGTCTTCGTCCTGCTCCTCGGCGAGATCGACCTCTCGGCCGGCACGCTCGGCGGCATGTGCGCGAGCTTCGCGGCCCAAGGCATCGTCTCGCATGGCATCAAGCACGGGATCCCCGGCTCGAACCTCCTCTTTCCGATCCTGCTCGCCGCAATGATCGCCATGGTCGTCATGGGCATCTGGCTGAAGACCTATCTCGGTGCGGCCATGGTGGTGATCGGGCTCATCGTCCTGGTCGCCGGCCTCGACCAGCACGTCATCTTCGCGCTCGTCATGTCCGTGGGCATCGGCGCAGCGGTCGGCATCTTCGTCGGCTTCCTGGTGGCCAAGATCGGCATCCCCAGCTTCATCGTGACGCTGGCGTTCTTCCTGGCCTGGCAGGGCGTCGTGCTCTTCGCCCTCAACGGCAACCCGATCGGCATCAACAACTACAGCTTCTGGCACGGCCTGGCGAACGACAACATGTCGCCGGCCTGGAGCTGGGTCTTCACCATCGTGGTCGTCGGCGGCTACATCCTCTACACGCTCCTGCACTCGATCCGCGCCCAGGCCCGCGGGCTGGCGCACGACGCGATCCAGCTCGTGCTCGTGCGGGGTGGGCTGATCGCGATCGTGGCGATCGTCATCACCATCCTCGCCAACCAGAACCGCAACCCGAACCCGCAGTTCAAGATCCAGGGGCTGCCGTGGGCGGCGACCATCCCGATCTCGCTGATGATCGTCTGCACGATCGTGCTGACCAAGACCACCTGGGGCCGGCACCTCTTCGCCACCGGTGGCAACGCCGAGGCGGCCCGTCGCGCCGGTATCGACGTCGTTCACATCCGGGTGAGCGCGTTCGCCGCAAGCTCGGCCCTCGCCGCTCTTGGTGGCGCCTTCCTGGCCTCCCAGACCGGTTCGGTGGCCCTCGACCTCGGCGCGGGCAACATCCTGCTCTTCGCCGTGGCCGCGGCGGTCATCGGCGGGACGTCGCTCTTCGGCGGCCGGGGCAAGCCGCGTGACGCGATCATCGGTGCGCTCGTGATCGTGATCATCCCGAACGGCCTGGGGCTGCGCCCAAGCCTCCCCGCGCAGTACCAGAACGTCATCACCGGCCTGGTGCTCCTCGTGGCCGCTGCGGTCGATGCTCTGTCGCGCAGGCGTTCACGCTCCAGCTGAGCACCGTCCCACCGTCGCGCCAACCAGGATCGAGGTCATGAGCCGCCCAGCAGCCGCACGGCCGGATGCCATCCGCAGGCACAACCTGTCATTGGTGCTCGGCCAGGTTCACCGCGACGGCGCGGTGACGCGGGCGGAGCTGACCCAGCGCCTCGGGCTGAGCCGCTCCACGATCGGTGCGCTGGTCGCCGATCTCACCGAGCGAGGGCTGGTGGAGGAGTCTGTGCCCAGCGGCGGGCCGCGGGCGGGGCGTCCGTCGCACGTCGTCGGGCCGCACTCCCGCGGCCCGTTCGTGGTGGCCGCCGACCTCGACGTCACCCACGTCACCACGGCAGCGGTCGGCATCGGCGGGACGGTACTGGCCCGGCACGTCGTCCAGACGGGCCCGCTACCCGCCTCGGCGGAGGAGGTCGTGCGGCACATCGTCGAGGCGGTGCCGATCCTGCAGGCGATGGTGGGGCGCGCCGAGCCGCCGGTGGCGATCGGCGTGAGCGTTCCCGGCACCGTCGACCGGCACTGGGGCACCGTGGGCGTGGCCCCGAACATGGGCTGGCGCAACACCCCCTTCGGCAAGCTGCTCTCCGAACTCGCCACGCCACACCTGCCCGTGGTCATCGGCAATGATGCCGATCTGGCACTGCTTGCCGAACACACCCGCGGCAGCGCCCGTGACTGCGACGATGTGGTGATGATCATCGGACGGGTGGGGGTGGGCTCCGGGATCATCGCCAACGGCGCCCCGCTTCGGGGGCACGACGGGCACGCCGGCGAGATCGGGCACAACGTCGTCGACGCCTCCGGGCCGCAGTGCCACTGCGGCAACCGGGGCTGCCTCGAGACCTACATCGGCGACAGTGCGCTGCTCACGCTTGCCGGGCGCGACGACCCGCCCGACGAGGTCTACGTCGCTGCGGTCTTCGCAGACGCGCGGACCGGCGACCCGGTGGCGCTGACGGCTGTGCAGCAGATCGCGGAGTCGCTGGGCCGGGGCCTGGCGAGCATCGTCAACACCCTCAACCCCCAGCGAGTGATCCTGGGCGGCTCGCTCGCCGACATCCTGGACATCGCCGGTGATGCGGTCAGCACCGCGCTGGACCGCTATGCCCTCGATGCCCCCGGGCTGACCGCTCAGCTGACCCAGCCCACCTTCGGCGCCGACTCGGCTCTGCTCGGTGCCGCGGAGATCGCGTTCGCCGCGCTGCTGTCGGACCCGGTGGCCAACCGGTCGGTGACGGCGGCGCACTCAGCCAGCCTGCGCTGACGCCTCAGACTGCCTGACGCTCGAACTGGGTGCGGTAGAGGTCGGCGTAGAGCCCGTTGGCGGCCAGCAACTCGCGGTGGGTGCCGCTCTCCACGATGCGCCCCTCGTCGACCACCAGCACCTTGTCGGCGTTGAGCACCGTGGAGAGACGGTGCGCGATCACCAGGGATGTCCGTCCGGTGAGTGCCTCGGCCAGAGCCCGCTGCACGAGCAGCTCGCTCTCGCTGTCCAGGTGGGCGGTGGCCTCGTCGAGGATCACGATCTCGGGCGCCTTCAGCAGCATCCGGGCGATCGCCAGTCGAGCCTTCTCGCCACCCGAGAGCCGGTAGCCGCGGTCACCGACCAGCGTGTCCAGGCCCTCGGGCAGGGAGGCGACGAGATCGCCTATCTGGGCTGCCTCGATCGCCTGGAGCAGCTCGGCCTCGGTGGCGTCGGGTTTGGCGTAGACGAGGTTGCTGCGGATCGTGTCGTGGAACATGTGCGCCTCCTGGCTCACCACGCCCACCCGCTCGCGCAGCGACCGCTGGGTGACCGTGCGGACGTCGACACCGCCGATCTTCACGCTGCCCGAGCGCACGTCGTAGATCCGTGGGACCAGCTGGCTGATGGTCGTCTTCCCCGCACCGGACGGCCCGACCAAGGCCACCATCTCCCCCGGCGCCGCGGTGAAGGTGATCCCGCGGAGCACCTCCGTGGTCTGGGTGGTGTCGAGGACGGCGACGTCCTCCAGCGACGCGAGCGACACCTCGCCTGCAGTCGGATAGGAGAAGTGGACGTCGTCGAACTCGATGCTCCGCGCATCCTGTGCCAGCTCCGTCGCGTCCGGGGCGTCAGCCACCATCGGCTCGAGGTCCAGCACCTCGAAGACCCGGTCGAAGCTCACCAGCGCGCTCATGATGTCGACGCGGGCGTTGGAGAGGGCCGTGAGCGGGCCGTAGAGCCGGCTCAGCAGCAACGCCAGCGTGACGACCGTGCCCGCCGAGTAGTGCCCGGTGATCGCGTAGTAGCCGCCCAGGCCGTAGACAAGCGCCTGGGCCAGCGAGGCCACGAGGGTGAGTGCCACGAAGAACGCCCGGCCGTACATCGCCGACGTGACGCCGATGTCACGGACCCGGGCGGCGCGCGAGCTGAAGGAGCGCTCCTCGTCCTCCAGCCTGCCGAAGAGCTTCACCAGCAGGGCCCCGGCCACGTTGAAGCGTTCGGTCATCGTCGCGTTCATCGAAGCGTTGAGGTTGTACGACTCCCGCGTGATCAGCTGCAGCCGGGACCCGATCCGGCGCGCGGGGATCACGAAGAGCGGCAGCATGACGAGCGAAAGCACGGTGATCTGCCAGGAGAGCGAGAACATCACGATCGCGGTCAGCACTAGGCCCACGACGTTCGAGACGAGCCCGGAGAGCGTGCTCGTGAACGCCTGCTGGGCACCCAGCACGTCGCTGTTGAGCCGGCTGACGAGGGCGCCGGTCTGGGTGCGGGTGAAGAAGGCCAGCGGCATCTGCTGCACGTGGCTGAAGACGGCCGTGCGGAGATCGAAGATCAGCCCTTCGCCGATGCGCGCGGAGTACCACCGCTGGGCGAAGGAGAGGCCGGCATCGATCACGGCCAGGATCGCGATCACCACAGCGATCCAGACGACGGCGTGTACCGCTGCCTTGGTGGTGATGTCGTTGATGACGCGGCCCGCCAGCACCGGGGTGGCGACGCCGATCAGCGCGTCGGCGACGATGACGAAGAGGAAGCCGGCAAGACCCTTGCGGTAGGGCGACGCGAAGCGAAGCACCCGCCGCCACGTGCCAGGCGCGATCTTGGCCTTGAGCGCCGCCCGGTCGGCGCGCGCCATGCGCTGTAGCCGGTACATGTTCATGTTGTTCATGGACATGCGGCTGCCACCCGTCCCGGGACTGGCCGACTGACACCGTGCAGGGTGATCAGCCTGCGGAGTCCAGGCCCGCAAGGGCCCTCAGCCGGCCGTACTGGGCCTCGATCTCGGCGAACTGCTGCTCGGCCTGGGTGTTGCCGGCCGCGGCCTTCAGCAACGCCTTGGTGGCGATCGCCGCATCGCGCGGGATCGCCAGTAATTGGGCGACGGTGGCGTCGACCGCAGCGTCGAGATCCGCGACCGGCACGACCGCGGACGCGAGGCCGATACGCAGCGCCTCCTCAGCGCCCACGCGACGGGCCGTCAGGCAGATCTCGGCGGCCCGGGAGTACCCCACCAGGTCGGCGAGGCGCTTCGTGCCACCGAGGTCGGGGACGATGCCGAGCTTCGGCTCGGCCATGCAGAACTGGACGTCCTCGGCGACGATGCGGATGTCGGCGCCGAGGGCCAGCTGGAAGCCGCCGCCGATCGCGTGACCCTGCACCGCCGCGATGCTGACGACGTCGGTGCGCGACGTCCAGTCGAAGGCGCGCTGCCAGTCACCGATCACGGCGTGGGCGTTCTCGGCGGTGCCGCCGGCCAGGGCCGTGACCCCGGGCACGCCGTCGATGCCTTCGGGGGAGAACATCGCGCGGTCGAGGCCGGCCGAGAAGGCCTTCCCCGCGCCACGGAGCACCACAACCCGAACGGTCCCGGGCAGCTGAGCCGCGACACCAACCAGAGCGTTCCAGGTGAACGGGGTCTGCGAGTTCAGCCGCTCGGGACGGTTCAGGGTAATGGTCGCAACCTCGCCGACGACAACGGCGTTGAGCCCGGCATTGGCCGGGACGTCCAGGACTGTCGTCGCCTCGGTCGCGGTCAGGACTACTTCCCCTTTGCCTTCGCGGTGCTCTGAATCTTGGTGCGGGTCGCGCCACCGCGACCACGCAGCGTGGCTCCGGACTCCGACAGTACCCGGTGCACGAAGCCGTACGAGCGTCCGTGCTTGTCGGCGAGCTCGCGGATGCTGGTGCCCTTCTCGTAGGACTTCTTCAGCTCGCTCGCGAGCTTGGTGCGGTCGGAGCCCGTGATCCGGGCGCCCTTCTTGAGCGTGGCCATGGCATGACTCCTTTGACCACCCGGGGACGTCCTGGCTGAACACGATCTTTACCCGGGTAGGTAGCGAAATTGATAGCAGGAGCGAAACAGCGGGTGCAAGATCGACTCGGACAATCCGTGCCACATGATCGATACCTGAACGGAATACCGCGCAAAGCTGGACAAGATCAGACTGAAATCGGTTATTGCGTGCCAGTCAGGCGAGGCTGATCAGGTCCGCAAGATCAGCACTCCAGTTGTCCTCGATGCCGTCGGGAAGCAAGATCACCTTGTCGGGAGCGAGCGCCTCAACCGCGCCCTCGTCGTGGGTGACGAGCACGATCGCGCCGGCGTAGGTGTGCAGCGCATCGAGCACCTGACCCCGGCTGACCGGGTCGAGGTTGTTAGTGGGCTCGTCGAGCAGCAGCACGTTGGCCGCGCCCGTCACGAGCATCGCCAGCGCGAGCCGCGTCTTCTCCCCACCCGAGAGCACCCCGGCGGGCTTGTCCACGTCGTCGCCAGTGAAGAGGAACGCGCCGAGGATCTTGCGCAGCTCGGTGTCGTTGAGGTCGGCCCGCCCTACCGCGGACGCCGACGAGCGCATGTTGTCGAGGATCGAGCGATCGTGGTCGAGCGTCTCGTGCTCCTGGGCGTAGTAGCCCATCCGCAGTCCGTGCCCGGGCACCACGCGGCCGGTGTCGGACTTCTCGACGCCTGCCAGGAGCCGGAGCAGGGTGGTCTTGCCCGCGCCGTTGAGGCCCAGCACCACCACTCGGGCCCCGCGGTCGACGGCGAGGTCGACGTCGGCGAAGACCTCCAGCGAGCCGTAGGACTTGGAGAGGTGCTCGGCGGTGAGCGGCGTCTTGCCGCAGGCGGCGGGCGCGGGGAAGCGCAGCCGGGCCACCTTGTCGTTGACCCGCGTCTGCTCCAGCCCGGAGGCGAGGGCGGCGGCCCGGCGATCCATCTGGTGAGCGGCCCGGGCCTTGGTGGCCTTAGCGCGCATCTTGTCGGCCTGCTTGGTCAGCGACTCGATCTTGCGTTCAGCGTTGGCCCGCTCGCGGTGCCGGCGACGCTCGTCGGTCTCGCGCTGCTGGAGATAGTTCTTCCAGCCGACGTTGTAGACGTCGACGGTGGTGCGGTTCGCGTCGAGGTACCAGACCTTGTTCACGACAGCCTCGAGCAGCTCCACGTCGTGGCTGACGACGATAAGCCCACCGGTGTGCTGGCGGAGGAAGTCGCGCAGCCAGGCAATGGAGTCCGCGTCGAGGTGGTTGGTGGGCTCGTCGAGGAGCAGTGTGGTGGGCTCCCCCGCATCGGCGAAGAGGATCCTGGCCAGCTCTACGCGGCGGCGCTGGCCACCGGAGAGCGTGTGCAGCTGCTGCTCGAGGACGCGGTCGGGCAGGCCGAGGTTGGCGCAGATGCGTGCCGATTCGCTCTCGGCCGCGTAGCCGCCCAGCGCCGAGAAACGGTCCTCGAGGTTGCCGTAACGACGGATCAGTGCCTCGTCGTCGGGGTTCTCGGCCAGCCCCACCTGGGCCTTCGCGATCTCGGTGACCAGCACGTCGAGGCCGCGCGCCGAGAGCACCCGGTCGCGGGCCGTGACGTCGAGGTCCCCCGTTCGCGGGTCCTGCGGCAGGTAACCCACCGGGCCGGTGACGTCGATCCGGCCGGCGTGCGGCGGCCCCTCGCCGGCGAGTACCCGCATGCTGGTGGTCTTGCCCGCGCCGTTGCGCCCGACCAGGCCGATGCGATCGCCGTTCTGTACCCGCAGCGTGATCGGCTCCAGCAGGATGCGCGCTCCGGCCCGGAGCTCCAGGTCGGTGGCGGTGATCATCTTCTGGCTCCTAGCCGAGCGGTGACGGTTCTGGCGTGTGAGAGCCGGTACAAGGCCCTATCTTACCTGGGCCGTAGGCGCCGACACGCGTCTCGCAGGGTCTCGCGGCCCACTCCTGCGGCTGACGACGGGTCAGCGCAGCGGCGTCCGACGGTGGTGGACGGCGAGGGACAGACCCTCGCTACCGGCTCGTTGTGAGCGTCACGAGGTGGCGGGCAGGGAGACCGTGTCGCGAAGGTCGTCGCGACGGGCGACGAGGAAGCCGCCGCCGGGCAGGATCGAGTCTGCGAGCACGATGAGCGTGGTGCGGCTGTCCCAGCGGGTCCGTCGCCGAACTTCCAGGACCAGCACCACGTAGGCGAGGAACAGCACGCCGTGGATCGGGCCGAGGATCTTCACGGCCAGCGGCGCGTCCGCGCTGTACTTCACGATCGTGGCGACGATGAGGGCGAGCCACGAGATCGCCTCGGCCACGGCGACGATGCGCAGCGCCTTGAACCAGTCCAGGGACATCAGACGTTGAAGCCGAGCGAGCGGAGCTGTTCGCGACCCTCGTCGGTGATCTTGTCCGGGCCCCACGGCGGCATCCAGACCCAGTTGATCTTGATCTCGCTGGCGAGCGGCGTCGGGCCACTCGTGAGTGCCTGCGACGCCTGCGCCTCGATCTCGTCCGTGAGCGGGCAGGCGGCCGAGGTGAGGGTCATGTCGATGGTGACGACCCGGACGTCCTCGACATCGTCGACCCGGATGTCGTAGATCAGGCCCAGGTCGACCACGTTGATCCCGAGCTCGGGATCGACGACGTCGCGCATCGCCTCGTCGAGATCGTCGCGCGACGGTACGGCGGTTGCGGTCATCAGGTGCTCTCCTCGCTCAGCAGCCGCGCCTCGGCGACCGCGCTCTTCATGGCCATCCAGCCCAGCAGGGCGCACTTCACGCGCGCCGGGTACTTCGAGACGCCCTCGAAGGCGATGGCGTCCTCGAGCTCGTCCTCGTCGTCCTCGGTCAGCTCGGCCTGCCCCTGGGACTGCATGAGGTCCAGGAACCTGGTCTGCAGCGCGAGCGCGTCGTCGATCGACTTACCGACCACGAGGTCGCTCATGACCGAGGTGGAGGCCTGGCTGATGGAGCAGCCCTCGCCCTCCCAGCCCAGATCGGCGATCGTGGTGCCGTTCAGGCTCACCCTGAGCGTGACCTCGTCACCACAGGTCGGGTTGACGTGGTGCACCTGCGCATCGAAGTCATCGAGCAGCTGACGGTGCTGCGGGTGCTTGTAGTGATCCAGGATGATCTGCTGGTAAACGGACTCGTCGGTCATCGTCATCCTCGCTAGCCGAACATCTTCTGGACGCGGAGCACGCCACGCACCAGCGCGTCGATCTCCTCCGTCGTCGTGTACACACCGAATGACGCCCGGGTGGTCGCCGGTATTCCGTAGCGGACGCAGACTGGCCGGGCGCAGTGGTGGCCGGCCCGCACCGCGATGCCGTCCTCGTCGAGCAGCTGCGCCACGTCGTGCGGGTGGATGCCGTCGAGCACGAACGAGATCGTCGGCCCGCGATCGGTGTTGTCGCTCGGCCCGATGATCCGCAGACCGTCGATGCCCTGCAGCTGCTCGAGCGCGTAGCCGGTGATCTCCACGCCGTGCCGATGGATGTTCTCCAGCCCGACACCGTTGACCCAGTCGACCGCCGCTCCGAGCGCGACCGCCTGCGCGATCATCGGGGTACCGGCCTCGAAGCGGTGCGGCGGCTCGGCGTAGGTGGTGCCGTGCACCAGATCCACCGTCTCGATCATCTCGCCGCCGCCCTCGTACGGCGGCAGCGCGGCAAGCAGCTCCCGGCGCCCCCAGAGCACGCCCACCCCGGTGGGGCCGTAGAGCTTGTGCCCGGTGAACGCGAGGAAGTCGACGCCCAGGGCCTGGACGTCGAGTGCGATGTGCGGTGCCGCCTGCGCGGCGTCGACGATCGTCAGCGCGCCCACAGCCTTCGCGCGGGAGACCAGGCGTTGCACGGGGTTGATCGTGCCGAGCGCGTTGGACTGGTAGACGAACGACACGATCTTGGTGCGCTCGGTGATCACCTCGTCGATCGCCGCGTCGACCAGCCGGCCGCCCTCGTCGAGCGGGATGTAACGGAAGGTCGCTCCGGTCCGCTGGGCGAGCAGCTGCCACGGGACGATGTTGCTGTGGTGCTCCATCTCGGTCACGACGATCTCGTCGCCCGGGCCGAGCTTGAACCTCTCGGCGCCGGGGAAACTCGTCGCGTTCGACAGCGAGTAGGCCAGGAGGTTCAACGCTTC
>JAOPUX010000167.1 GCA_025963285.1 Jatrophihabitans sp.
GCCGGCGACATCGACACCGCCGTCGATCAGGCCGGCCCGGAGCACCGAGGCGTACCGGTGCACGCGCGTCGCGATCGAGCGGAGGCCAGCCGGGCCGTGGTAGACGGCGTACATCGAGGCGATCACGGCCAGCAACACCTGCGCGGTGCAGATGTTCGAGGTGGCCCGCTCCCGCCGGATGTGCTGCTCACGGGTCTGTAGCGCGAGCCGGTAGGCCGGGGCACCCACCGCGTCGACCGAGACGCCGACGAGGCGCCCGGGCAGCTGCCGCTCCAGTCCCGAGCGGCAGGAGAGGTAGCCGGCGTGCGGGCCGCCGAAGCCGAGCGGCACGCCGAAGCGCTGCGTGTTGCCCACCGCTATGTCCGCCCCGAACTCACCGGGCGTCTTCAGCAGCGTCAGGGCCAGGAGGTCGGCTGCCACCACCACGAGCGCGCCACGGTCGTGGGCGGCGTCGACGATCGGCGCGAGGTCGCGCACTGCGCCGGACGCACCCGGGTACTGGGCGAGCACTCCGAAGATCTCGCCTTCGGGCAGCGGCGTGGAGAGGTCGTGCACCACGACCTTGAGGCCCAGCGGCTCGGCGCGCGTACGCACCACGTCGAGGGTCTGCGGGAAGACGTCGGCGTCGACGACGAAGGTGTCGCCTGCCTTGGAGACCCGGTGGGCCAGCGTCATCGCCTCGGCGGCCGCGGTGCCCTCGTCGAGCATCGAGGCGCCGGCCACCGGCAGCCCGGTGAGCTCCTCGACCATGGTCTGGAAGTTCAGCAGCGCCTCGAGCCGGCCCTGGCTGATCTCGGGCTGGTAGGGCGTGTAGGCGGTGTACCAGGCCGGGTTCTCCAGCACGTTGCGCTTGATCACGCCCGGGGTGAGGGTGTCGTAGTAGCCCAGCCCGATCATCGAGACCAGCACCTCGTTGCGGGCAGCGAGCGCGCGCAGCTCTGCCGCGACCTCAGCCTCGCTGGCCGCGGCTGGCAGGGCCAGCGCCAGCTTCTCCCGGATGCTGGCGGGAACCGCGTCGGCGAGCAGGTGATCGAGCGAGGCGTACCCCACCGTCTCCAGCATCCGCTGCTGATCGGAGGCCGGCGAGATACCGATGTGCCGGGAGGCGAAGGGGCTGGCGCCTTCGAGTTCAGTCAGGGAGAGATCGGCGAGGCGAGGCGAAGGCATCTGGCGGGCTCCCACGGCAGTCAGGCACTGTGAGCGAACACCGGTCCCGACGTCCGCTCCCCGACTGTCGGGCTCACGCCCTTCAGAGTGGTCTGCTCCGCGTAGTCCTTGTGCCTGAGAGGTTCCGGGGAAGTTGCCCCTTCGGCGCTGGCTCACCGACGAATCGGACCAGCTCTCCCACGCGGGATCGTCAACCGACGCCGACGGTACCAGCCGTCACGGCCGAGTCACGGCACCTGGCGCTGTGATCTGGCTCAGGCCGTGGCGGAGCGACGCTGCCGGCGGGCCGCCAGCTCATCATCTGCACTGGCGGCCGGGACCTCGTCGATCTCGCTGCCGTCGGCCCGCTCACCGGGCAGGGTGGCCAGCGAACCGACCAGCTCGCGCAGCGCACCGCTGACCGCGATGCCGAAGACGCCCTGACCGCCGCGGAGCAGGTCGACGACCTCCTCGTTGTTGGTGCACTGGTAGACGGTCGTGCCGTCCGACAGCAGTGTCAGCTGGGCGAGGTCGTCGACCCCGCGCATGCGCAGCCCATCCACGGCCGCGCGGATGTTCTGCAAGGAGACCCCGGCATCGAGCAGCCGCTTGACGACCTTCAGGACCAGGATGTCCTTGAACGAGTAGAGGCGCTGGCTGCCGGAGCCGCTGGCCGTACGGATGGACGGGACGACGAGCTCGGTGCGAGCCCAGTAGTCGAGCTGGCGGTAGGTGATGCCAGCCGCCGAGCACGCCGTCGGACCGCGGTAGCCGATCATCTCGTCGGCAGCCGGGGACGGATCGTCGAAGAGAGTGCCCTGCTGCGGCAGTGCTGCAGCCATCACCTGCTCCGGACCACGGAACTCGTCCACGCCCAACCTCCTGACCTCAGCTCGCGTCGCCACCTAGCCTGATCGGAGCCCGACCGAATTGCATCGTGGTGATTCGCTGTGTTGACGGTAAGGCGAGGGTTGCCCTGGGTCAACGCGACGCGCCGCATCACATAACCCTTGAGTAGAGGTTTAGGCCCAGTCTGGGAGCGAACGGTCACCCGTCCGCGGCGAAGTCCTCCGGGGAAATCGTGTCGAGGAACTCCCGGAACTTCTCGAGCTCGTCCTCCTGCTCGTCCGGGATCTCGATGCCGCCTGCCTCCAGGACAGCGTCGGTGCCGAGGATCTCGACGTCGCAGCGCAGGGCCAGCGCGATGGCGTCGGAGGGGCGGGCACTCACGGTGACTCCCCCGGTGAACCGGAGTTCGGCGTAGTAGACGTCGTCGCGCATCTCGGTGATGTGCACGGCCTCGAGCCGGGTGCCGAGGGCGGTGACGATGTCGCGCATCAGGTCGTGGGTGAGCGGGCGGACGGCCTGCACGCCCTGCTGCTGGAACGCGATCGCCGAGGCCTCGGCTGCGCCGATCCAGATCGGCAGGTAGCGGACGCCGTCCTCCTCGCGGAGCAGCACCACGGGCTGGTTAGCGGGCAGCTCGACCCGAACCCCGACTACCCGCATGGGATGCACGAAGACCTCCGCGAACACGATTGACCTGCACCGTGAACGCTACACGCCGAAGCGGGCGTTCAGGAGCCGCCGAGCACCTCGCGCAGCCCGATCTGGACGAGCGCGGCGTGCAGCTGCACCGAGAGAGCGGCCAGCTCGCGCACGGTCTCCTCAGCACGCACCCGGGACTCGCTGCTGCGCTGGCGTGACATCGGGCCGACGACCTGCGAGAAGAGGCCGACCTCACGCTCGGCCGCCGTACGGAAGGCCCGCAGGTGGCGACCCTCCAGCCCGAAGCGCGCCAGTTCGGCCACGACCTTGCTGACGGCGAGGGCGTCGTCGTCGTAGTGGCCGCCCGCCTTCACGGTGATCAGGCCGAACTGCTCAAGCTCGGTCAGCTGCTCGGAGCGGAGGCCGGCTGCGTTGAGCAGCTCGTCTCGGGTCAGCCGCAGCGCCGCCGTCGCGGCGCGGAAGTGATCGGCGGTCGGTGCGTGGTTCTCGATCGCCGCAATGGAGACGTGCGGCACCCGCGGTGTGCTCGACGTGCCCGGCGGCACCAGGCCCCGGTCGATCGCGTCGAGCTGCTCCTTGATCACCTTCAGCGGGAGGTAGTGCTCCTTCTGCTGTGACAGGACATAGCGCAGCCGGGCGACATCGGCGGCGGAGAACTTGCGGTACCCGGAGGCAGTGCGCTCAGGCTGAACCAGCCCTTCGCCCTCGAGGAAGCGGATCTTGCTGATGGTGAGGTCGGAGAACTCCGGCTTCAGGTGGGCGAGCACGTCACCGATGGTGAGGGTGGCGGCCGAGCGGGCGCCCCCCGTGCGAGCCCGTGCGGCGCCAGGGGAGCTCACGCGGAGGTCCCGGCGGCTGGGACACCGGAACGGACAGCTGCCGTGAGGTAGACGAGCCGGAACTTGCCGATCCGCACCTCGTCGCCTCCGGAGAGGGACGCCGCGTCGATCGGCTCGCGGTTGACGTAGGTGCCGTTGAGCGACCCGACGTCGTGCACGGTGTAGCCACTTCCCTCGCGACGGAACTCGGCATGCCTGCGGGACACGGTGACATCGTCCAAGAAGATGTCGCTGTCCGGGTGGCGACCCGCCGTCGTGACGTCCTGGTCGAGCAGGAAACGACTGCCCGCGTTCGGGCCACGCTTGACCACGAGTAATGCCGAACCCGGCGTCAGCGCGTCGACCGCACCCTGATGGGCCTCGGTCGAGAAGTCCGTCTCATGATCACTCGCCGAGCCGACGACGGAGATCATCCCGGTGGCTTCGATGCCGCCCATCGTCACAGGGGCCTGGGGCAGAGCTGCGCCGCAGCTCGCGCAGAAGTGACTGCCCGGTTGGTTTTCAGCGCCACAGGCGGTACAGAACACTCGCCTCGCCCTTCGGTTTGAGAGTCGGTCTTGTCAGGGTGATGCGACGACGAATCGAGACACGATCAACCGGTTCGCCGAGCCTAGGCCCGTGGCGTCGTGAGGGTCAATCGAAGCTTGAGACTCGTCTGAATCGCTTAGCTCGCCAACGTGGCGTAGGCCGCGGCGTCGAGCAGGGAACTGAGGTCGGCGTCGGGGGTCAGCTCGATCTCGACGAGCCAGCCCGCACCGTAGGGGTCGGCGTTGATCGTTTCGGGCGTGCCGTCGAGGCCGTCGTTGCGTGCAGTGATCGTGCCCGAGAGCGGGGCATAGATATCGCTCACGCTCTTGGTGGACTCGACCTCGCCGAAGGCGGCGCCGCTGGTGACGGCGGTGCCGACGGCGGGGAGGGAGACGTACACGACGTCACCGAGGGCCTCCTGGGCGAAGTCAGTGATGCCGATCCGGACGGTCAGCGACCCCTCGGTGACCCGAATCCACTCATGCTCGGCGGTGTATTTCAGGTCGGACGGAACGTCAGACATGCGTAGGGCCCTTCAGCTCGGAGTCGGTAGCGACCTTACCCATGCCGCCGCACGCTCAGTGACTCGACGGGGTGGCGTACTTCGGCACCGGCGTCGTCCGGAGCACCGTGATGGTGACCTTGGTCCGCTCGCTCACCGTCAGCTGCCCGCCGGCGGCCCGCACGACGGAGGCGACGCCGCCGGGGATGTTGAGGGCGGTGTCGAGGGTCTTGGCGTCGCCGATCGCCTCGACCCGGTACGGGGCGGTCTGGTCGACGCCGTCGACGGCCACTGCCGCGCCGTCCTCGGTGAAGGCACTCGTGGTGCTGATCCGTACCGTGCCGAACTGGATGGCCTCCGCGCCGGCCCCGCGCAGCTCCTCGACGACGTCGAGGAGATCCTCTGCCGCGAGCCCGTGCTTGGGGTCGGTGATCGTCACACTGATGCCCTGCCCGGTGGCCGGCAGCGTGCCAAGCAGCACCCCAAGGGCCTGGGCGTCCTGCTCGGCCTGCTGGCGTGCGGCGGCGTTGCGGTCTCCGCTGTCCTGCAGCCGGCGCAGGGTCTGCTGCAGCTCTTCGATCTGCTGGCGCAGCCGCTCGGCGCGCGCGTCCTGGTTGTCGAGGATGCCGACGAGGTCGTCCTCGCGCAGGTTGCTCAGATTGTCCGAGCTTGAGTTGGCGCGTACCTGCACCACGATGGCGAAGCCGAGCAGGGCGGTGAGCAGCGCGATCACCGCGCCCGCGCTGACGCGCACCGACCTGCGATGCCGGAGCTTGTAGTGACCCTCTTGCGGCTCGTGCGTGCCTGCCGCCTCGTGCCTGCCGTGCTCGCCCGGGGCACCCGCCTCGGGGGGTGTCTCGGTCATGCGCGGAAGAAGTGGCGTCGGATGGCGGCGGCATTGCCGAAGATGCGGATCCCCAGGACGACGACCACCGCCGTGGAGAGCTGGCTGCCGACGCCTAGCTTGTCACCCAGGTAGACGATCAGGGCGGCCACGAGAACGTTGGAGATGAACGAGACGACGAAGACCTTCGCGTCGAAGACGCCGTCGAGTCGCG
>JAOPUX010000231.1 GCA_025963285.1 Jatrophihabitans sp.
ACGCGACGCCGCGCGCGGGCGATGCGCCATGCGCGGGCGAGCGCCGGGAGGAGCGTTCGGTATAGACCGGAGCGCTCCACTGCCCCACCGAAAGCGGCGCAGGATCGCCTGCCGGGTGGACCTCGGCGGCTGCCACACCCTGCGAGGGCGTGACGATGAAGGTGCAGCTGCCTGACAGCAGGCTGTGGCTACCCGCGTCGTACACCTGCACCGGGTTCGAGCCAGCGCTCGCGAGCGCCCGATCGAGGTAGGTGTGCAGCACCTCTCCGTCGCCGGGGATCGAGTAGTCCAGCCCCACCTCGACGTCGCGGTTCAGCCGGACGTCCCGTGCCTGCCATCGCTCGACACCGTCGCCGCTGCCGAGCGGGCCGAGCAGCTGGTAGCGACCGTCGATCAGATCACCCACCCCCGCAGAGCCGGTCGGTTCGGCTGCACGGCTCGCGTGGCTGGTCATGAACGTCCTCATCTCGTGGTGGTGCCGTCGCGACCGGCCGAACGGCCCTGCGCTTCGTTGTGCGGTGGTGCCGTGCGTCTCACGTCGCCCGGGGCGCGCCGTTGGGCGCGCCCCGGGGAAGAGAGGGATGGGTCACCAGTAATGCGCTCGACCACCGACTCGGCGGCCCGTGCCACCAGCGACAGCGAGGATGACTCCGACGACGGCGAGGATGAGCCCCAGCGTCCAGAGGATGGGGACACCGGCGAAGAAGCCGATGAGTAGCAGGATGACACCAAGAACGATCATGGCCGTGCTCCTTCGGGTTGATCCGGCGAATGCCGGGATGATCAGTAAGGTCCGTTGACCGGGTTGGCGGGCTCGACATAGGTCGTGCCGCGAGTGCCGGCCGGGGTCTGCGTGATGACGTCGGTCCGGCGGCGGGTGGACATCATGATCGCGGTGATGATGAGGCCGATCGCGCCGACGATCATCAGGATCACTCCGGCCGTCCCGACGTTGAAGCCGTGCGTGTTCTGGTGGTTCGTGTCGACCGCGAATCGCAGGATCGCGCCCAGGGCAATGAGAAACAGACTCGCACCGATTCGCATCGGTCCTCCTCAGGTGGGTGCCGCGCGGTTGCGGCGTTGCCATCGAGCATGTCCACCTGGGAGTGTCTTCAAGCATCCGGGAGCACTTGCTGCCATCTTCGATCAGTAACGCTTCTGGCCCTGGTGGCGCTGATGCTGTGTGGGGGTGGCGAGGTCGCTCAGTACGAAGAGACGACGGGAGCACGGCGTGGCCCACGCGCTGGAGCATTCGCGTGACTGATCCCGCCCCGGTCGCGGCCGCAGAGTCCGACCTCGTGGCGGCCATCGACGGTGACACCGCGGCGTTCGCCAACCTGTACCGCGACCTCCAGCCGCGTCTTCGTCGCTACGCCTGGAGCCTGGTCGGGCAGGATGCCGACGACGTCACCGGTGAGGCCTGGCTGCAGATCGCCCGCGATCTGCGTGCCTTCAGCGGCGACCTCGACAGCTTCCGCGGCTGGACGGCCCGCATCGTCCGCAACCGCGCACTGGACCACCTGCGGGCCACGGCCCGTCGCCCCGCAGCCGCGACGGACGTGGCGCACCGGCTCGACCAGCCCACACCCGACGCCGAGATGACGGCCCTGGAGGCGCTCTCGACTGCCGCCGCGCTTGAGCTGATCCGGAGACTGCCGCGTGAGCAGGCCGAGGCGGTGCTGCTGCGCGCCGTGGTCGGGCTCGATTCGGCCACGGCGGGCGAAGTGCTCGGTAAGTCGGCCACCGCCGTCCGGGTCGCCGCGCACCGAGGCCTCAAGGCGCTTGCCAAGCAGCTGGTGACCGACGGCACCCACCCGCGGGTGGCGCCGTGAATCCCATCCGACGTCGGCAGCGCAGGAGTGGTGAGATGCCGTCAGCCGAGCGTGGCAGGGGCAGCGAGCTGGACCGCGTTCTCGACCAGCCGGGCGCGGCGGACATCAGCCCGACCGAGATGCCGGTCGCCCGGCTCATCGCCGCTGCCGCCGCCCCGCCCCTGGCGGACGAGCAGGACGGCCTGGAGACGGCACTGGCCGTCTTCGCCTCCTCCGCCGAGCTGAGCGCCACCGACACTCCGCAGCAGCGCCCGCCGCACCGCCTGCGGTGGACACTGGGCGGACTCGCCGCGGCGGGCCTGGCCACCCAGCTCGTGGTGGCCGGCGTGGCGGCTGCTGCGGTCGGCGGCATCGTGGCCACCGCCACCGTCGTGGCGCACCACTCCCACCACCACCCGACCCACCCCGCGCCCACCTCGAGCCTGACGCGCACCCCGACCCCGGGGCCGTCCACTCCGGCGTCCAGCACGAGAGTCAGCCCGTCGCCCACCAGCACCGGCTCGCCGACGCCGAGCGCGTCGGTGACAGCCTCGACGTCAGGGACGGCATCCGGCTCCGCGACGGCATCCGGGTCGGGGACGGCATCCGGGTCGGCATCGGGCACCGCGTCCGCCATACCGCCCGGCCAGACCAGGACACCGCCCGGCCAGACCAAGACGCCGCCCGGCCAGACCAAGACACCCCCGCGCAACGCCAAGGCGTCCCCGGGGCAGACGAGGACACCGCCGGGGCAGGCGCGGACACCGCCTGGGCAGAGCAAGACCCCACACGGCTGAACGCTGGGGCCGGAACAGCTGGCAGAGGGCGGGTCGGTCAGGTCGGATTCAGGCTGAGGGACGGTGCCCGGGCTAGGGTCTTCCTGCAACGGGTCGCCAGCGCGCAGGGCGCGGCCGGCGCCGCGGAGGGAGGGCAGCCATGCCCGTGACGATCGACGGCTCACCCACCCACGTGCTGATCGTCCACCTCGTGGTCGTGCTACTGCCCGCGGCCGTCCTAGGCGCGCTGCTGCTCGTCGCGGTGCCCGCCACTCGCCGGGCCTTCAGCCTGCTCACCCTGCTCGTCGGGTTCGTCGCCTGCGTGGCGATCCCCTTCGCCTTCCTCAGCGGCTCTTCGCTGCGCGGGCGCGTGCCGAACAGTCCGCTGGTCGATCGTCACGTCTCGCTCGCCCACCAGCTGCTGCCCATCGCCGCCGTCTTCGGGCTGGTGCTGGCCGCCTTCGTCGCGGTCGATCTGCTTCGCCGGCTCCGCTCGGATCGGCTGAACGACGTGGAGCGGCGGCTCACCGCGCTCGCACCGAACATCGAGCACTACGCGCGGACCCGCCGGCTGAGCGGGGCGTACCGGGTCACGGCGACACTGCTGGTGCTGCTCGCGCTCGCCACCGGTGTTCAGGTCTACCGAGTGGGCGCGGCCGGGGCCAAGGCCTCCTGGTCCGGCCGCCTCAGCGCCAGCCAGCACGCGGCGAAGTAGGAAGCAGCAGGTCAGAGCGCGGCGGCGAGTCCCCCCAGGATCTCCTCCGCCGGCTTCGCGATCGCCGCGTGGTAGCCGGTGCCGGCCCAGAGGTTCACCAGCTCCGGGTCTGCGGCCGCGGCGGCGGCGGCGCGCAAGGGCCGGGTGAGGTGGTGCAGCGCCGGGTACCCCAGCGGTGCGCTGGCGTCGTGGTCGTGGACGAAGCGGTTCGGCAGCGCGCGGGCCGGCCGGCCGGTGAAGGCGCGCGTCAGCACGGTCCCCGCACGGGACGGGCCGGTCAGCGCGGCCCGATGTGCCGCGGAGGTGCCGGCCTCCGGCGCGAGCAGCAGCGCGGTGCCCACCGCGACCCCGACAGCCAAGCGAAGTGCGACCGCCACCTCTGCCGCCGAGGTGAGCCCGCCGGCTGCGATCCGTGGCAGGTCGGTGGCGTGGCCGATCTCGGTCAGCAGCTCGGTCAGCGGGCGGATGGCCAGCGGCTTCTGCGGGGTGAGTGTGCCCGAGTGTCCGCCCGCCGACGAGCCCTGTACGGCGAGGGCGTCCAGGCCGGCGTCGGCCGCCTGCCGTGCCTCATCCGCACTCGTCACGGTCTGCACGAGCAGGCTGCCGGCCCGGTGCAGCGCCTCGACCACGGCCGCCTCCGGGATGCCGAAGGTGAACGACACCACCGGGACCGGACTCGCGAGCAGGAGGTCGATCTTGTCCCGCCAGGCGTCGTCGTCCTCGACCGGCTCCTCGGGCAGCTCGACGCCGTAGCGCTCCGCGTCGGGGCGCAGCTCGTCCCGATAGCGGTCGTAGGCCGAGCGCTGCACGGGCAGCGGGTTCGGCGCGAAGAGGTTCACGCCGACGGTGACGGCTGCCGTGGCCTCCAGCTGCTCGGCCAGCGCCGCCGCCGGCTTGTAGCCGCCGGCCAGGAAGCCGAGGCTGCCGGCGCGCGCCGCCGCGATCACCAGCTCCGGGGTGGTCGGGCCGCCTGCCATGGGCGCGGCCAGCACCGGGTTCGTGACACCGAGATCCGTCAGCAGCGTCATGGCCGTCCTAGTGGGCGTGAGCGGTCACGACGGGTGCAGGGCCCGGTAGGCGCTGGCGATCAGCTGCGCGCACTCCGGCTCGGGCAGCACCGTGCTGTCGAGCTGCAGGTGGTACAGCGACGGATCGTCGATGTCGAGACCGTAGAGCCGCCGGACGTACTGCGCCCGCGCGGCGTCGACCTGGGCCAGCCGCTTCTGCGCCGTGGCCTCGTCGACCCCTTGGGCCCGGACGGCATGCGCGATCCGCCGCGGCTTGGGGCCGAAGAGCCGGACCCGCAGGACGTCGGGCTCGTCGCGGAACGCCGCGCTGCCCGCCCGGCCGAGGATTACCACGCCCGCGCTGAGGGCGCCGCGCAGGCGCTGCTCGACCCGCTCACGGAAGAGGTCGGCGTCGGTCGGGGCGGCCGCGGCCTCGGCGGGGGCCGCGTCGGTGCCGGCGCCCAGCACCCCCGACGCAAGCGGCGCCAGCATGCCCAGGATCCGGTCGGTGAGCGAGCGACTGAAGGACGCGTCCTGCGCCTCCTCCACGGTGATGTGCAGCTCCGCGGCGACCTCGGCACTGATCGCACGATCGATGAGTGGCAGGAACAGCTCGTCGGCCACGAGCTGGGCGATGCGCGAGCCGCCGGTGCCGTAGCCGGCCGAGATCGTCACCCCGGGCATCAGTGCATCCCTCCCGCGATCAGGGCGGCATCGTCACCCGAGGGCGTCGACACCGGGTCGTTGGAGCCACGCAGCTGCACCTGCCGGATGAAGAGTGCGGCGATCACCGCGAGGATCGACACCGGCACAGCCACGAGGAAGACGCGATCGATGGCGTGCGCGTAGGCCTGGATGATGCCCTCGTGCAGTGCCTGCTGTGCCGACGTGCCGTGCTTGAGCTTGTCGAGCGCGTCCGGACTGCCCACTAGCTGGGTGACCTTGTCGCCGCCGCCGGCCAGATCCTTCGTCGGCACGAAACGCACCAGCTCGTAGCCGATCCGGGCGGTGAGCACCGCCCCCAGCGCCGAGGCACCGATGGCGCCGCCCATGGAGCGGAAGAACGTCACCGACGACGTGGCCACACCCATCTGCTTCATCGGCACCGCGTTCTGGACCACCAGTGTGAGCACCTGCATGAAGAGGCCCAGGCCGGCACCGAAGACCAGGATGTCGAGGCCGACGATCGCCAGCGAGGTGTGCGCCCCCACGTGGGTGAGCAGGATCAGCCCGACCGTGACGAGGATCGTGCCGGCCAGCGGGAACCACCGGTAGTTGCCGGTGCGCGAGATGTAGCGACCGGAGCTGATGCTCATCACGAGCAGGCCGACCAGCAGCGGCAGCAGCAGCAGCCCGGACATGGTGGCCGATACACCGTGCACCAGCTGCATGTACTGCGGCAGGAAGGCCAGCGCACCGAACATCGCGATGCCGCTGATGAAGGAGACGATGTTGGCGACGCTGAAGATCCGCATCCGGAAGAGTTCGAGCGGCAGGATCGGTTCGGGCGCCAGCCGCTCGCGCACCACGAAGCCGACCAGGAAGAGTGCACCGAGGGCGAAGAGCCCGACGATCTGGAACGACGCCCACGGGTAGTCCGTGCCGCCGGACTGGGTGGCCAGCAGGATGCTCGACACGCCGGCCACGAGCAGTAGCGCGCCCCACCAGTCGATCTTCACCTCACGCTTGTGTACCGGCAGCTTCAGCACCCGGTTGGTGACGACCAGGGCGGCGATGCCGAGCGGCAGGTTGATGTAGAAGATGTAACGCCAGCTCAGGCTGTCGACGGCGAAGCCACCGGCCAGCGGTCCCACCACGCTCGACACCCCGAAGACCGCGCCGAAGTAGCCCTGGTAGCGGCCGCGCTCGCGGGGCGGGATGACGTCGCCGATGATGGCGAAGACGAGCGAGATGAGGCCACCGCCGCCCACGCCCTGGAGGCCACGGAAGGCGATCAGCTCGAACATGTTCTGCGAAGCCCCGCAGAGCGCGCTGCCGATCAGGAAGACCACGATCGCGAGCTGGAAGACCCGCTTGCGGCCGTAGAGATCGCCGGCCTTGCCCCACAGCGGGGTCGAGGCGGTGCTTGCGAGCAGGTACGCGGTGATCACCCAGGAGAGCAGGTCACTGCGATGGAAGTCGCCGACGATGGTGGGCAGCGCCGTCGAGACGATCGTCTGGTCGAGCGAGGCCAGGAACATCCCCATCATCAACCCCGACATGATCACCAGGATCTGTCGATGGGTCAGGGCGGGAGCGTTCGGCGCACTCGCCGACGGGGAACTCATGGGTACTCCAGGGGGATCAGCGAGCCGTGCTCGTCCGGGTGTCGATCAACCCATACTCCCAGTCGACCGGATCCGCCAGCACGGCACTGTGCGGCAGCACCCGGTTGACGCCCCGCGGCGCATCGAGTTAACGCCCTGCGGGGCATCGAGGTCATGCCTCGATGCCCCGCAGTGGTGCGCTGGATCAGGCCAGGTCGTAGCGGCCCAGGTTCATGACCTTGTCCCAGGCTGCGACGAAGTCCTTGACGAACTTCTCCTTGGCGTCGTCGCTGGCGTAGACCTCGGCTACGGCGCGCAGCTCGGAGTTGGAGCCGAAGACGAGGTCGGCCCGCGAGCCGGTCCACTTGACCGCTCCGGAGGCGTCGCGGCCCTCGAAGATCTCCGCGTCGCTGGCCGTCGGCTTCCAGGTGATCCCCAGGTCGAGCAGGTTCACGAAGAAGTCGTTGGTCAGCGTGCCCGGTGTCTCGGTGAGCACGCCGAGCGTCGAGCCGCCGACGGTGGCACCCAGCACGCGGAGGCCGCCGACCAGGACGGTCAGCTCCGGGGCGCTGAGGGTCAGCAGGTTGGCCCGGTCGACGAGCAGGTACTCCGCCGGCAGCCGGTTGCCCTTGCCGAGGTGGTTGCGGAACCCGTCCGTGGTCGGCTCGAGCGGCGCGAAGGAGTCGACGTCGGTCTGCTCCTGCGTCGCGTCGGTGCGGCCCGGGGTGAAGGGCACCTCGACGCCGGAGGCCTTCTCTACCGCGGCGGCGCCGGCGAGCACGATCAGGTCGGCGATCGAGACCTGCGCGCCACCTGCGGCGTTGAACGAGGACTGGATGCCCTCGAGCGCGCTGAGCACGGCAGCCAGATCGGCCGGGTTGTTGACCTCCCAGCCCTTCTGCGGCTCGAGACGCACGCGGGCGACATTGGAGCCGCCGCGCTTGTCACTGCCGCGGAACGTCGAGGCCGAGGCCCACGCCGCCGAGACGAGCTGCGAGACGGACAGCCCCGAGTCGAGGATCTGGGCCTTCAGCGAAGCGACGTCCGCGGCGCTCACGAGCTCGCCGGAGACAGCCGGCACGCGGTCCTGCCAGATCAGCTCCTCCTGCGGCACCAGCGGGCCCAGGTAACGCTCGATCGGGCCCATGTCGCGGTGGGTCAGCTTGAACCAGGCGCGGGCGAAGGCGTCGGCGAACTGGTCCGGGTTCTCCAGGAAGCGCCGCGAGATCTGCTCGTAGACCGGGTCAATGCGCAGCGCCAGATCGGTGGTGAGCATCGTCGGCTTGCGCTTGTTGGGGGTGCCGTCCGGGTCCGGGAAGGTCGGCTCGGCGTCCTTGGCCACCCACTGGTTGGCGCCGGCCGGGCTCTTGGTGAGCTCCCACTCGTGGCCGAAGAGGTTCTCGAAGAAGCCGTTGCCCCACTGGGTGGGGGTGGCGGTCCAGGTGACCTCGAGGCCACTGGTGATCACGTCGCCGAGCTTGCCGGTGCCGAAGCTCTGCTTCCAGCCCAGGCCCTGCTCCTCCAGCGGCGCGCCCTCCGGCTCCGGTCCGACGAACTGCTCCGGGTCGGCCGCGCCGTGCGTCTTTCCGAAGGTGTGGCCGCCGGCGATCAGGGCCACCGTCTCCTCGTCGTTCATGGCCATGCGCGCGAAGGTCTCGCGGATGTCGCGGGCCGAGGCCAGCGGATCCGGGTTGGCGTTGGGGCCCTCCGGGTTGACGTAGATCAGCCCCATCTGCACCGCGGCGAGCGGGTTCTCCAGCTCGCGGTCACCGGTGTAGCGGTCGTCGCCCAGCCACGTCTCCTCCGGGCCCCAGTAGACGTCCTCGTCGGGCTCCCAGACGTCCGGGCGGCCGCCGGCGAAGCCGAAGGTCTTGAAGCCCATCGACTCCAGCGCGACGTTGCCGGCGAAGATCAGCAGGTCGGCCCACGAGACGCTCTGCCCGTACTTGGCCTTCACCGGCCAGAGCAGGCGGCGCGCCTTGTCCAGGTTGCCGTTGTCCGGCCAGCTGTTGAGCGGGGCGAAGCGCTGCATGCCGGCACCGGCACCACCGCGGCCGTCACTGATGCGGTACGTGCCTGCGCTGTGCCACGCCATCCGGATGAAGAGTGGGCCGTAGCTGCCGAAGTCGGCCGGCCACCAGTCCTGCGAGGTCGTCACGACCTGGAGGACGTCGGCGCGCAGTGCCTCGAGGTCGACGGTGGCGAAGGCGGCGGCGTAGTCGAAGTCTTCGCCCAGCGGGTTGGCGACATCGGTGTGCTTGCGCAGGATCTTCAGGTTGAGCTGGTTGGGCCACCAGTCACGGTTGCTGCCACCCTCCACGGGGTAGGCGCGACGGCCACCCGTCACCGGGCACCCGCCTCCGTTCTCCTCGGGCTCGTTCATCTCGCGGACTACGGCGTCAGGATGCTCAGACATGCAAAACCTTCCAGGATCAGTGGTGCGTTCAGGAGCGGTGCGGTGTGGTGCAGTCGGGGCAGAGCCCCCAGTAGACGACCTCAGCCTCGTCGATCGTGTAGCCGTGATCGTTCGAGGCGGTGAGGCAGGGTGTGTCACCGACGGCGCAGTCGACGTCGGAGATGGCGCCGCAGGAGCGGCAGACGACATGGTGGTGGTTGTCCCCGACCCGGGACTCGTAGCGCGCTACCGAGCCGGACGGCTGGATGCGCCGAACCAGGCCCGCGGTGGTCAGCGCACGGAGCACGTCGTAGACGGCCTGGTGGGAGACCTCGCCGAGGTTCTGACGGACGGCACCGATGATCGAGTCGGTGTCAGCGTGCGGGTGGTCGTAGACCGCGGCCAGGACCGAGACGCGCGGACGGGTGACCCGTAGCGCGGCGCCGCGGAGCAGCTGCTCTAGCTCCACGGTGTCGGACACGCTCCCGAGTCTGGCCCTCTTTCTGGAATCAATCAAGTGTGCGTTGGCTGAACATCGAGTGGCCCCCGCCAGAGCGCCATCCAGCTCCCGTCGTGCCTAGTGATCCGAGCCGAGCGAGATGAGCGCGAAGAGGTCGTTACCCTGCAGCGAGCCGAGGGTCTGGGCACCGAACTCGGTCAACGTCCGGACCGGCGCGAGGTACCAGGAGCCGTTCACCTTCTCGGTGATCACACCGAGGCCGCCGCCCAGCGGGCCGTCGAGCAGGTCGGTGAAGGCCTTCTTCTGCGCCGCGGTCAGCGTGGGCGGAGTGCAATCCCCGCCGTAGCCGGGGTCGATACTGATGCCGTCGTCCCCGGAGCCCGAGGACGCGCCAGAGCCAGAGTCCGCACCCGGGTCAGGAACCCAGCCGAACGTTCCGGAGTCCCCCGACGAGTCGGCGAAGCCGCCCCCGCTACTGCTGAACCCGCAGGCGAAGACTCCGAGGACCCCCTCGGCCTGCGTGATCGCATCTGCGGCGCACTCCTTGGTGGTGTGGCCGTTGATCGTCGTCGTGTAGCACTTCCCCTTGGACGCGACGGAGATGTTCTCACCGCTCGGCGTGGTGAACGCGACCTTGGTCAGCGACACCTTGACCGTGCCGTCGCTCAGGGTGGAGCTCGCCAGATCGAGCGTCGTGAGGTGCACGCCGGAGTCGGGGAAGTCCGAGGCCGAGTCGAGGATCAGGCCTCCGTAGTCGTGCACCGCCCCCAGCTCGGCCGGCGACACGAGGGCGAGGGCGGCACGCAGCCTCCCACCGAGCAGGGCCGTCACGGCACTGCGCACCGCGGCGGTGGCCGAGGTCGCGCCGGCCGGCGCGATGTAGTCCGACGGCGTCGGTACGACCTTGTCGGCCGCGCTGTCGGCCGCGGTGTAGAAGATGCTGACGTACCAGCCGCCGGACACCTTCTCGGTGGCGATGCGTACGCCGCCGGGGACCTTCGCCAGGTTCTGGCTCTGGCTCGTCGGGTGCGCCGACGAGGCGTGGGTGACGGCGAGCATGTGCGCGGTCAGCGGGAGCTTGAGCGCATCGGCATTGGCGGTGACGGTGCCGCCGGTCAGCGTCACGATCTGGACGTGATCGTTGATCACCACCGGCTTCTTGGCGAAGGTGACACCGGCGGCGGTGAACGTGATGCCGCTGACCTTGTGCAGGTCGGCCTTCGAGCTCAGCGCTCCGAGGCGCTTCAGGCTGGCGATGTTCCGCTGCAGCGGTCCGGAGATCGCGGCGCGCTCACCGCTGGGCAGGTCGTTGAGCAGCCCGATCACGTCGCCGTTGTGCAGGTCCGACAACGCGTTCCGGACGGCCTGCTGCGGTGAGGAGGCCCCGCCGGAGGAGGCATCGCTGACGGCGACGTAGGTGATGACGGCACCCACTACGAGCACGACCACGGTCACGAGCGACGTAACGAGCCCGCGACGGCGCCGGCGCTCGGGCTGCAGCGGGAAGAGCGTCTCCTCGACTGGCGACGTACCGACCGGCGACGTACCGACCGGCGACGTACCGACCGGCGACGTACCGACTGGCGACGTACCGACCGGCGATGCTCCGGGCGGGATCGCCCATGAGGGCGGGGACGACGGCGTCCACGGGGTCGGAGCCTGGTACGGGTTCGAGGCGGGGGTCGGCGAGGCGGGGGTCGGCGAGGCGGGGGTCGGCGAGGCGGGGGTCGGCGAGGCGGGCGTGCCGTCGGGCTGGCTGGCCTGCTGCGGGGCCCAGGGCGAGTGATCGGCCGGCGGCGGCGTCGAGCCGGGTGGCGGCGGGATGTCGGAGTCGGTCATGTGGGCCTCCTTGCGAGCGCGAGCACCAGGCTGATCACGCCGGCGAGCGCGATGAGTGTAGCTCCGGCGAGGGTCGTCAACGGGCCTGTGGACAGCACGTGGGCGTAACGGTTGCCCTTCATGGGCAGCACGGCCAGCGCGCCACCACCAGCCACGGCCGCCACGACCAGGGCGAGGCCCAGCGCCACGACGGCGCGGCCCAGCACGAGCGCTGCCACGGCGGCCGCAGCCACCATCCCCAGCAAGGGCCAGAGCCCGAGCAGGTCCTGCACCGGCCGGCTGGGGCTCATCAGCGTGCGGACGGCGCCCCCGGCCGCATAGCTGTTGCGCTCGGCGCTGCCGGAGCCGAGCCACGGCAGGAAGGTGCCGACGATCGTGACCGCCAGGCCGGCGATGCCGACGGTCCGCGCCAGCAGCAGCGGCGCACGCGGGGTCATCCGGGCAACGTAGCGCCTCGTATGGTGGAGCGGATGACCCCTCGACGCCTCGCGACCGCCGCCCTCGCGGTCACCTTCGCTGCCGCGCTGCTAGGCGCCTGCACCTCGGCTACCCACGGCAGGTCAGCGGCGCCTGCCGCGTCGACCACCGCCTCGCCGCCCTCGACCTCGGCGCCCTCGACCTCGAGGCCGGCCGCCACCGCGCAGTACTACGTCTCGATCGGCGACTCCTACGCGGCCGGCTACCAGCCCACCGGCGCGGGCACCGGCGGCACCACCCGCAACGGCTTCGCCTACCAGCTCGTCCCGCTCGCCGCGGCCCGGGGCTACCACCTGAAGCTGGTCAACTTCGGCTGCTCGGGCGCGACGACGGCGTCGGTCCTGAAGACCGCCGGCTGCCCCGCCAAGGATCTCGGCCCGGGCGCCGCGCCGTACACAGCCACCCAGGCCGTCGCGGCGGAGGACTTCATCCGTGCTCACCGTGCGGCGATCGGCCTCGTCACCATCTCCCTCGGCGGCAATGACGTCACCGCCTGCGGCCTGTCCGCGTCGCCGCTCACCTGTCTCTCCGACGCGCTGACCCGCGTCAAGACCAACCTGGCGACGCTGCTGACCGGGCTGCGCAGCGCCGGCGGCACCGCGACCCGCATCGTCGGCATCACCTACCCGGACGTGCTGCTGGCCGGCAGCCTCACCGCCATCCCTGCGGCGAAGACGATCGCGACGCTCTCGGTGACGGCCTTCCAATCGCTGATCAACCCAGCGCTGAAGGCTACGTACGCCGCGGCCGGGGCGGGCTTCGTCGATGTCACGGCGGCCACCGGCGCCTACGGTCCGCTCACCGCCACCACCACGTTGGCGCCCTACGGCACGATCCCGGTGCCCGTGGCCAAGGTGTGCACGCTCACCTACAGCTGCCAGTACCACGACATCCACCCGCGCACCGCCGGCTACGCGATCATCGCCGGGCTCATCGCGGCCGAGCTGCCGAAGCGATGAGCTCCTGGGCAGAGCTCGCCGGTCCGGAGCGCGGCGCCGACTACGCGGCGCGCTTCGCCGCCCTGGCCGCCGCCGGCGCGGACGTCCACGGCGAGGCGACGTTCTGCGCGACGCTGGCAGAGTCCGGCGCGCGGATCCTCGACGCCGGCTGCGGCACGGGACGGGTGGCGATCCGGCTGGCCGAGCTCGGCTTCGACTGCGTGGGGGTCGATGTCGACGAGGCGATGCTGGCTCAGGCCCGCGCCGCGGCACCCGCACTCACCTGGGTACGCAGCGATCTGGCTGCGCTGCCGGAGCTCGGCAGCTTCCGACTCGTCGTGGCAGCAGGCAACGTGATCCCGCTGCTCGACCGCGGCACGGAGGCCACGGTGGTGGCGAACCTGGCCGCCCGGCTCGTCGACGGCGGCACCCTCGTCGCCGGTTTCGGGCTCGATGCGGCCCACCTGCCGCTGAGTTCGGCCCCCGTCACGCTGGCCGACTACGAGGGCTGGTGCGCGGCGGCGGGGCTGAGGCTCGTCGGTCGCTTCGCCACCTGGGCGGGTGCGCCCTTCGACGACGGCGGTTATGCGGTGAGCGTGCACACCCGAAGCCGGCCGACCGGCTCGTCGGGCGGGTACGAGGCGCCCCCAGCGAAGTGATCGGCGACCACGAGCGACGGGCTGTAGATCTGCCGCCGCGAGCCGTCGGGCCAGCGCAGGCTGACGTGCACCTCGGGCACCCTCCGACCCGCCGGGCGTAACTCTCGGTTGACACCCTCGGAGCGCGCTGCTTGTGTCGGTACATGGTTGAGACCGGCGCCACACCTAACGTCTCCTTCGTCAGGCGCCAGGTCTCCCGGATCGGGCGGGTGATGACCAGCCCGCTGCTGCCCGACGACTACTTCGCCCTCATCCGCCCGCGCTGGTCGACCCGGGAGGTCACCGGCACCGTG
Organism: Jatrophihabitans sp.; assembly: GCA_025963285.1. GTDB lineage: Bacteria > Actinomycetota > Actinomycetes > Mycobacteriales > Jatrophihabitantaceae > JAOPUX01. The sequence goes on from JAOPUX010000231.1 coordinate 13,638, forward strand.
GTGCGGGTCAACAAGGAGCGGGGCAACGCCTCGACCGTGGTGATCAAGCCGAACTTCCCGCTCGAGCCGCACCTGCCGGGGCAGTACCTGCGGCTGGGCATGGAGATCAACGGCATCCGGCACTGGCGCGCCTACACGATCACCTCCGACCCGGATCACCCGGAGGGGTTCATCAGCATCACCTCCAAGCACACCGAGGGCGGCCGGATGTCGCCAGTGCTCAACCAGTTCGTCCGTTCCGGGCAGCAGGTGTTCCTCGGTGAGATCGAGGGTGAGTTCACGCTGCCCGACCCGCTGCCCGGCCAGCTGCTGATGGTGTCGGCCGGCAGCGGCATCACACCGATCCTCGCGATGCTGCGCGAGCTCGATCGCCGCGACCGGCTCGACGACGTCGTGCACGTACACAGCTCCCGCTCCGCCGACGACATGATCTTCGGCGACATGCTGCGCGAGCTGGCCGACCGGCGCCCGGGGTACCGGCTCGTCGAGATCCATACCGCCGACCACGCCCGCTTCACGCCCGCCGACCTCGACCACCACTGCCCGGACTGGCGCGACCGCGCGACGTTCCTCTCCGGCCCGCGCGAGCTGATCGACGCGGTCGAGGAGCACTACGACGCAGCGGGGCTCTCCGACCAGCTGCACACCGAGCGCTTCCAGCCGGTCATCGGCAACGGCGGCGGCGACGGCTCCGGCGGCACCGTCCGGTTCCGCGTCTCGGAGTGCGACGCGGAGTGCGAGGCCGGCGTCTCGATCCTGGTCGGCGGGGAGAACGCGGGCGCCAAGCTGCAGTTCGGCTGCCGGATGGGTATCTGCCACACCTGTGTGGGCAGGCTGCAGGACGGAGCCGTCCGCGACATCCGCACCGGTGCCATCACTGAAGCGAGCGGGCAGATGATCCGCGTCTGCATCCACGCACCCGAGGGCCACGTCGAAGTCGACCTGTAGAGGAACCCATGCCGAAGCTGGAAGCCACGCCGAACAACCCGCTCCACACGCTCACCGCCGACCAGCTTGAGAAGCTGGGCCAGGAGTTCGATGCGCTCCACGACGAGATCTACGCCGAACTCGGCGACGCGGACGCGCGCTACATCCGCGGCATGATCACGTTCCAGCGCCGGCTGATCGCCGCGTCGCGCGGGGTGCTGCTCTTCTCCCGCTTCCGGCCCGCCTGGTGGGCCGGCACCGCGGGCCTGTCGATCGCCAAGATCCTGGAGAACATGGAGATCGGGCACAACGTCATGCACGGCCAGTGGGACTGGATGAACGACCCGAACATCCACTCCTCGACGTGGGACTGGGACACCGCCTCGCCCGCGGCGGCGTGGAAGCACTCGCACAACTTCGTCCATCACACGTACACGTACGTGATCGGCAAGGACAAGGACGTCGGCTACGAGATCTTCCGCGTCGACCCGCGACAGAAGTGGCGCCCCGGTTACCTGCTGCAGCCGATCGGCAACGTCGTACTGATGCTCACCTTCGAGTGGGGCGTGGCCCTGCACGACCTCGACTTCGACGCGATCAAGTCCGGCTCGAAGTCGAAGAAGCAGGTGGCCCAGGAGCTCAAGGCCATCGGGGTCAAGGCGCGGCGGCAGATCGCCAAGGACTACCTGGCCTACCCAGGCGTCAGCGCCGCCGCGACCGCCGCCGTCACCGCCCTCAACGGCGGCGACCCGACCCAGGCCGCACGCGACAGCTTCAAGGCCACCCTCGTGGCCGACGCGGTCGCCAACGTCGTGCGCAACATCTGGTCGAACGCGATCATCTTCTGCGGCCACTTCCCCGACCAGACCTTCATGTTCACCGAGGAGGAGGTGGCCAACGAGTCCCGCGGCGGCTGGTACGTACGGCAGCTGCTCGGCGCGGCCAACATCGACGGCAGCCCGCTGTTCCACATCATGAGCGGCAACCTCTCCTTCCAGGTGGAGCATCACCTGTTCCCCGACATGCCGAGCTCCCGCTACAAGGAGATCGCGCCGCGGGTGAAGGAGATCTGCGAGCGCTACGGCCTGCCCTACAACACCGGCCCCTTCCGCAAACAGTGGGGAACCGTGCAGCGCACGATCCTGCGACTGGCCTTCCCCGGCGGTGGGCCCCGGCCGAAGCCGGGGCCCTATGTGGCACCGCCTGAGGAGCGTGCCGAGCGTGAGCGTCTGGTGGAGGCGCTGCCCGCCTTCCCCTAGCTGGGCGGCTAGGCGAAGTAGTACCCCGCGTCGAGGTCCTCGATCAGGGTCGAGTGGGTGGGCTTCCAGCCGAGCAGTTCCCGGGTGATGACGCTGGAGGCCGGGCAGTCGGCACCGAAGAACATGCCGATCCAGCCGAAGTGCTCGGCTGCCCGATCAGCGGGCACGGAGACCACCGGCAGGCCGAGGCCACGACCGATAGCCTCGGCGATGTCACGGCTGGGCACGCCCTCCTCGGCAGCGGCGTGCAGCGCCGAACCGGCCGGGGCGTCCTCCAGCGCGAGCCGCACCAGGGTGGCGGCGTCGGCGCGGTGCACCGCCGGCCAGCGGCTGCTGCCGTCCTCGATGTAGGCCGAGACGCCCCTCTCGCGAGCGACGTCCACCAGCGTGGCGACGAAGCCGTGGTCGCCGTCCCCGTGGACGGACGGGGCGAAGCGCATGATCAACGCCCGCACGCCCTGGTCGACGTAGGAGAGTGCGGCTGCGGCGTTGGCGATCCGCGGGTGGCCGCCCGCGGGTGCGTCGTGCTCGGTGCCCGGACGCCCCGTGGCGAGTCCGAGCAACCCCGAGGCGATGAGGAACGGCCGGTTGGTGCCGGCCAGCGCCGAGCCGATCGCGTCGATAGCCGCGCGATCGGTGCGCGCCGCCTCGTCCATCCGCGAGAAGTCGTGGTTGTAGGCCAGGTGCACCACACCGTCCGAGGCTGCGGCACCGGAGTGCAGCGTCTCCGGTTCGTCGATGCTGCCCTGGTGCACCTCGGCACCGAGGGCCTCGATGGCCGCCGCCGAACTCTCGGAGCGGGCAAGGCCGATGACGTGATGGCCGGCGTTGAGCAGTTCCGGGACGACGGCCGAGCCGATCCAACCGGATGCTCCGGTGACGAAGATGCGCATGTCTACCTCCTGATTCGGCCACCGCTCAACGGGCGGCCTCTGATGTCACTTGATGACATCACCCTAGCAGGTCATGTCATCAACTGTCATCACCTAGACTGACCTCATGGGACGGTGGGAGCCAGGCGCGGCCGGACGCCTCGGCGCGGCAGCGATGGAGCTCTACGTCGAGCGCGGCTTCGAGCAGACGACCGTCGCCGACATCGCCGAGCGTGCCGGCGTTACCGCCCGGACCTTCTTCCGGCACTACGCCGACAAGCGCGAGGTGCTCTTCAGCGGCT
>JAOPUX010000002.1 GCA_025963285.1 Jatrophihabitans sp.
GAGGGCGTCTTCACCTACCGCGTGGATGACGCCGGCAAGCTGGTGTCACTCCGCGCGATGTGGGAGTGGGACCGCATGCTCGCCACGGGCACCTCCGTCTGACGGTCCGCACGGACGCGCTCGTCGGAGCCCTGTGACTTTGTGCGTGCAACCGGTGCTGGCAACGCGCCCGGCCCCCGACAGCACGCACAACGTCGACACCCGGCCCCGACAGCACGCACAACGTCGACGCCCGGCCCCGACAGCACGCACACCGTCACGCCGGGCTGCGCTCAGCGGGTCCGGGAGCGCCGACCGCGCGCCAGGGGGACGTGGGTCCTGATACCAGCGGCTTTGTGCGTGCAACCGGTGCTGGCAACGCGCCCCCCGCGCCGACAGCACGCACAACGTCGAGCCCCGGCCCCGACAGCACGCACAACGTCACGCCGGGCTGCGCTCAGCGGGTCCGGGACGCCGACCCCGCGCGACGGGGACGTGGGTCCTGATGGCAGCGGCTTTGTGCGTGCAACCGGTGCTGGCAACGCGCCCCCGCGCCGACGGCACGCACAACGTCGAGCCCCAGCGCCGACGGCACGCACAACGTCGAGCCCCAGCGCCGACAGCGCGCACAACGTCGACGCCCGGCCCCGAGAGCACGCACAACGTGGAGCGCTCGGCCCCGACGAGCACCCTCGCCCGACGCGGCCGTTACGGAATCGTCAGTGCGCGACGGGGCACTTCTGGTAGCTCATCGGCATCTTCTTGATGCCGTTGAGCCAGCCGGAGCGGAGCCGCTCCGGGTCACCGAGCAGGGAGAGGTCCGGCAGCACGTCGGCGATCGCGTTGAAGATCAGGTTCATCTCCATGCGGGCGAGGTTGGCGCCAATGCAGTAGTGCGCGCCGGTGCCGCCGAAGCCGAGGTGCGGGTTCGGGTCGCGGAGGATGTTGAAGGTGTACGGGTCGTCGAAGACGTCGGGGTCGAAGTTTGCCGCGGCGTAATACATCCCGACGCGGTCGCCCGCCTTGATCAGCTGGCCGCCGAGCTCGACGTCCTCCTTGGCGGTGCGCTGGAACGACACGACCGGCGTGGACCAGCGGACGATCTCGTCGGCCGTGGTCTCGGGGCGCTCCTTCTTGTAGAGCTCCCACTGGTCCGGGTTCTCCATGAAGGCGATCATGCCGTGCGAAATGGCGTTGCGCGTCGTCTCGTTGCCAGCCACCGAGAGCAGGATTGTGAAGAAGCCGAACTCGTCGGAGGTCAGCTCCTGGCCGTCGATGTCGGCGGTGACGAGCTTGGTGACGATGTCGTTCTGCGGGTTGTCCTTGCGCTCCTCCGCCACCTCCATGAAGTAGCTGAGCATCTCGAAGGAGGCGGTCTGGCCGTCCTCCGGGTCGAAGTCGGGGTCGTCGTAGCTCACCATCATGTTCGACCAGTCGAAGAGCTTCATCCGGTCTTCCTGCGGCACCCCGAGCAGCTCGGCGATGGCCTGCAGCGGCAGCTCGCACGCGACGTCGCGGACGAAGTCACCCTCGCCGCTCTCCAGGGCCGTCCGCACGATGTTCATCGCCCGCGTCGACAGCGCGTCCTTGAGGTTGGAGACAGCACGCGGGGTGAAGCCGCGGGAGATGATGGCGCGCATCCGGGTGTGCTGCGGCGCGTCCATGTTCAACAGGATCACGCGCTGCATCTCGATGTTGTCGCGCGTCATCGCCTCGCTGAAGCGAATGATCGCGGTGTTCTCGTAGGAGGAGAAGACGTCGCTGCGGCGCGACACCTCCTTGACGTCGGCGTGCCGGGTGAGGACCCAGTGGCCCTCATCGTCGAACCCGTCGCGGCCGCGGGGCTGAGCCTGCCACCAGATCGGCGCCGTGCGCCGAAGCTCGTCGAACTCCGCCCGCGGCAGCGCCGCCGCGTACATGTCCGGGTCGTTGACGTCGAAGCCCTCAGGGAGCTGCGGTGCTGCCACGGTTGGCCTCCACGATTCTGTGGTTGAAGACGGCACTTCTGTAACACGTTCTAGCTGGCATTCAAGCACAAGAACACCGGCGATTGGAAGAGCACGGCAGAACGCCTTGCAACAAGATAGAAACGTGTTCTACTTTGTGGACGCTGACGAGCTGGACGGAAGGAATCCCCGTGGGAACACCGGTCATCGTGGAGGCTGTGCGCACCCCGATCGGCAAGCGCAACGGCTGGCTCGCCGGCCTGCACGCCGCCGAGATCCTGGGCGCTGCGCAGGTCGCCGTCCTCGAACGCGCAGGCATCGATCCGCTTCTCGTGGAGCAGGTCATCGGCGGCTGCGTCACCCAGGGCGGCGAGCAGTCCAACAGCATCACCCGCACCGCCTGGCTCCACGCCGGGCTGCCCTGGCAGACCGGGGCCACCACGATCGACGCGCAGTGCGGCTCGGCCCAGCAGGCCAACCACCTCATCGCCGGCCTCATCTCCACCGGCGCGATCGACGTCGGGGTGGCGTGTGGTGTCGAGGCGATGTCACGCGTGCCGCTCGGTGCCAACCGCGGCGTCGAGGCCGGCGCACCGAAGCCGGACTCGTGGACCATCGACATGCCCAACCAGTTCGTCGCCGCCGAGCGAATCGCCGAACGGCGCGGCCTCACGCGTGACGACCTGGATGCCTTCGGGCTCAAGTCCCAGCTCAACGCCGCCAAGGCATGGGACGAGGGACGCTTCGACCGCGAGGTCTTCGAGGTGAAGGCCCCGGTCCTGGACGAGGACGGCAAGCCCACCGACCAGCTGCGCAGCGTCACCCGCGACCAGGGCATGCGCGCTACCACCCTCGACGGACTCGGCCAGCTCCGGTCGGTGTACGACGGAGCCAAGCACACGGCGGGCACGTCTTCGCAGATCTCCGACGGCGCCGCTGCGGTGCTGCTGATGGACTCCGACAAGGCGGCCGCGCTCGGCCTCACGCCCCGGGCCCGGATCGTCGCGCAGGCCCTCGTCGGCGCCGAGCCGCACTACCACCTCGACGGCCCCGTGCAGGCCACCCAGCGGCTGCTCGACCGCACCGGCATGACCATCGACGACTTCGACCTGTTCGAGGTGAACGAGGCCTTCGCCTCCGTCCCGCTCTCCTGGCTGCAGGTCCACGGTGCCGACCCGGAGAAGCTCAATGTCAACGGCGGCGCGATCGCCATCGGCCATCCGGTGGGTTCCACGGGCTCGCGGCTGATCACCACCGCCCTGCACGAGCTGGAGCGGCGTGACGGCTCGACCGCTTTGATCACGATGTGCGCCGGTGGCGCGCTCTCCACCGGCACCATCATCGAGAGGATCTGACATGGCAAATGCAGCCGAAGGCCTGACCGACGCCATCAACGCCCCGGTCGACAAGATCATCGAGGCGCTCACCGACTTCGAGAGGCTTCCCGACTGGCAGGCAGCCGTCCTCGAGTGCGAGGTGCTCACGCGGGATGCCGAGGGGCGCGGCGAGCAGGTCCGCATGAAGGTCGACGCGAAGATCCGCAAGGTCGAGTACGTCGTCGCCTACACCTACGACCTGCCAAACGGACTCAGCTGGGCGCAGGTCAGCGGCGACCTCGCCGAGAACACCGGCCAGTACACCTTCCGCCCGCGCGAGGACGGCGGCACCGACGTCACCGTCGACATCGTCGCCGAGGTCGGCTTCTTCGTGCCCGGTCCGATGAAGAAGCTCATCCGCGAGCAGTCGCTGAAGAACTCGATGCGCGAGTTGAAGAAGCACCTCGCCGTCTGACGCAGGCCGGTGCTCTTTTCCGTGATCAACAGGCTGCGCCGGCCAAATGCGACCACCGCGCCCTGTTGATCACGGGCCGGCGGGCGGGTCAGGCTCCGTAGACGGGTGTGGGCGTGGGCGCCTCGGCCAGCAGGGCACTCACGACCGGCCCCAGCTCGGACGGCGCCCACCTGGCTCCCTTGTCGCGGCGCGGGCCGTGCTGCCAGCCGTCGGCCACCGAGACGACGCCGCCCTCGACCTCGAAGACGCGCCCCGTCACCCCGGCGGACTCCGCCGAACCCAGCCAGACGACGAGTGGTGAGACGTTCTCCGGTGCCATCGCATCGAACCCCGAGGCCGGTGCGGCCATCGAGTCGGCGAAGGCGCCCTCGGTCATCCGGGTGCGGGCTGCGGGGGCGAGCGCGTTCACGGTGACGCCGTAGCGGCCGAACTCGGCGGCGGCGTTGAGCGTCAGCCCGACGATGCCGGCCTTGGCGGCGGCGTAGTTGCCCTGCCCGATCGAGCCCATCAGCCCCGCGCCGGAGCTGGTGTTGATGATGCGCGCGTCAGGCTGGCGGCCGGCCTTCGCCTCGGCGCGCCAGTGCTCCATGGCGTGGCGCATGGTGGCGAAGTGGCCCTTGAGGTGCACCCGGATCACGGCGTCCCACTCCGCCTCGCTCATGTTCGCCAGCATCCGGTCGCGGAGGAACCCGGCGTTGTTGACGAGGACGTCGAGCCGGCCGAACGACTCCAGCGCGGTCGAGACGAGCGACGCCGCGCCCGACCAGTCAGCGACGTCGGAGGTGTTGGCCACCGCGCGGCCACCGGAGGCCACGATCTCGTCGACGACCTGCTGCGCCGGGCCGGAGCCGCCGCCCGAGCCGTCGAGGCCGACCCCGATGTCGTTCACCACCACGGCCGCGCCATCGGCGGCGAACGCCAGCGCGTGCGCCCGCCCCAGGCCGTTGCCGGCACCGGTCACGATCACGACTCGTCCGTCGCAGAGGCTCATGAAGTTCCTTCCGTGGGCTGTACCGAATGGGGAGCGGAGGCGGCGGAGAGGAATGCGGGGGCCTCGCCGCCGCCGTGCGCGGTGAGCGTGGAGCCGCTGACGTAGGAGGCCAGTGGCGAGGCCAGGAACGCCACGCAGTTGCCGATCTCGTCAGGGCGGGCCATCCGCCCGAGCGGCACGGTGCGTCCTACGGCGGCGATGCCTGCCTCGTCGCCGTAGTGCAGGTGCGACTGCTCGGTGCGCACCATGCCGGCCACCACTGAGTTCACCCGCACCTTGGGTGCCCACTCGACGGCGAGGGTGCCGGTGAGCGAGTCGAGGCCGGCCTTCGCGGCGCCGTAGGCCGCGGTGCCCGGTGACGGGCGGTGACCGGAGACGCTGCTGACCATCACGATCGAGCCGCCGCCGGCCTGCCGCTGCATCACCGCATTGGCGGCCTGCGCCACGATCAGCGGGGCCAGGAGGTTGAGCTCGACCACCTTCGCATGCAGCCGCGGGCTCGCGTCGGCGGCCGGGGAGTAGGGCGCTCCCCCGGCGTTGTTCACCGCCACGTCGAGGCTGCCGAACTCGGCTGCGATCCACTCGACGAGCGCGGCGACGTCGTCGGCGTGGCGGACGTCGCAGGCCCGGAAGACGATGCCGCGCGGCACGTCCTCCGGCGGGGTGCGGCCGCAGATCACCACGCTGGCCCCTGCCGCGGCGAGTATCGACGTGATGCCGAGACCGACGCCACGGCCGCCGCCGGTCACCAGCGCGACAGCCTCGTCCAGGCCAAGATCCATGGGCACCGTGCTACCCTACCAAGCACTTGCTTGCTTCGATACGTCGCACTATCCGGGGAGCCGCTCAGTGGGGATCGAGACCGCCCATCACGACGACGGGGTCACCGTCATCACGGTCGACTACCCACCGGTGAACGCCCTCCCCGTGCAGGGCTGGTTCGATCTCGCCGACGCGATCCTGAGCTCCGGGAAGCGTCCCGAGACGCACGCCGTGGTGCTCCGCGCGGAGGGGCGGGGGTTCAACGCCGGCGTCGATATCAAGGAGATGCAGCGGACTCCCGGCTTCACCGCTCTCATCGGCGCGAACCGCGGCTGCTACGCCGCCTTCGGGGCCGTCTACGACTGCGCAGTGCCGGTGATCGCGGCGGTCAACGGCTTCTGCCTGGGCGGTGGCATCGGCCTCGTCGGCAACGCCGACGTGATCGTCTGCTCCGACGACGCGACCTTCGCCGTGCCCGAGGTCGACCGCGGCGCCCTCGGTGCGGCCACGCACCTGGCCCGGATGGTGCCCCCGCTGATGATGCGCCGCCTCTACTTCACCGCCGCCACGATCTCCGCGCAGGAGGTGGCGCAGTACGGCGCGATCCACGCCGTGGTCCCCCGCGCGGAGCTCGATGACGCGGCACTCGCCGTGGCGCGCGAGATCGCGGCGAAGGACACCCGTGTGATCCGCGCGGCCAAGGAGGCGATCAACGGCATCGATCTGCAGAACGTCCACACCAGCTACCGGTTCGAGCAGGGCTTCACCTTCGAGCTCAATCTCGCCGGCATCTCCGACGAACACCGTGACGCCTTCGTCGAGACCGGCGACGCGCTCAAGAAGGGCTGAGGGCAGTGAACAAGGAACTCCAGATCGACGACGTCGTCGATCAGCTCGAGGACGGGATGACGATCGGTATCGGCGGCTGGGGGTCGCGGCGCAAGCCGATGGCACTGGTCCGCGCCATCCTGCGCTCGAGCATCACCGACCTCACCCTCGTCAGCTTCGGCGGGCCGGACGTCGGGCTGCTCTGCTCGGCAGGCAAGGTCAGCGAGCTCGTCTTCGGCTTCGTCTCACTGGACTCGGTGCCCTACGACCCGTGGTTCGCCAAGGTCCGCACCGAGGGCGCGATCCGGACGAAGGAGGTCGACGAGGGCATGGTCGTCGCGGGACTGCGCGCGGCAGCCCAGCGGCTGCCCTTCCTGCCGATCCGCGCCGGCCTCGGCTCGGACGTGCCGACCTATTACGACGGGCTCAAGACCGTGACGTCACCGTACGACGACGGTGAGGAGCTCATCGCGATGCCGGCGCTGACCCTGGACGTGGCGCTCGTCCACCTCAACCGCGCCGATGCCCGCGGCAACGCCGTCTACCTCGGTCCGGACCCGTACTTCGACGACCTCTTCTGCCTCGCCGCGAAGAAGCGCTTCGTCTCCTGCGAGCAGGTCGTCACCACCGAGGAGCTCGTCGCTGCCGCTCCCCCGCAGGCGATGCTGCTCAACCGGATGATGGTCGACGGCGTCATCGAGACGCCCAACGGCGCGCACTTCACCAGCTGCGTGCCGGACTACAACCGCGACGAGGCGTTCCAGAAGGAGTACGCCGCAGCCGCGGCCACCGACGGCTGGGCCGCCTTCGCAGCGACCTACCTCGACGGCGACGAGGCCGCATATCAGGCGGCAGTGAAGGCGAAGGTGTCGTCATGAGTGCCACCCGCGCGGATGTCTGCGCCGTTGCGAACGCCGACCTCTTCCTGACCGACGGCGAGATCCTGGTCAGCCCGATGGGGACGATGCCGATGATCGGTGCCCGGCTGGCCCGGCTCACCACCGCGCCCGACATCCTGCTCTCCGACGGCGAGGCCTTCCTGCTCGCGGAGACCCCGCCGCTGGGCGGTACGTCGCCGATCGAGGGATGGATCCCCTACCGGATGGTCTTCGACGTCGTCGCGGCCGGGACCCGGCACGTGATCATGGGTGCCAACCAGATCGACCGCTTCGGAAACCAGAACATCTCCTGCTTCGGCCCGCACGACAAGCCGACGCGGCAGATGTTCGGCGTGCGCGGCGGCCCGGGCAACACCGTCAACCACCGCACCAGCTACTGGGTGCCCAAGCACTCCTCCCGCGTCTTCGTGGAGACCGTCGACATGGTCTCCGGCGTCGGCTACGACCGCGCGGTCGGCAGCGCCGGCACGTTCCACGACCTGCACCGGGTCGTCACCAACCTCGCGGTGCTCGACTTCGGCGGCCCGAAGCGGACGATGCGCCTCGTCTCCGTGCACCCCGGCGTGGAGGTGGACGAGGTCGTCGCGAACACCGGCTTCCCCCTCGACATCTCCGACGTAGCCGTCACCCGGCTGCCCACCGAGGAGGAGCTGCGACTGCTCGACGTCCTCGACCCCCGCGGCTTCCGCGGCAAGGAGGTCCCCTCATGATCCGGACGCGCCTCACCGAGCTCGTCGGCATCGAGCACCCCGTCGTCCAGACGGGCATGGGGTGGGTGGCCGGCCCGCGCCTCGTCGCTGCCACGGCCGAGGCCGGCGGGCTGGGGATCCTGGCCAGCGCCACCATGACCTTCGACGAGCTGGCCCGCGCCATCACCGAGGTGAAGGGGCGCACCACCAAGCCGTTCGGGGTGAACCTGCGGGCCGATGCCGACGACGCCAGCGACCGCGTCGACCTGCTGATCAGCGAAGGGGTCAAGGTCGCCTCGTTCGCACTGGCCCCGAAGAAGGAGTTCATCGAGCGGCTCAAGGCCGCCGGCAGCGTCGTGGTGCCGTCGATCGGTGCCGCCAAGCACGCCCGCAAGGTCGCCGAGTGGGGCGCCGACGCCGTGATCGTCCAGGGCGGCGAGGGCGGTGGCCACACCGGCGGCGTGGCCACCACGCTGCTGCTGCCCTCGGTGCTCGACGCCGTCGACATCCCGGTGATCGCCGCCGGTGGCTTCTTCGACGGTCGTGGCCTCGCCGCCGCCCTTGCCTACGGTGCGGAGGGCGTGGCGATGGGCACCCGCTTCCTGCTCACCCGCGAGTCGACGGTGCCGGACTCGGTGAAGCAGGAGTACCTGGCCCGCGGCCTGGACGGCACGGTGGTCACCCGGCGCGTCGACGGCATGCCACACCGCGTGCTGCGCACCGAGCTCGTCGATCACCTCGAGGACTCCAGCGCAGTCACCGGCCTCTACTACGCCGCCCGCAACGCGATGAAGTTCAAGAAGCTGACGGGGCTGACCTGGCGCTCGATGATCCGCGAGGGGCTGGCGACCAAGCACGGCAAGGAGCAGACCTGGTCGCAGATGATCATGGCGGCGAACACGCCGATGCTGCTGCGGGCCGGGCTCGTCGAGGGCAACTCGCAGGCCGGCGTGCTGGCCAGCGGCCAGGTGGTCGGCATGCTCGCAGACCTACCGTCCTGTGCCGAGCTGATCAGCGGCATCGTCGCGCAGGCCGAGGCGATCCTCACTGACCGCGCCCGGCTCGTCATCGCTCCGGTCGCGTCGGGCTGAGCCGGTGCTCTTGAGTTATCCACATCCGTAAAACTTTGTTTGCATAGCCTGACCCGTCATGGGTTACTAGCCGTGCCCCCGAGAAATCACTTCGTTTCTCGTAAGGGGTTCTTGCGTGCCATCGTCGCTGGCTAGCACCAGCCAATCCCGGTCACCCGAGCGGTATCGGCGGCACCCGTTCTCCAGTGCGATTCGGGAACAGATTCGGCAGCTCAACGACCTGGACAACTGGCACGCCCTCGTGGGATATGGCCGCGACATAGCAGTCATCATCACGGCCTACTGGCTCTGCCTTGGCCTGTCGTGGTGGTTTTACCCGGTTGCCCTGCTGTTGATCGCCTCACGCCAGCGCGCGTTCTCGAACCTCGTGCACGAAAGTGCACACGGCGTGCTGCCAAGTGCGATCGCAGCTCTCATCCGTGAGCTGGCTGAGTCGGCGACACATCCGAGCGGTCCTACCCCGGCGACCCTGCCGATGCGCCGATGACATCCGCCGGATTGTTCGCGACCTTCCTGGTAGCCGCTGCCGTCATCTGCATCACCCCAGGGCCCGACATGCTCTACGTCGCGTCCTTCGGGATCTCTCGAGGCTGGCGGGGCGGTGTGGCGGCGGCGGTCGGGATCGCCGGCGGAATGTCCGTCCACACGCTCCTCGCCGCACTCGGACT
>JAOPUX010000004.1 GCA_025963285.1 Jatrophihabitans sp.
AGCGGTGGCGAAGCTCCAGCACGGTGCTGCGGGCCGGTTCCTCGAGACTGTCCAGCTCACGGCTGCCGACGAACGCCTCGTCCCGGTGCGCGGTGTGGAAGCGGCCGTGCGCCTCGACCATCCGTCGCAGCCGTAGCACCGGGTCGGTGGTAGAGCTGCGGGCGGTCTCCTGACCGGCCAGCAGATCCGTCATGGTGCGGGCCATGATCTCGGCAAGCACGTCCTGCTTGGAGCTGAGGTACCGGTACAGGCTCGGCCCACGGATGCCGAGCGCGGCACCGATGTCGGCCATCGTCGTCGCGCGGTAGCCACGCTCGGCGAAGAGCGCGAGAGCAGCCGCCCGTACGGCCTCGGCATCCACGGCGGTCACACGCCCAGCCTAGCGGCCTTTAGCGGCCAATATGCCTACGAATCAGCCCATGGAGGCCTCCTTGCCATCGCAGGCTAATGACCATTAGCCTGAGTGCATCGTGCCCGACCTCGCGGCACACCAGCTCTGGAGCGCATCGTGGCCTTCGACTTCTCCCTCTCCGCCCGCGTCGAGCAGTGGCGCGACACCATCGCCGACTTCGTCGCCACCACCGTGATCCCGCGGGAGCAGGATGCCTTCACCCACGGCGTCAACGACACGCTCCGCGTCGAGCTGCAGCAGGCGGCCAAGGCCGCCGGCATCTGGGCGCCGCAGGCCTCCGCCGAGCTGGGCGGGGGCGGCTTCCGCCTCGACGAGGCCGGGGTTCTGCTCGAGCAGGCCGGCCACTCGCTGCTCGGTCCGCTGGCCCTCAACTGCGCGGCGCCGGACGAGGGCAACATCCACATGCTCACCGTGATCGCCACCGCCGAGCAGCGGGCACGCTACCTGCAGCCGCTCGTCAATGGTGACGTCCGCTCGTGCTTCGCGATGACCGAGCCAGCACCCGGGGCCGGCTCCGACCCGTCCGCCCTGCAGACCACAGCCACCAAGGTCGCCGGCGGCTGGCGGATCGACGGCCGCAAGCACCTGATCACCGGCGCGGAGGGGGCGGCCTTCTCGATCGTGATGGCCAAGGACTCCGAGACCGGCAAGGCGACGATGCTGCTCGTCGACACCGACAACCCCGGGATGACGCTCACCGGCCACGCCCGCACCATCGACACCACCATGGTCGGCGGGCACTGCCAGCTCACCTTCGACAACGTCTTCGTGCCCGACGAGGCGGTGCTCGGCGAACCCGGCGAGGGGTTCCGCTACGCCCAGGTGCGCCTGGCCCCGGCCCGGCTGACGCACTGCATGCGCTGGCTCGGTGCCGCCCAGCGCGCCCACGACATCGCCGTGGAGCGCGCCGTCGGCCGGCACATCTTCGGCAGCGTGCTGGCCGACCACGGCATGGCCCAGCAGCTGATCGCCGACAACGAGATCGAGCTCGCCGCGGCGCGCGCGCTGCTGCGGGAGTCGAGCTGGGCACTGGCCGAGGGCGACAAGGGCTCGGAGTCCTCGTCGCGCACCAAGGTCTTCGTCAGCGAGGTCACCGGACGCGTCGTCGACCGCAGCGTCCAGCTCTGCGGCGGTCTCGGAACCAGCGAGGAGCTCGTGGTGGGACGCATCTACGCCGACATCCGCGCCTTCCGCATCTACGACGGCTCCTCGGAGACGCACCGCATGTCGATCGCCAAGCGGGCCGCCCGCCGGGCCACCGCCCGGGCCGACCGCGCGTGAGCCCCTCGGATTCGACGTCGGACCTGCCCGGCCTGCCCAGCGGGCCCGTGCAGCGCTGGCTCCGCGATGCCCTTCCGGAGACCGATCTCGACGGGTGGGACGCGTCGATCATCTCCGGCGGCCTCTCCAACATCACCTACCGGGTCGCGGTGGCCGACGGCCGCTACATCCTGCGCCGCCCGCCGCTGGGCCATGTACTGCCGCGCGCCCACGACATGGCCCGCGAGTACCGCATCCTCGACGCCCTCTGGCCCACCCCGGTGCCGGTGCCGGAGCCGATCGCGCTCTGCACCGACGTCGAGGTCGCCGGGGCGCCGTTCTACCTGATGCGCGAGGTGGCGGGCGAGATCCTCCGCACCCCCGAACAGGTCGCAGCACTCTCCGTGCAGCAGCGCCGCGGCGTCGGCGAGGCGCTGATCCAGGCACTCGCCGACCTGCACGCCGTCGATCCCGACGAGGTGGGGCTGGGCGACTACGGCCGGCGCGAGGCCTACGCCGCCCGCCAGCTGCGCACCTGGCGCGGCCAGTGGGAGCGCTCCCGCACCCGGGAGCTGCCGGACATGGAGCGACTGCTGGCCATCCTCGACGATCGCGTGCCGCCCGATACCGAGTCCCGGATCGCCCACGGCGACTACCGCCTCGACAACACCATCGTCAGCCTCGACGGCGACCCCTCCGTCGAGGCGATCCTCGACTGGGAGCTCTCCACCCTCGGCGAGCCCCTCGGCGACCTCGGCCTCATGCTCACCTACTGGCACGACCTCGGCGACGACGAGCGCGCCCAGATCCCCGTCGCCGCCGGTGTCACCGCCCACGAGGGCTTCCCGACCGGGGCCGAGGTGGCGCAGCGCTACGCGGAGCTGACCGGGCGCTCCCTCGACCACCTGGACTTCTACACCGCGCTGGGCACCATGAAGCTGGCCGTCATCCTCGAGGGCGTCCACTCCCGCTACCTGTCGGGGCTGAGCGTCAGCGACGGCTACGAGGGCGTCGGTGCCGCCGTGCCGCTGCTCGTCGCCCGCGGGCTGCAGCTCGTCGGCAGGTAGCCCGACTCAGCGGCCGAACTCAGGTATCC
Source organism: Jatrophihabitans sp. (assembly GCA_025963285.1). GTDB lineage: Bacteria > Actinomycetota > Actinomycetes > Mycobacteriales > Jatrophihabitantaceae > JAOPUX01. Next base: position 2,769 of record JAOPUX010000004.1, read on the forward strand.
GGCCTCAGAGGCCGGTGCCCCCCTCGGGACGGTCGGAGAGGTACTTCTCGAACTCGGCACCGATCTCGTCGGCGGTGGGCAGCTCGGCGCCGTCGGTGAGCAGGCCGCCGCCCCGGGTGCTGGCCAGCTCGTCGTACTGCACCTCGAGCTGGCGCACCAGCGCGGTGACCTCGTCGTTGTCGACGATCTGGCGATCCACGTCCTCGCGGACCACCTCCGCCGCGCGGGCGAGGGCGTCGACCGGCAGGGAGAGCTCGCCCGCGGCGATCACGGAGTTCAGCAGGGTATGGGCGGCGTCGGGGTAGTCGAGGTTCGCGAGGTAGTGCGGAACGGCCACCGCGAAGCCGCACGCCGGCGTTCCCGCCTCGCCGAGCCGGTACTCCAGCAGGCTGCCGATGCTGGCCGGCACCTGGACCGTCGGTAGCCACTTCGGGTAGTCCGCGACGAGCTCGGCAGGCGTGCCGTGGGCGATGACGGTCGAGGGCCGGGTGTGCGGCACGGCCATCGGGATCGAGGTCAGCCCGATGACGAGCCGCACGTCGAAGTCGGCGACGACGGCCTGCACCGCCGCGATGAAGCGCTCCCACTGGATGTCCGGCTCCGCGCCGTGCAGCAGCAGGAACGGCACGCCGTCGAGGTCGTGCACCAGGTGGATCGAGAGCTCTGGCGGGGCGTAGCCGGACCAGTGGTCGGTGGTGAAGGTCAGCTCCGGCCGCCGCGCCCGGTAGTCGCAGAGCTGGTCCACGTCGAAGCTCACGACCAGCTGCGAGTCCAAGGCGTTGAGCAGGTGCTCGCGGGCCAGCCGCCGGCCGTTGCCGGCGTCCACGAACCCGTCGAGGGCCTCGACCAGCACCGGCCGCTCCAGGCCGAGATCGGCAGGCTGGAGCAGCGTGGTGAACAAACCGGTTGGATCCTGCACCAGTGTCCCTTCGTCTCGTTACCCACAGTCTTTCACCCGCGCCAAGAAGCCGCCGACCGCTGCAGCCGAGGAGCGATCAGCCGCGCCGCCGCGTCCGCGCCGTAGCCGTGGCGGTGAACGGGTCCTCGGGCCAGGGGTGCTTGGGGTAGCGCGCCCGCAGTTCGCCCCGGACCTGCGGGTAGCCGTGCCGCCAGAACGACTCCAGATCGGCGGTGATGGCCACCGGGCGGCCGGCCGGTGAGAGCAGGTGCAGCACCACCGGCACGCGTCCGTCTGCGAGCACCGGCGTCTGCGTCCAGCCGAAGAGCTCCTGCAGCTTCACCGCCACCACCGGGGGCTCGGCACCGTCGTAGCCGACCCGCACCCGGGAGCCGGAGGGCACCTGCAGCCGCTCGGGCGCGAGCTCGTCCAACCGGGTCGCGGCCGGCCACGGCAGCAGCCTGCGCAACCCGGCGACCACATCGATCCGGCGCAGCTCGGCACCGCGCCGTACCGCGCTGAGGTCCAGCCACTCGTCGAGCCGCGCGAGCAGCGCGGCGTCGCTGACGTCGGGCCACGGCTCGCCGAGTGCCGCGTGCAGGAACCCGAGCCGGGCGCGCAGCTCGCGGGCGGCGTCCGGCCAGGTGAGTGCCGCCAGCCCCTGCACTCGCAGCCCGTCCCGCACGGCTACCTGCACGAGCAGCGGATCGGGGCGGCTCAGGGGGCCGCTAGCGAGCTCGATGGCTCCCAGGCGCTGGACCCGTCGCGCGAGGATGGCGCCGTCGCGCCACTCGATCTCGTCGGCGGTGCTGAGCAGCTCCTCGCCCACCGTCCGGGCCGTCGCCTCGTCGATCGGCGCGGCGGCCCGCACCCGGGCATCGGCCTGCCCGGGCTGACGATCCGCGACGGCGACCGCCAGCCACTGGGTGCCGCGCAGCGGTGAGGACTCCGCCAGCTGCGCGCCGGTGCCGCCCGTCATCCGGTAGGTGTCGGAGTCGGCACTGCGGGCCCGCGCGATCCGGTCCGGGTAGGCCAGCCCGACCACCGTCCCCACCGCCAGATCGTCAGGGACCGCGGTGCGGGCCGGGCCGCCGCTGCCGAGGCGGCGGACCTCCTGCCGCCACCGACGGGCCGCGTCGCGATCGTGGCGTAGCTCCCGGTAGCGGGCGGCCAGGTCGTCACCGCGACCGGTGAGCGACTCGTCGGAGAGCAGCGCCACGACCTCGCGGGCGCGGTCGGCACCGACGAGTTCGGCCCCGTCGATGACGGCGCGGGCCAGCCGCGGGTGCGCCCCCACCGCCGCCATCCGCCGGCCCCGCTCGGTGATCCGTCCGTCCTCGTCGGTGGCCTCCAGGCGGCGCAGCAGCGCGGTGGCGGAGTCGAGCGCGGCACTCGGCGGCGGATCGAGCAGGGCCAGCCCAGCGCCACCCGGCGCACCCCACGCGGCGGTCGAGAGCGCGAAGCCGGCGAGGTCGGCCGTCGCGATTTCGGGCAGGGCGTGCGCGGCCAGGTACCCGTGCTCCTCGGCCGACCAGCAGCGGTAGACGTGCCCGGGCCCCTCGCGTCCCGCCCGGCCGGCCCGCTGCTCGGCCGACGACCTCGACACCTTCGTCGTGATCAGCGCCCCCAACCCGCGGGCCTGGTCGGTGCGCGGCTCGCGGGCCAGGCCGGCGTCGACGACCGTCCGCACCCCGGGCACCGTCAGCGAGCTCTCGGCCACGGCCGTGGTGACCACGATGCGCCGCCTCGGCCCGGGCGTCAGGGCGAGATCCTGCTCGGCACGCGACTGCCGCCCGAAGAGCGGCCGCACGTCGGCGCCGACCCCGTCGAGGGCCCGACTGACGGCGCCGATCTCCCGCTCGCCCGGCACGAAGACGAGCAGGTCCCCCTCGGTCTCGGCCAAGGCACGCCGGGTCACCGCCGCCACGTGGGCGAGCAGCCGCGGGTCGACCCGCGACCCGGGCAGCAGCGGCAGGGGACGCGGTGGCGGTGCCCAGACGACCTGTACCGGGTGGCTGGCCGCGGTGGCGGTGATCGCCGGTGCGTCGAGGGCACGGGTGAGCGCGGCGGTGTCCGGCGTCGCCGACATCGCCACCACCACCAGCTCGGGACGCAGCGTCTGGCGGACCTCGACGCAGAAGGCCAGGAGCAGGTCGGCGTCCAGCTGCCGTTCGTGGCACTCGTCGATCACCACGGCGACGACTCCGGAGAGCTCGGGGTCGCGCTGGATGCGCTGCACCAGCAGGCCGGTCGTCACCACCTCGATCCGGCTGCGCTCACCGCCGACCCGCTCACCGCGCATGGCGTAGCCGACCCGGCCGCCCGGCTGCTCGCCCAGCAGCTGCGCCAGCCGGCCGGCCGCGGCACGCGTCGCGATCCGCCTCGGCTCGGCGACCAGGATCCGCCCCTCTAGCGCATCGGCGAGCGCCAGCGGCAGCAGCGACGTCTTACCCGAACCGGGCGGGGAGACGAGCACCGCGCTGCCGCCGCGGCGGACCGCCGAGATCAGCTCGGGCAGCGCCGAACGGACCGGGAGGTCGGCGCCCGGCACTTCGCGCGGTGGCAGCAACGACGGCACCGGCGTGACGCTAGTCGCTGCCGTCCGCGGTCAACGTCGGTGCCGAGAAGTGCACGGTGAAGCAGGTCGGTGCCGTGTGGGACACCACCAGGGTGGCGTGGTGCAGCCGGAGGTTCTCGCGGGCGATGGCCAGCCCCAGCCCGGTGCCTCCGCTGCGTGCCGGATCGCCCCGGGTGAAGCGGCCGAAGATCGACTCCTGCCGGTCCTGCGGGATGCCCGGCCCCTGATCGATGATGTGCAGCCGCACCCCGTCACCCGCGCCGGAGTCGATCTCGACGGTGACCGGGGGCACCCCATGCCGGATCGCGTTGTTGATCAGGTTGCGGACCACGGCGTGCATGCGGCGCGGGTCGACGAGACAGAGCGCCGTGCCGGTGATCGGGATCTCGACGTCCGGGGCGACATCGCGGGCCGCGTCGCGGACGAGTGCGGCGAGATCGACCAGCTCCATACTCAGATCGGCCTCACCGGCGTCGAAGCGGGAGATCTCGAGCAGGTCGTCGACGAGCCGGGCGAGCCTGCGCGTCTGGTCGGCCAGCAATTCGGCCGAGCGATGCCGATCGGCGGGCGAGGCCGCATCGAGAGCGGTCAGCGTCGCGACCATCGTCGAGAGCGGGGTGCGCAGCTCGTGCGACACGTCGGCCACGAACCGGCGCTGGGTGTCCTGGCTGGCGTGCAGCTCGTCGAGGGTGGTGCCGAGTCGCTGGGCCATCACGTTGAAGGCCTCGCCGAGCTGGCCGAGCTCCTCGCTGCCCTTCGTGGGGGCGCGAGCCGTGAGGTCGCCCTCACCGAACTGGCGGGTCGCCGCCGCGATCCGCTTCAGCGGGCGGCGCACGGAGAAGGCGATGACCAGGCCGGCGAGGATCGCGAGGGCGACGCCCGCGGCGACGACGATGGAGATGCGCTGCCAAAGCTCGTTGTCGTTGGGGATGGCGGCCCCGTAGTACCCGGACGCCCCGAGCAGCATGAGGTGCCCGTCTCCGGCGGTCTTCGCGAGTGGAGTCACCGCGATCCAGGGGATGCCGCCGTCACCGCCGATCTGGACCAGCTGGGCGCCACCGACGAGCCCGGTGTGCAGCAGGGCGGTGCTCTTCGCCGCTGGGGGGATGGCAAGCCAGCACGGTTGGTAGGGGCATGCCTCCGACGGATGAAGGGGGTCGAAGACGGTGAGGAACGTCAGCTTGAGGTCGTGCTGCAGGTACTGCGTCAGCCCATCGGGCGTCGCGGACTTCGGGTGACGAGCGGCGTACTGGCTCACCGCCTGCCTCAGCTGCACCTCGACCTGGCCGATGTCGCTGGCGTGCTGGTAGTCCTTGCTGCCGTCGGCGCTTCGGAAGGCATTGGCATCGGAGCGCACCACGCCGTAGGCGACGACGGCGATCGCGACCGAGGTGGCCAGTACCACGAACGACACGGTGAAGACGATGACGCTGCGCAGCCCGCGCCGCGGCCGCCTCACGGGATGTCCAGCCGATAGCCGACGCCGCGCACGGTGTGGATGAGGGTGGGGCGGGCCGGCTCGGTCTCGATCTTGGCCCGCAGCCGCTGCACCGCCGCGTCGACGAGCCGGGTGTCGCCGGCGTAGCCGTAGTCCCAGACCCGTTCGAGCAGACTGCGGCGGGTCATCACCTGCCCGCGGTGGTGGACGAGTTCGATCAGCAGCCGGAGCTCGGTGGGTGTCAGGTGGATGGGGGCGCCGTCGCGGTAGACCGACATCGCCGCCACGTCCAGCACCACGTCTGGGCCGATCGGCATCCGGGACGGATCGCTGGCCGCCGGTGCCGTGCGCCGCAGCACCGTCTTGATGCGGGCGTCCATCACGCGGGGTTCGGCCGGCTTGATGACGTAGTCGTCGGCGCCGCACTCCAGCCCGACGACGATGTCGATCGGGTCGCTGCGGGCGGTCAGCAGGATCACGGGCAGGCTGAGCGAGACGCTGACCCGGCGGCACAGCTCGAAGCCGTCCATCCCGGGCAGCATCACGTCGACGATGGCCAGATCGAAGGACGACGAGCGCTCCGTCAGCGTGACCAGGGCATCCTCGGCGCTCGGCTCGGCACGTACCTCGTGACCGAGCGCGGTCAGCGCCATGGTCAGCGACTCCGCGATCGGACGATCGTCCTCCACCAGCAGTAGCCGGGCCATCCAGGACCTCTCTGTCGCGCTCCGGCTACCGACCTGCCGCATCACCCATCGTGCCCCCGCAGCTACACCGAAGTGTCACGAGGTGGAGACAAGATCGTGACACTGGCCGGCACCGGCTGTGCGGAACTGTCGACATCCCGGGACAGAACGCGCGCAGCACCACGATCCGGCGCACGTTGGCTGGGCGCATGCCCCCCGAACCTGCCTTCTTCGCCGGACGCTCCGCCGTCGTCGAACACCCCGCCGTTGCCGGACACTCCGCCGTCCGGGCCAGGCGCATCCTGGTCGCCGCCAGCTGTCTCGCCGTCGCGCTCTGCCTCGGCGAGGCCAAGCTCGGCGACACCGCGGTCTACTGGCAGGCCGGCCGCCGCGTCCTCGCCGGTGGTGACGTCTACGGCTTCACCGTCAACCACTTCGGCTTCACCTACCCGCCGTTCGCCGCCATGGTCATCGGCGCCGTGTCGTGGCTGCCCGAGGCCGGACTCTGGTGCCTGTTCAACCTGCTCTCGCTGCTCGCGCTCGTCACCGTCCTGCGGCTCTGCGCGGCAGCCGACATCGCTGCGGCCCGCCGCGGTGACACCCGTGCCGCGCTCCGGCTCTCCTCGCTCGTGCTCGCGTTGCCGGTGACCGAGACGTTCCGGTTCGGACAGGTCGACCTGATCCTGCTCGCGCTCGTCCTGGTCGATCTGCTGGTCTACCGCCGCGGCATCCTCCTAGGGGTGGCCGCGGCCTTCAAGCTGACGCCGGGGCTGTTCGTCGTGTACCTGCTCATGCAGCGCCGCTACCGCGAGGCCGCCGTCGCCACCGGGGTCTTTCTCGGCGCCGGGGCACTGAGCAGCACCGTCCTGCCGCACGCCGCAGCGACCTACTGGCTGCACGACCTGGAGTCCGGCACCGGCATCGGCGGCTTCGACGGTGCCCGCAACCAGTCGCTGCACGGCGTCGCCCTGCGGGCCTTCGGCGCGCACCTCGGTCCGGTCGTCTGGGTTGCGCTCGCCCTCCCGGTCCTGTTGCTCGGGATGCTGCTGGCCCGGCGTATTGCCCGCGCCGGGCTCGAGCTGCTCGCGATCGGCGCCGTCGGGGTTACCGGCTGCCTGATCTCGCCACTCTCCTGGAACCACCACTGGGTCTGGGCCGTGCCCGCGCTCGCCGCGCTCTACTCGGCGGTACCGGCGGCCCGCCGACGGTTCCGGCAATGGCTCGCGGTCGTGTCGAGCGTGCTCGTCGCCTGGACGGTCCTGCCTCCCTGCGCGCAGACCTGGCAGCCGCTGCACGTCGTCGGCGCCGGCCTGGTGCCGCTCGCACTCGTCACCGCTGCACTCGGCGCGGCGACCCACCGTTCGGGCCTGCGCTCGGGCCGGGCTCCGGGCCGGGCTTCGGGCCGGGGTGAGACGCTGGCGACTCGGCCGGTCTCCGCGGCGTAGGCCCCTCTGCGCGAGGACTAGCGTCATGACGTGACGACAGCCAGCAACGAACTACCCCGGTTCGACGACCCGGTCCTCCGGCCCTCGCCCAGGATGCTGCTCTGGTACTGCTACGGCGGGCACCTGCCGAAGACGAACCACTCCTGGGTGCTGCACGACGTCACCTGCCGCACCTGGGTACTGCGCCACTTCGCCCGCTGGATGATGGTGATCGTGCCGGTGTTCTGCCTCTACCTGGCGTTCATGCCCACCTCGTTCGGCACCCGGCTCTACACCGACTTCGCGATCTGCGGCGGCATCTTCATGTTCGCGCTCGTCAACATCCTCATCGACACCGATCGGCGGGCGGTCCGCGCCGGCTACAGCTTCAACCTCCCCGGCGAGATCCGCAGCTCCCGCGGCGTCGACAAGCAGCGCCTCTCCAACCACGCCCGCCGCGAGCGAATCGCCGAGCGCCAGGCCCGCCGCCGCGGCTGACCGCCGCGGCCCCGGCTCAGCGCAGGCCCTGGAAGAGGTCGGTCTCGGGCAGCGGCGAACCGGTCTTGTCGCGCACGCGCAGGAACGTCTCGGCGCCCATCAGCTCGTCGAACTTCGACTCGCCCATCTGCAGGAACATGATGTTCTCGCTCTGACTGGCGTGCACGGCCAGTGCCTCGAACTTCTGGTGGATGTAGGCGTGCACGTCCACGGTGGTGGTGACCTCGTCGTCCGGAACACCGATCTGGACGGCGTCGGGGTCCTCGTCCCACTCCGCACCCAGCTCGCGCATCATCGCGGCCATCTTGTCGAAGAGGGACCTCGGAGCCGTGGTCCAGTAGACCTTGCTCGGCACATCGGTCGCCGCGACGGCCGCCATCGTCACCCGATGGGCCTGGATGTGGTCGGGGTGGCCGTAGAAGCCGTACTCGTCATAGGTGACGACGACGTCGGGCCGGTACTTCTCGATCAGCGCGACGAGTGCCGGCGACGCCTCGTCCACCGGCGTGCCCCAGAACGCCCCCGGCGCATCGTTGCTCGGCCAGCCCATCATCCCGGAGTCGCCGTAACCGAGAAGTTCGAGGTGATCGACGCCGAGGATCGCGCAGCTGGCTTCCAGCTCCTGCTGCCGCAGCGCGACGACCTGCGCCGGATCGTGTCCCGGCTCCCCCGGCTTCACCCCGTCCGGGCCGTCGCCGCAGCGGCCGTCCGTGCAGGTCACCAGGACGGTGCGGATGCCCTCCGCCGCGCACTTGGCCAGCAGCCCGCCGGTGCCCGTGGCCTCGTCGTCGGGATGCGCGTGCACGGCCATCAGGGTCAGCACGTGATCAGTCATCGTCGTTCGCCGTCTGGGCCATGCCTTCATCCAACTACCCGGGGGAAGTGCCGCTCGGCCGGGGCGGGGCCGTGAGTGTCCCCACGCCCGCGAACCCCTACTCGTGAGTAACCCTAATAATTGGACGTCCTAAGAGTTCTCGATGCTGTCAACGTTGTCAGCGGACACGGCAGGTGGTTCACCATGGGCACGACGGACATCCAGCGGGTAGGCGTGATCGGCAGCGGCCTCATGGGCTCCGGGATCGCAGAGGTCTGCTCGCGGGCAGAGCTGGACGTCCTCGTCTTCGAGGTGAGTCCCGAGGCGATCGCCGCCGGACGGGCCCGCGTCGTCTCCTCGCTGGACCGGGCCCGTGATCGCGGCAAGCTGGCTCCCGAGGAGCACGCGGCGGTGCTGGAGCGGATCACGTTCACCGGCGACCTCGACGACTTCGCCGACCGCGACCTCACCGTCGAGGCGATCATCGAGCGGGAGGCCGACAAGGTCGACGTCTTCTCCCGGCTGGACAAGATCGTCACCCGCCCGGACGCGATCCTGGCCACCAACACCTCCTCGATCCCGATCATGAAGGTCGCAATGGCCACGCACCGCCCCGAGCAGGTGATCGGCGTCCACTTCTTCAACCCCGCGCCCGTGCTCAAGCTCGTCGAGCTGGTGCCGTCGCTGATGACGGCCGAGTCAGTCGAGGCGCGGGTCCGCGCGTTCGCCACCGATGTGCTGGGCAAGACCGTGATCCGCTCGCAGGACAAGGCCGGCTTCGTCGTCAACTCGCTGCTGGTGCCCTACATCCTCGCCGCCATCCGCATGCTCGACTCGGGCTTCGCCTCCGCGCAGGACATCGACGACGGCATGGTGCTCGGCTGTGCGCACCCGATGGGCCCGCTGCACCTCGCCGACCTCATCGGCCTCGACACGATCAAGGCGATCGCCGAGGCCATGTACGAGGAGTTCAAGGAGCCGCTCTACGCCGCGCCGCCGTTCCTGCTGCGCATGGTCGACGCCGGCCTGCTGGGCAAGAAGACCGGCCGCGGCTTCTACGAGTACGGCACGCGCTAGCGAACTCAGCCGGCGGCGGTCCGGCGACGTTCGGTGGTCACCGCCAGGCTGACCGGCGCTGCGATCGCGGTCGACGGAGTGGCAGGCGGCGTGCTCGCTGCCGCGTTGGTGAACTGGAACTTGTCGAGCGAGCTGCTGGGGCTCGTCCCGCCAGCGGTCACCACCAACACGTTGTGCGACCCCGACCGCTCCGCGGGCGACACCGCATCGATCTCGGTATCCGACACCACCGTGAACGACGCAGCAGCCACCGACCCGAACCACACCTGCGACGCACCCGTGAACCGCACACCCGTCACCACCACATGCGTCCCACCAGCCAACGGACCCGACGACGGCGACACCGCCGACACCGCAGCAGGCTCGGCAGTCGCAGCGACGTAGGTGAAGGTGTCGTTCTTGCTGGGGCCGCTGGAGCCCGACGGGCCGGTCACCGAGACCTCCGTCGGGCCGGCGCTACCGGCCGGCGCGGTCACCGTGATCTCCGTGTCGGAGACCACCGTGATCTTCTTGACGATCGTCGAGCCGAAGCTGACGCCGCTGGCCCCGGTGAAGCCCTGACCGCTGATCGTCACGGTCGTGCCGCCCGACGTCGGGCCCGAGGAGGGCGAGACGCCGGTGACCACGGGGGCGGCGCCGGCCGGTGGTGGCCCCACCGGGCCGCCACCCGAGTTGACGTGCAGCCACAGGCTGGCCGTCGGGTAGGCCGCCGCCAGATCGGTGGCCGTGACGGTGTGATTGCTGAAGCTGTCCGCCGTGGCCGCGACGCAGGTGAAGGTGACCTGGTTGCAGCTCCCCTCCGGCGAGATCGACAGCGTGGCGCTGCCGGAGAGGTCACCGAGGTCGTTGCCGTAGGCGTCGAAGCCCTCGACCTCATACGGCGCGGTGGCGGTGCCGACGGTCGCACTCAGGCTGCCGCCCGTCAGCTGGAGGTGGTCGAGCGGGCCGGCGAGGACGACGACGCTCGCCGTTCCAGTGGCAGAGCCGTCCTGGGCGGAGACGGTCTGGGTTCCAGCCGTCGTCAGCGTGCAGACGTTGGCTGCGCAGGTACCGCCCGACACCGTGAAGGTGGTGTCGGCGGTGGCATCGCCGACCGGGTTGTTCGCGCTGTCGTAGCCCGTCGCGGTGTAGGTCAGCTGCGCTCCCGCCTGCGTCGAGCCCGAGCTCGGGGTGAGCACCAGGTGGTCGTAGCCGTTGTCGGGCGCGGGGGTGATGACCAGGTTCGCGGTGGCCGTCGGGCCGTCGTCGCCATAGGTGGCGGTGACCGTGTGCGACGAGCCCGAGGCATCCGGCGTGTTCGACTGGCAGGTCGGCGCCTTCGCCGAGCAGGTGCCGTCCGGGGAGATCGAGAGGGTCACCGAGGAGGTGACGTCCCCGACGTCGTCGCCGGCCGAGTCGTACCCCTCGGCCTGGAACGGCGCGCTGGCCTGACCAGCAGTGGCGGTGGAGTCGGTCGGGGTGAGCTTGATCGACGTCACCGCTCCAGGCGTCACCGTGAAGGTTGCCGTACCGCTGGCCGAGCCGTCGGTGCCGACCACCACATGGTTGCCGACGCTGCCCGACCGGCAGAGGTTGGCCGAACACGTGCCGCCGCCGTAGACGGTGAAGGTGGTGCCGCCGGTGACGTCACCGAGGTCGTTGCCCTCGGCGTCGAAGGCCTCGGCGGTGAAGGCCCGATCGGTGTCGATCGGCGCGGTGGCCGGGTCCGGGGAGATCACCAGGGTCTGCGGGCTGCCTGCCGTGACGTCGAGCTGCTCCGACGCCGTGGCGCCGTCGGCGGCGGTGAAGGTCACCGTGTGGAAGCTGCCGTCGCTGTCGGCCGTGTCCGCGGTGCACGCGTCCTGCACCTGGTCGCAGTGCCCGTCCGGGCTGATCGACAGGGTGGTGTCGACGGTTGCGATGCGGTTGCCGAAGGCGTCGGAGCCGGAGACGTAGTACGGGACGGTCCAGCGGCCCGCGTCGATGGTGGCGCTCCCGCCCCTGACCGTCAGGGAGGCGACCGGTGCGGCCGTCACCTCGAGGTTGACCTCGGTCGGGCCGCCACCGGCACTCGGGTCGAAGGCGGTGACTTGGTGCGTACCGACGGTCGAGGCCACGCAGACCCCGGCCGAGCAGGTGCCGTCCGGCGAGATCGAGAGCGTGACCTGCGAGGTGACGTCGCCGAGGCTGTTGCCGTAGGAGTCGGTACCGCTCACCGTGTAGGCGTGGGTGGCCGTCCCGGCCACCACCGTGGCGTCGCCCCCGGCCAGCGCGATGTGGTCCAGGCCGCCTGCGTCGACGTGCATCGCGGCGCTACCGGTGGCGCTGCCGTCGGTGCCGGTGATGCTGCCGTCGCCAGCCTGGGTGAGCCGGCAGAAGTCGCCGTCGCAGGTGCCGAGGTCGGAGGTGAAGGTGGTGTCCGCCGTCAGATCGCCGCTGATCGCGTTGCCGTACGCGTCGGCCCCCTTGGCCAGCAGCCCGATGCCCTGGCCAGCGGCGAGGCTGGACTGGGGCACCTGCAGGACCAGGTGGTCGAGCGGGCCCGGCGTGACCTGCACGGTCTCGTCCACATGAGCGCCGACCGCGGTGAAGTAGACGTCGTGGGCGCCGGTGGAGGTGGCGGTGCAGGTGCGGGTCATCTGGTCGCACGTGCCGTCCGGCGACATCGAGAGGGTGACCTCGCCGGCCGGCGTCACCGGTATGGCGTTGCCGTAGAGGTCGACCGCGGCCACCGCATAGGACGACGTCGACGTGCCCGCGACGATGCTGGTGCTGCCGCCGCTGACGTCGAGCTCCACGATCGGCCCGTCGCCCACTGTCACCGTCGAGGTGTCGGTGGGGTGCGGCGCTGCGCTGTCGGTAGCCGTGACGGTGTGGTGCTCACCCGGTGCGTCGGCCACGTTCGTGGTGCACGAGTCGGTGCTGCAGGTGCCGTCCGGGGACATCGTGAGCGCCGCGTCCGGGTCGTCGCCACGGCTGTTGCCGTAGGCGTCGTAGCCGTGGATCTCGTAGCTGCTGGTGGAGCCGCCAGCACTGATCGACGAGCTGCCGCCGGTGAGCACGATGTGGTCGAGGGGTCCGGCCGTGACGTTCGCGCCCAGTGCCGGCTGGCTCGACACGCTGCCGTCGGTGACCGTGATCAGGCCGTCCTCGTAGCCCAGGTAAGCGGTGACCGTCGCCGTCGCCACGCCGTTGCTGAACGGCGACAGGGAGTAGGTGGCCGCACACGGGCTGCTGCCGTCGCTGCCGCAACCGCTGGCCGAGTCGGCGAAGGTGCCGCTGATGGTTGCCGGACGGTCGTAGCCCGTGATCACGTTGCCGCTGGAGTCCTCTGCCGTCACGGTGAACGAACCCGGGGCGCCGGCCACCAGCGACGTCGTCTGGATGTCGAAGTGGTCGAGCGGCGCGGTGACGGCGACCGTGGCGCTGCCCTGCAGCCCGGTGCCCTCCTCGTTCGAGGTGATGTTCGAGGTGGTGACGGTGTAGCTGCCCTGCCCGGAGGTCGTGACGTCGGCGGAGAAGGTGCAGGACTGGCCGGCCGCCAGGGTGGCGCCATCGGCACCGCTGCCGATTCCGTGGCTGGAGTCCGAGCCGTCCGGCCCGAAGTAGAGGTCACCGCGCTCGATGTTCAGCGCGGCCCCGCCACAGCTGCCGGTGATCGTGGATCCCGCGTAGGAGAGCCCGGCCGGCAGCGGCAGATAGAAGCCGATGCCGCTCAGGGACTGGGTGACGTTCGGGTTCGTGACGGTGAAGGTCAGCGGCACCGTGGCGCCCGCACTGACCGACCCGGTGCCGAAGGAGACGCTGACCTTCGGCGGACCGGCGACGCTCAGGCTGGCGGTGGCGGTGTTGCCCGGGCCGCCCTCCTTCGAGGTGACGGGGGTCGTCGTGCTGGTGATCGAACCGGCCACCGTGCCCTGCTCGACCGCGGTGAACGTGCACGACGCGCCTGCGCCCAGCGTGATCCCGGAGATCACGAACGAACCGGTCGGGTCGTCGAACGTGCCGCCGCAGCTGTTGAGGAACTGGTTCACCACAAGGCTCGCCGGCACCGTCGCCGTGAAGCCGACCTTGGTGAGCGTGACGGAGGCGTTCGGGTTGGTCAGCTTCCAGGTGAGCTGGGTCAGCGTGCCCTGCGTGATCGAGGCCGGCGTGAAGGCGGCGGAGATGCTCGGCGCACCCACGCCGGTGAGGCTGAGCGCGTTGGAGGTGAGCGGGCTCGGCGCGTAGTTCTGCGCGGTCACCGTGTGCACCCCGCTCGTGGCCGGCGTGCAGGTGTGGGCGTCCTGGTCACAGGTGCCGTCGGGGGAGATCGACAGCGTCGACTGATCGGTGATGTCACCGGAGTTGCCGTACGGGTCGAAGGCGGTGACGACGTACGGCGCCGTCGGTGCCCCGGGCAGCACGTTCGCGGTGCCGCCGGAGAGCACCAGGTGGTCGATCGTCGGGCTGGGGTTCACGTAGAGCGGCAGGCTCGCGACGGTCCTCGGCGAGGTGGTGCTGACGGTCGCGACGATGGTGTGCGCCCCGGCCGTGGTGGCGCTGCAGGCCGCCGCTGCACAGTGACCGTCCGGCGTGAGCTGGAAGGAGGTCAGGTTGGTGAGGTCGGCGGTGTTGCCGTAGTTGTCCGTGCCGACCACGTGGAACGGCAGGGTGGAGCCGCCCGCCGTGATCGTGGTGCTACCGCCCGTGATCGAGACGTGCGTGATCGCCGCGCGGGTCACGGTGAGGCCGAGGCCCGGGCTCGTCGGGTGTACCGCGTTCGGGTCGGTGGCCGAGATCGTGTGCATCGAGCCGCCGGTGTCGGCCAGCGTCGCGGTGCAGGTGTCGTCGCCGGCGCAGCTGCCGTCCGGGCTGATCGAGAGGGTGGAGTCGGCGGTGACGTCACCCAGGGAGTTGCCCTGGCTGTCGTAGCCGGTCACCTTGTACGGGTCCGGGGTCGAGGTACCGGCCGTGATCGTGTAGTCGCCGTTCGTCGAGCTCACGGCGACGTGGTCGAGCGGATCGGTGGCCGTGACCACCACCGAGTTCGACTGGATGGTGCCGCTGCTCGAGCCGACGTAGGCATAGACCGTCGCCCTGCCTGCGGAGAGGCCGGCCGGCACGTGCAGCAGGCCGCTGTCGCTGATCGGGTAGCTCATGGTGCCGGCGTTCTGCAGCGAGTCCCAGTAGACGAGGCTGCTGATGTCGAGCGTCGAGCCGTCGGCGTAGGTGGCCGTCGCCGTGAACTGCAGGCTGTCCCGCGGGTGCAGCGTGGTCGGGCTGGCCGGCGTGATCGCGATCGACACCGGCGGGAGCAGGGCGACGCTCAGCGTGCTGCTGCCGCTCACCGAGGTCGGGTTGCCGTTGGTGTCGAGATACGGGTAGCTAGCCGAGATGGTCACGTTCTGGTTGTCGATCGACCCGGTGGCGTGTACCAGTCCGCTGGAGCTGACCGAGGCCACCGACGGGATGGTGGAGGTCCACGTGACGCTCGAGCTCACGTCGACGTCGGGCGAGCCGTCGCCGTAGTGGGCGATGGCTTGGAACTGCCTGCTCACCCCCTTCACGATGCCGGCGTTGCCAGGGTTGGTGACGGGGCCGACGATCAGCGAGGAGGGGGTGCGGATCACGGTGAGGCTGGCCGTGCCGGTGACGGTGCTGCCGTCGAAGTTGGTGTAGGTCGCGTGCACCGTTGCCGTGCCCGGGGAGTCGGCGATCACCGCACCGGAGGAGAGCGCGGTGGCCACCCCCGTGCCGGTGACGTCGGTGGCGCTCCAGGTCAGCGGCTTGTCCGCCGGCAGCCGGCTGCCGTCCTGGTAGACCAGCGTGGGGGTGTACTGCACGCTGCCCTTGGTCGGCAGCGTCACCGGGTGGCCGGGGGCCAGCTCGACGGAGACGACGTTGCCGTGGGTGATGACGATGTCGGACTCGCCCTGCACCTCGGGGACGGCGAGCGCGGGCTCCACCGTCGCGAAGACCGTGCCGTAGATGCCGTTGGGCTCGGCGGTGCCGAAGCCGCTGGCGCTGACCTGCATCGAGCTGTTCGGCGAGCTCCAGATGACGTTCGGGCTGATGTCGACGGAGTTCGTGCTGCACGGGTTGGCGTAGCAGGCGGTGGCCGTGAACTGCTGCGAGGTGCCGCCCATCATCCGCGGGGCGGACGGGCTGACCGCGATGCTGAGCGGCACGGCCGAGATCACCGATGACGTGCTCGGCGTGCTCGATGCCGAGGCGGCGGAGATGGTGATCGTGCCGAGGCCGCCGGCCTCGACCAGGCCGTTGTACACGGTGCCGACCGAGGCGTCCGAACTCGACCAGGCGAGGCGGTTGGTCACATCGCCGGTGCTGCCGTCCGGGTAGGTGGCCGTGGCGTGCAGCTGCTGGGTGTAGTCCCGGCTCGTGCCGAAGAAGCTCTGGTTGTTCGAGCCGGGCACGAGGTGCACCACTGCGGGCGTGATCGCCACCGCGGTTACCACCGTGATCGTCACGGTCTCCTGGGCGGTGCCGATGGAGTTGGTGGCGGTGAGCTTGTCGGTGAAGGAGTTCGCGCCGGTGGCCGACGGGCTGCCGGCGATGGTGGCCGTGCCGTCGCCGTGGTCGGTGAAGGTGACGCCCTTGGGCAGACCGGTGTCGGTGATCGTCGGGTTCGGGTACCCCGAGGTCGTGACGGCGAGGCTGTTGGACTGCCCCGCCACGAAGATCGCACTCGTGGCGCCGCCGAAGATCGGCGCGCCGGTGACGGTGAGCGTGAACTGCTGATCGGCACAGCTGACGTCGTTGCACGCGTCGACGGTCAGCGGGTAGACCCCCGCCTGGCTCGGCGTCCCGCTGAGCGTCACGTCGCCGGTGCCGCTGCCGTCGGAGTTCGTGGCGGTCGTGGAGTTGAGGCCGGCGGGCAGGGCTCCGATGAAGCGGATGTACGGGCTGTTGGCGCCGGTCGCGTGCGCGCTGAACGAGCTCGCCACGCCGCGCTGGAAGGTCACCGAACTCGCGGTGGTGATCGCCGGTGCCACCCGCACCGGGTTGATCTGGACGATCGGGGTGGTGCGGGTCGAGGTCAGCGTCTCGCTGACCGGGTTCGCCACGTAGCTGCGCCCCGATGCCCCACCGCCACCGCCACCGAAGCCGGAGTCGTCCGCGCCGCCGCCACCGCCACCACCCCAGTAGCCGCCACCACCCGCGCCACCGCCGCCACCGAAGGCATCCGCGATGTAGGACTTGCAGGGGCCGCAGGTGGGCGGCGGCTCGCTGCAGTCGCCGAGCCCGCCGTAGATGTCGACGCCTGCATCGGCGGCCTGGCCGCCAGCCATGCCCACGCCGGGCCGGCCGTACTGACCGCCGTGGCAGCCCTGCGAGTGGCCCGGGTTCCCACCGGAGCCAGGGGCAGTGGCCGAGGGGTAGGAGCCGCCCGCGCCGTCTTCGAGCTTGTTGGTCGAGCCGTCGGCACCGTTGCCGCCATTGGCCTCGACACCGCCGCCACCACCGGGGTTGGAGGCACCCTTGGCCCCGGCGCCGCCACCACCGCCGCCACCGGCTGCCGCCACCAGGACGCTCGACCGCGCGGGCGCGCAGGAGCCGTCACCGGCAACCGGGTTCGCACTCGTGACCCAGGAGGCCGCACCGCCGACACCACCGGAGCCGTCGCCGGAGCGTGCGCCTCCGGGCATGCCGCTGTTCGCCACGCCGACGTAGAGGACCTCGCCGGCGTGCACCGGGATGACCGTCTCGATCCTGGTGCCGAGGCCACCCGCGCCGCCCGCGTAGTCGGCGGGGCCACCGGCCAGGTTCTGGGTGGTGGTCTCACCGGCGGTGCCACCGGCACCCACCGCAGTGATCTGCACCTGGGTGATGCCGTGCTCCACGACGTAGGAGCCGGCCACGCAGGCGGAGGTGTCGGTGTAGATACCGCCGTACTGGTTGAACGTGTCGGCCGAGGCCACCTGTGGCGCCACCACCGCCAGTGATACCGCGGCGACGGTCACCGACCCGACCACGGCGGCCACGGTCGTGAGAACCGTCGCGCCGCGGAGCCGGCGAGGCAACCCCGAAGTCGCGGAGTCACGGTGAACATGGCTTGGCCGACGTCGCACGGCGCGCCCCAAAGGTGTCTGCAGGACCGCCAGAAATGACCGCCACTAAACGCGGACTTTACATAGGCGCTAGGCCGCTGACAACTCCAAACGATCTTCCCTCAGCGGGCTCCGCGAATTCCGCCGAATGAGCCTAGGATGCCTCGGTTTAGCTGAATGTGGCGCCGGTCAGACCCGGTCGATCCCGGCCGGCTGCGGGTGCCGCGAAACGTAGCGTTTTCGCAGGTACTTAGCGTTATGATCCCGCTGCTATTGCCGCACTAGTCGGATTTCCCCGACTTGCGGTTTCCTGGGAGGGAATCCGAGCAATGAATGTCAAGCGTTTCCGCATGCCCGCCGCCATCGCGGCCACCGCAGTCCTCGTGGCCACCGGGGTCAGCTCCGCGACGCCGAGCCCGGCACCGCCGAACGGCGCGTTCCAGTCGGTACCGGTCCTGCGCGTACTCGACAGTGCCAACCATGTCGGCACCACCGGCCCGATAGCGGCCAACAAGAAGATCGGGATCCAGATCGCCGGACTCGACGGGATCCCCGCCACGGGCGTCAGTGCCGTGCTGCTCAACGTGGCCGCGAGCGCCTCCACGAGCTCAGGCTCGATCACGGTGTACGCCTCCGGTACCACCAAGCCCGCGGTCCCGAACCTCTACTTCGGCACCGGTCAGCACATCGCCGACACCGTCGTCGTGCCGCTGGGCAGCAACGGCGTCGTCGACTTCTACGACACCACCACCGGCACCGTGCAGCTCACCGCGGACGTCTCCGGGTACTACGCCCCGGCGCAGGCACCCGGCTCCACCCCGGTCAGCTACACCGCGACACTCGGCAACTCGGACTTCGTCTGGAACAGCCAGTACGCCTACGGCACCACGACCGGCTCCTACACCGAGTACTTCACCCGGTACTACAACTGGTCGATCCCGGCGATCACCCAGGACATCCTCGACAACGGTCAGGTGCAGGTCTACTTCGTGCCCTCGGCGTCGGAGAGCAGCCAGCAGTGGGTTCCGCTGCCCTACTCGTTCACCGACGGCTCCGGGAACTTCGACTACATCACCGCCTACGAGACGAGCCTCGGGCAGGTCCGGCTGCACTTCTTCTTCGTGCAGCGCAACCCCAGCGCCACGATCCCGACGCTCTCGACGTGGAACATCGCCACTACACGGTTCAAGGTCGTGGTCACGCCCGGCATCTCCGGCGACGGCGCCGCACCGGCGGCCGCACCGGCGAAGGTGACGGGCGCCCCCACCACCACCGTCCGGCACGGCAACATCGCGACGGTGACCACGAAGTAGTCCGCTGCCGGGCCGGCCGCACCGCCGGCCCGGCACCGCGGAGGCGTTACTGAGAAAGCGCCTAGAGCGCGGAACCCCGAAGAGGACGGCCGCTCTATACGCTTTGATCTTCGCTCACCGCATCGAGGAGTTCTCGTGGTCGCTGCTGCACGCAAGGTTCGTCGGATCGTGGCCATCGGCGGGTTGGTGGCCGCAGTCGGAGGTGCCCCGGCCACGCAGGTGGCGCTGCCCTCCCTGGCCGGCGACGCGATCACCCTGAGCACGGGCTCGCATCACGCGGCCGGCGCCTCGGCCGCGCCCCCCACCACGGCGCAGTGCGAGAAGGCGTACGGCTTCGCCTGCTACGGCGCCACCCAGATCCAGCAGGCCTACGACGAGGCCCCCCTCTTCAAGAGCGGGATCACCGGCAAGGGGCAGACGATCGTCATCGTCGACTCCTTCGGCTCGCCGACCATCCAGCACGACCTCGGCGTCTTCGATAAGGCCTACGGCCTTCCGGCGCCGCCGAAGCTGACGATCATCCATCCGGCCGGCAAGATCCCCCCGTTCAGCGGCAAGAACGACGCGATGACGGGCTGGGCCGGCGAGACGACCCTCGACGTCGAGTACGCCCACACGATCGCGCCGGGCGCCAACATCCTGCTCGTCGAGACACCGGTCTCCGAGGAGGAGGGCACCAGCGGCTTCCCCCAGATCGAGACCGCGGAGAAGTACGTCATCGCCCATCACCTTGGCGGGGTGATCAGCCAGAGCTTCGGCGCGACGGAGGAGACCTTCCCGACGACCAAGTCGCTGCTGGCCCTGCGCGGCGCCTACGTAGCCGCGGCAAAGGCGGGCGTCACCGTGCTCACCGCCTCCGGTGACAGCGGCGCGGCAGACACCAAGTCGAACGAGACCACCTACTACCTCAAGCCCGTGACCTCCTGGCCGGACAGCGACCCGCTCATCACCGGCGTCGGCGGCACCCAGCTGCACCTGGCCACGGCCACTAAGGCCCGCACTGCGGACACCGTCTGGAACGACACCTACAACGTCACGCTGCAGCAGGCGTTCTACGGCGACAACGGCCCCAACCCGCTCGCCGGCGGTGGCGGCAAGTCGGCGATCTTCCCCCGGCCGAGCTACCAGAACAAGGTCGCGGCCACCGTCGGCGCCGATCGCGGCGTTCCGGACATCTCGATGAGCGGCGCCTGCGACGGCTCGGTGAACACCTACCAGTCCTTCCCCGGCTACCCCGCGGGCTGGTACCCCACCTGCGGCACCAGCGAGGCGACCCCGCTCTTCGCCGGCATCGTCGCGCTGGCCGAGCAGAAGGCCAAGCACTCCCTCGGCACCATCAACCCGGCGCTCTACGCGCTGTCGGCCAAGCACGCGGCGGGCATCGTCGACGTCACCAAGGGCAACAACACGGTGGGCTTCACGCAGGGCGGCTCGCTGCACACCGTCACCGGGTTCAAGGCTGTGGCCGGCTACGACCTGGCCTCCGGAGTCGGCACCGTCGACGCCGCGAAGTTCGTCCCAGAGCTGGCCGCCGCCGGTTAGCTCCTGCGATTGTGCAACTTCTGGCGCCCTGCGGGCGCCAGAAGTTGCACAATCGGGCTGCGGTGCGATCAGTCGGTCGGGGTCACCTGGGCCTCGGTGAGGCAGTACGTCGACTGCTCGTCGATGGAGCCCGAGACGGTGAGACTCGACCAGCT
Source organism: Jatrophihabitans sp. (assembly GCA_025963285.1). Taxonomy (GTDB): domain Bacteria; phylum Actinomycetota; class Actinomycetes; order Mycobacteriales; family Jatrophihabitantaceae; genus JAOPUX01. The sequence continues at coordinate 23,222 of JAOPUX010000004.1, forward strand.
GGTGAAGCCCCGTGAATTCGTCAGCTTGCGGAAGACGGTGAAGTCGAAGCTCGCCTCGTCGCCGGCGGACCCGCTGATGCCGAAGTCGTAGGGCGGGACGGGCGAGCCGACCACCACCGAGATCGGAACCGACCCGTTGATGGCCTGGAACCCCACGTTGCCGGCGTACTCGTAGGCGTTCCCGGCGACCTTGGTGGCGCTACCGCGGACGTCGTAGCCGACCTTCGGGTGGCTACCGGAGTCGAAGACCTCCAGGTCTGCGGCACCGCTGGCCTCGCAGTACGCCTCGACGGTGAGCCCGGTGGCGGCGTCGGTGTAGGTCTGGGTCGACGCATCGATGACGCTCGTCGTCTCGACCACCAGGGTGTGCGCCCCCGAGCCGACCGGCCCGGCCGGACCGGGCGAGCCGGGCGATCCGCTCGGGCCGGGAGGGCCAGCCGGACCGGACGGGCCGGGCGACCCTGGCACACCCTGCTTGCCGGTCGCGCCCGTCGCCCCCTTGGCACCAGACGGACCAGCCGGACCAGACGGACCCGTCGCCCCCTTCGCGCCCGTGGCCCCCTTGGCTCCGGTCGCGCCCTTGGGGCCGGTGACGTTGAGGGTGATCGGGGTGTACTTCGACGGGCACTTGCCGGCCGAGCTGAGCACCGCCAGCTGCCCGGTGCTGGAGACGCACGCCTTCACGGTCTTGGCAGCAGTGGTCGTCGTCGCGGCAGCCGTCGCGGCCGCGGTGGCACTGATGACCACTGCCACCGCGACTCCCACTCCGGCGATGCGACGGCCCTTTCGAGCAGTGAACGACACAGACACGGGTTCCCCTCCCAGAGCCAGCACGGGGCGCTACGAGCGGCCCCCGAGGAGGTTTTCACAACCCACGGGCCTTGTCCCTGGGGGGAAATACCGAGCCTTCTGGTGAATTGCGCAATTCTCGCCGCCACTGGGGCGGCGAGAATTGCGGAATCGGGGTGACCGTCAGTTCGGGCCGTGCACGATCCAGATGCTGAACGTGTAGTTGTTCGCGACGATCGTGGAGCTGCCGTGATTGCACACGTCGAAGGGCACGTAGTTCGCCGTCTTGACCACGCCCGGAACCAGTACGAGGTAGGCCGGGTAGCCGCCCAAGTAGTCCGGGGTCAGGATCGCCGTGTCGCCGACCTTCGCGCCAGCGACGTACTCCGAGAGCGTCCCGCAGACCCCGGCGGAGTCGGTGATGCTCACCTGGCCCGTTCCGTAGTAGGTCACCGAGCCAGGCGACCCGGAGGGGCCAGCGGGACCGGACGGACCAGAGGGACCCGACGGCCCGGACGGACCCGACGGGCCGGGAGGCCCCGACGGTCCGTCGCTGGCCGGCACGTAGTAGCCGTCCACGAGGATCTTGACCGCCACGCTGCCGGTCGAGCCGTTGTGCAGATGGATCTTGCCCAGCGTCCCGACACCGACCGTGAGGCCATTGGAGACCGAGGCACCCGCAGCCCAGGACACGGTCGGCACGGTCGGCAGCGCGGCGCCGCGGGGGTAGATCGTGAGCGAGCCGGCGGCGGTGCCGCTGGAGACGAGCACCGAGAGCGTCACCGCGGTGGCGCTCGCCGGAACCGAGGCGGTACCTGCGGCGGCGACGTCCTTGCCAGCACCGCCGGCCAGCGTCCCGGAGTAGAGCGACGCCGCCGTGATCGAGCTGTAGGTCGAGGGGGCCGACGGCGAGCCCGAGCCGCTGGCCGCAGCCGCCGCGATGCTCGTGGCCGCCACGGCCAGGCCGAGGACCGCGGCGCCCAGCACCACGCGTTGCCGGCGGCGCGAGGTCGTCCGCGCGGCGGCTCGCTCGTCCTCGAGCGCGGCGACCTTGAGCCGCAGCCCCTCGAGGGTGTCGGCAGGGTTTTCAGGGTGCGCCGAAGTTGATGTCGCCACGGGGTTCCCTCCCAGGAACTCATCGACCGCCTGGGCGTGGGCCGCCGGGCGGGTCGAGGTACCGGCCCAGAGTCGCACTCAGACGTCGCGAAGTCACCGGCACCGTCTCAGAGCTATCTCAGCTATCTCAGCTATCTCAGCTGTCTCAGCCAGCCGGCGCCGACCCGAACCAGGGCTACGTCCAGGCCAAGCCCTCGGGCGGGGCGTCGTCGGCCAGCACCTGCCCCTCGATGAGCCCGTACGGGCGGTCAGCGGCGTAGTAGACCTCGTTGTCGTTGCCCTGCCCGAACGGGGTGAGGTCGACCAGGAAGTGGTGCTTGTTCGGGAGCACGAGCCGCACCTCGCAGATCTCCGGTACCGCGCCGATGATCGCCTCCCCGATCGCGTAGAGCGTCTGCTGCAGCGAGTAGCTGTAGGTACCACCGAAGGTGGCGAGCAGCGTTGCCAGGGCTGTGTCGAAGGCGGCGCCCCAGTCCGCGGGCGTCGAGGCGAAGCGCCACGACGCGCTGACCTGCGTGGCCAGCATGCGGTCCTGTGTCTCGGGCAGGGTGGTGTATTCGTCGCGGGGGAAGCCCCAGAACTCCGAGTTCGTCGTGTTGAGCACGACGAGATCCTCGACGCCGCCGACCACCGAGGTGCCCTGCTCGGCGTCGTGTATCACCACGGTGCTGCGGGTGTGCGCGCCGGTGCGCGCGAACGAGTGGGGCAGCGTGCCGATCCGCGCCCACGGGTGCTCGAGGACGGCCACCCGGGCCCGGGTGATCGGCTCCTGCGTCGCCACGAAGTGCTCGGCCAGCGCGGTGGCGAAGGCCTCCGGTTCGATGTCGCCGAGGCGCTGCGAGAAGCCGTAGACGGTGTTCTTCTGGGCGTCGGTCGTGAGGACGCTGGCGTTGTCGCCGGTGAGGTAGCAGGCGGCCACGTCACCGGAGAGCGCCGACGAGACCGTCCAGTCGCGGATCAGATCGTCGCTGCCCTCGCTGCGTGCCACGTGCACCACACGCACCTCTGCCTTGCCGTAGCGGTTGCTACCGAGCCGCACCATCACGTCCACCCTTCATCTGTTGCCGATCCGAGCGCGTTGCCGATCCGAGCGCGTTGCCGATCCGAGCGCGCGCCGTCGCCGCGACGACTCCAGCGGTGACGAGGTCGCAGGCCACTCTGGCCCGCCGTTATTTCGCGCACGTGAATTGCCGCTCAGCTACCCCGGTAGGTCGAGTAGGCGAACGGGCTCAGCAGCAGCGGGACGTGGTGGTGCGCGGCGGCTTCGGCGATCCGGAAGGTGATCGTGACCTCGGGGTAGAAGGTGTCGGGCCCGAGATAGCCGGCCACGTCGAAGGTCAGCCGGTAGACGCCCGGCTCCAGCTCGCCGGCCAGGTCGGGCACCCGGCCGTCGGCGTCGGTGACCGCGCTGCGCAGCCCCTTGCCCGATGCCCCCGTGAGGTGCACGGCCACACCCGCCGCAGGAACACCGCGTACCGCGTCGAGGACGTGCGTGGACACCGACATCGGCTCAGCCTGTCATGTCGGAGAGGTCAGCGGAACGTCTTGATCAGCCGCAGCCGGACGATGGCCTGCAGCTCGGCACGCACCACGTCGCGCTCCATGGCGGTCGGGTTGCCCAGCCGCTGCTGCAGCGCCGCGAGCATCTGCTCGGCGCTGCGGCCGGTGGCGCAGATCAGGAAGACGTGACCGAAGCGCTGCTCGTAGGCGATGTTGCCGGCGCGCAACTCGGCGGCCACCGCATCGCCGGCCTGCTGCGTGCCCGCCTGCTCAGTGCGCGACCAGCCGGCCTCCCGGCCCGCGCCCTCGGCCCGGTCACCGATGCGGGGATGGCCGGCCAGGGCCTCGGCGACGTCGGACCACGCCAGGTCGGCCAGCACGTCGTCCGAGGCCGCGCTCAACACCCGCAGCGAGTGATACGGCCGTCCCAACAGCACCTGATGCACCCACCGCGAGCTGGCGCAGCACGGCGTCAACAGCTCCGCAGCAGCACTCATGGGCAGGGCGTCGAACTGCACGACAGGCACCAGCACCGAAACCTCGTCGTCGTCGACGGTCACGCCCACCTCCGTCCTCATGTAGGCGCAGCGTAGGGAGGCTGTGTTTCACCACCGTTGCCGAGCGACCTGGGCCGACCGTCGTGGGCCGGGATCGCGCACGCAGCCAGCGCACGCAGATCAGCCGGCGTGTCGAGGTCCCGGGAGTCGCCGTGGCACGGCACCTCCGTGACCAGGTCCGGGTTGCGCTGCATGAAGGCCCGCAGGCCGGTGTCGCCGTATGCCGCAGCGGCGGCCTGCTGCCAGTGAGGGCGGCTCAGGGCGACGGGGTGGCCACGGCCTTCGGAGTAGGTGGCGACCGCCAGTCCGGGACGCCCGGCCGCGAGGGCGGCTGCGACGGTGGACCGGACGCGGCGCACCGCGTCGGCGTTGACGCCGGGAACGTCGACGAGCAGGACCACGGCGATGTCCGCGCCACCGGTCTCGGCCGCCGCGAGGCCGAGCCGCAGCGACGAGGCGAGGCCACGATCCGGGTCCGGGTTGACCACAAGGCGCGCCCCGGACGCGGAGACGCCGTCGCGCACCACCGCGATCACCTCGGTGCAGCCGCCACCGCGAAGGGTGGCGATGGCGCGGTCGAGCAGGCGGACGCCGTCGACTACGAGCTCGGCCTTGGGGGCGCCCATCCGGCGGCCGGCGCCAGCGGCCAGCACGACGCCGACGGCCTCATCACCGGTGGTCACTGGACGAGCGCGGCGCACTCGTCGCCGCGCGCGCCGTTGTTGCTGTGCCCGTCGTTGTTGCTGTGCCCGTCGTTGTGGCTGTGCCCGCCGTTGTTGCTGTGGCCGTCGGCACCGCCGCTGCCGGCCCTGTCTCGGTGGATCGGCGTGTCCAGCTGTGACAGCGGTGCGCCGCTGCCGCCGTGGGTCACCGCGACGAGTTCGGCCACGATCGACACCGCCAGCTGCGCCGGCGTCCGCGCCCCCAGGTCAAGCCCGATCGGACCACGAAGCCGCGCCAGGGCGAGCTCGTCGACGCCCTCGGCCCGCAACGCAGCCACCCGCTCGGCGTGGGTGCGCCGGCTGCCCAGGGCGCCGACATACCCCGCGTCGGTGTCCAGCGCGACCCGCAACAGCGCAACGTCGAACTGCGGCGCGTGGGCCAGCACGCAGATCGCCGTACGCGAGTCGACCGGCGCGGCGCGCAGCCATTCGTCCGGGCGGGCCAGTACCACCTGCGCCGCGGCCGGAACGCGCTCACGGGTCGCGAAGAGCGGCCGGTGGTCGCAGACCGTGACGCGATAGCCGAGCAGGGCGGCCTGCTCGACCAGCGCCGCGGAGAAGTCGTTCGCGCCGAAGACGTACATCGACGGGGCCTGGACGAACGTCTGCACGAACACCCGCTCGTCCGCGGCCGGAGCCGGCTCGAACGGGGCGGCGAACCGCCTGCCGGCCCGCGGCCCGGTCAACACCGTCGACAGCGTTGCCGGTGTTGCCGGTGCCGCCGCTCCGGCCGCGGCCAGCAACGGTGCGGCGGACGTGGCGTCCAGCCGCTCGACGAAGACCTCGATCGTCCCGCCGCAGGTCAACCCCACCGCGGCCGCCGTCGAATCGGGGATGCCGTAGCTGCGCAGGCGGGGCGCGCCGTCGGCCAGCGTCAGCTCGGCCACGGCGTAGACGTCCGACTCGACGCAGCCACCGGAGAGGCTGCCGACGACCGCTCCGTCAACGGTCACCACCATGACCGTTCCCGGCTCGCGTGGCGCGCTGCCCGAGGTCGCCACGACCGTCGCCAGCGCGACCGGTTCGCCGGCAGCCGTCCGGGCGGCCAGAACGTCCCACACCTCGGTCATGCCACCGATCATGGACGCATGGTAGGCGCGCACGGCGCGGCCAGGCATGTCGCTGCTGTCACAGCAGCCGAAGCGGTGACCAGGTCAGTCCTGGGTGGGTTCGTGGGATGCCGTAGGCCGGTGCGAGTCGCCGCTTTCACTTCGGCCTGATCGCGCCCTCGTAGCCGCATCGTCGCTGGCGCGGCGCGTGTGCAGCGGGCGCCCGGCCGCGTAGACCTGCGCGACGTCGGCTGGGCCGCCCAGCGCGAACACCCGGGCCAAAGCGTCGACCGCGTCGTCGGCCACCGCGAGGTTGGTCGCCAGCTCGCTGCCTGGCGGCGGGCAGAGCCAGACGGCGTCGAAGTCCTTCCCCACGCTCAGGTCGCCGGTGCGCTCCTGGCGGCCCAGCGCGTGCGCTCCGGCCGAGGTCGCCAGGTAGAGCAGGTGCACCGGGGTCAGCGGCAGCCCCGCGGCACCGAGCAGTTGCTGCATGAAATAGGCCTGCAGCCCCTCCTTGCCGACGAACATGCCGGTGCCCGCGCCGACGTCGGAGCCGAGTGCGACGCCGACGCCGTGCTCGACGTGACGGCGCAGGGGAAACAGCCCGCTGCCCAATGCGCTGTTGCTGGTCGGGCAGTGGGCGGCCCAGGCCCCGGCTTCGGCCATCCGGGTCAGCTCGAGGTCGGAGGCGTGCACGTTGTGGGCGAAGACGCTGCGGTCGGTGACCAGGCCGTGGCGGTCGTAGCTGTCCAGGTAGTCCCGCGCGCCAGGGAAGAGCGCGGCGACCGCCGCGACCTCAGCGGTGTTCTCGTTGATGTGCGAGGTGAAGCGGACGGGGACGGCTTCGCCGCCGGCGATTGGCCGCATCAGCTCGGTGCAGACCTCCAGCAGGGCATCGGTGCTGGAGAGCGAGAACCGCGGGGTGACGGCGTACTGCAGCCGGCCCCGTCCATGCCACCGTCGGATCAGCTCGTGGCTCTCGGCCAGAGCCCGCTCCGGGGTCGTGTGCAGCTCGTCGCGCAGCAGGCGATCGCCGAGCACGAGACCAGCCGTGATGTTCAGCCCGCTGGCCTCCGCCCTGGTGAAGAAGGTGTCCATCGCCGGCGCGAAGTGCGCGCCGAAGACCAGTGCGCTCGTGGTACCGGCCCGGGCCAGGTGATCCAGGAACTGGACGGCCACCGCGTCGGCGTAGCTGACCTCGGCCAGTCGCGCCTCCTCGGGCAGCGCGTACTGGTGCAGCCAGTCCAGCAGCGGCCGGCCGAGCCCGCCCATCGCCCGCACCTGCGGATAGTGCACGTGGGTATCGACGAAGCCGGGTAGCAGCAGCCCCTCGGTGAGGTGCTCGACCGGCTCGTCCGGATAACTCGCCCGCACCTCGGCGTACGGGCCTCGCGCGGCGATGACGCCATCGCGCACCAGCACCGCGCCGTCCTGCTCGACCCGCAACGCGGCGGCCGGCTCCTCGGTGAACGGGTTCGCGGGGGTGTCGACGACCGTGGCCCGGTAGAGGGTCATACCGAGTCCGCCCCGTCGCCGGTGGGGACGTCCAGGTCGGCGCCGTGCAGCATCCGCCACACGCGGTCCCGGGAGAAGGGCGTCTCGTACGGGCGCACGCCGACCGCACGACGGATCGCGTTGCCCAAGGCGGGTGCCACCGGGTTGTACGGGCTCTCGCTCATCGACTTGGCTCCGAACGGACCGAGATCGTCGCTGGTGTCGGCGAAGTACACCTCGGTCGGCGGGACGTCGGCGAACTGCGGCATGCGGTAGGTCCGGAACACGGGGTTGAGCACCGTGCCGTCCGGGGCGATCATGACCTCCTCGTAGAGCGCGCTGCCGATGCCCTGGGCGACACCACCCTCCACCTGGCCGCGGCACTGCTCGGGGTTCATCACCGTGCCGGCGTCGGCGGCCTGGATCGACTGCAGGATGCGCACCACCCCGGTGCGCACATCGACGGCCACCCGGAAGGCGTGCACGTTCCAGGCCAGCGACCGCAGCTCGCCGAACTCGTCGCCACGCGCCACCAGGGTGTCGCCCTGCCTGCGATCCAGGGGCGACACGGCGATGACGTCGGCGAACGGGAGGAGGCGTGCGCCGGCCCGCACGCCGTCGCGGTGCACCTCGGTGTCGGCGATGTCGACGCCCCCGAGCTGTGCCGCGGCGGTCCGCAGCATCGCCCGCAGCGCCAGGGCCGCACCGTAGAGGGCCTTGCCCGCCACGGTCGTCCCCGCCGAGGCGAAGGCGCCGGTGTCGTACTCGGCGCCGTCGGTGTCGGAGTTGGTGAGCCGAATCCGGTCGACGCCGGTGCCCAGCACGGTCGCGACGATCTGGGCGTGCACCGTGGTGGTGCCGTTGCCGAACTCGCTGGTGCCGACGCCGAGTACGTACGTGCCGTCGGGTCGCAGCGTCACCGTGGTCCGGGAGATGTGACCGCGCGGGGCCATCGTCGCGATCATCGCCACGGCCATGCCTTCACCGAGGCGCCACTGCGGGCCGACCGGCGCAGCCACGCCGTTACCGCGGCGCAGGGCGGCCTGGACCAGATCCAGGCACTGATCCAGGCCGTAGGAGCCGTAGACCAGGTCCTCCTCCGGCTCGGGATGCACGGTCAGCAGTGGGTCGCCGTCCCGTACAGCATTGATCCGTCGCAGCTCGAACGGGTCGATGTCCAACTTCCACGCCAGCTCGTCCATGGCCGACTCGACACCGAGGATGACCTGGCCGAGGCCATAGCCCCGGAACGCGCCCGAGGGCTGGTTGTTGGTGTACACCGCTTCGGCGTCGATCCGCTTGACGGGGCAGTTGTACAGGCTGACCGACTCCGCACAGCTGTGGAACATGACGCCGATCGAGTGGTTGCCGTAGGCGCCGGTGTCGCTGAGGACGTCGATCTTCATCGCCGTCAGCCGGCCGTCGGGTCGGGCACCGAGGGTGACCGTGGTGCGGACCGGGTGCCGCACCGTGGTGCGGGTGAACTCCTCGGTGCGGCTCATCTCGTAGCCCACCGGCTGGCCGAGGCGGAGCACGGCGATCGCGACGAGGTCTTCGGTCAGGATCTCCTGCTTGCCGCCGAACCCGCCGCCGACGCGAGCGGTGAAGACCCGAACGGACTCCGGCGCGCGGCCCAGCAACAGCGCCAGCTCGTCGCGCACGAGGAAGGGCACCTGCGAGCTGGTCCGGATCACCAGCCGCCCGTCGTCGTCCAGCCAGCCGATGCTGCCGTGCGTCTCCAGCTGACCATGGCTGACCCGCTGGGTCTGCCAGCGGCCCGCTACGGTCACCGGCGAGGCGGCCAGCGCTGCATCGACGTCCCCGCCGATGCCGTCGTGTAGCGAGGCGATGACATTGCGCTCGGGTTCGCTGACCCGGTCGGCCGGACCCGTCTCCGGATGCAGGATCGGCGCGCCCGGGCTCCGGGCCAGCTCCGGATCGAAGACGGCGGGCAGCGGTTCGTAGGTGACGCGCAACGCCCGGCAGGCCGCCTCGGCAGCGCCCGCGGTCCGCGCCACGACCGCCGCCACCCGCTGGCCCACGAAGCGAACCGCGTCGTCCAGCACGCGGGTGTCGTCCGGATCGTCGAGGCGCTGCTCGTGCCGGGCGGTGGAGAAGCGCGTGCCCGGCACGTCCTCGTGGGTCAGGATCAGTTCCACGCCGTCGATGGCTTCCGCGGCGGAGCGATCGATACCGGTGATCCGGGCGTGCGCGTGCGGCGAACCGAGGACGCGCAGGTACAGCATGCCGGGCACCACCGTGTCGAACGTGTAGGGCTCAGTGCCGGTGACGACGCCTCGGCCGGCCAGTGGCGGCACCGAGGCGCCCACGCTGGCGCCGTCGGGTGCGGGTAGGTCGGCGCGGGACTCGCCCGTGACACCGGCGGCTATGGCCTGACGCACCGAGCGGTAGCCGGTACACCGGCAGATGTTCCCCTTCAGCAGCTGCGGTAGGTCCTCGAGCTGATCGGGTTGCAGCGTCGAGGCGGTGACGATCATGCCGGCGGTGCAGAAGCCGCACTGGAAGCCGAAGTTGTCGATGAAGGCCTGCTGCATCGGATGCAGGTCGTCCGGTGTGCCGAGCCCGGCCACGGTGGTGACGCTGCGCCCCTCGGCCCGGACCGCGGGGAACAGGCAGGAGTGCACGGGCTCGCCGTCCACAAGCACCGAGCAGGCGCCGCAGTCGCCGGCGTCGCACCCCTTCTTGACCTCGAAGTGGGCGTGGTCGCGCAGGTAGGTTCGCAGGCACTGGCCGGGCCGGGGCTGGCCGTCCAGCTCCCTGCCGTTCACGACGACCCTCATGTCCGCGCCGGCCGGCTCAGTTCGGTGCGGATCTCCTCCAGCAGCACGCCACTGACCTGGCGGCGCCAGTCGGCACTGCCGAGCGGGTCGCTGTAGTAGCCGCCGGCCGCATCGACGTCGGAGCGCAGCTGTTCGGCGCTGGGGAGCGTGGGGTAGCGCAGCACGGTGGGACGCAGCGTCGCCGCGGTGATGGTGAAGACGGCGCCGCGCGCGTCGTCACCACCAGTGGCGGGATCGACGCGCCCGGTGAGGACCGCCCCAGAACGACCGAGCTCCGCCAGCGCGATCTTGCGATAGCCGGCGCGCGCGCGCAGAGCGTGTTCGGGGATGTCCAGCGCGCGCAGCACGTCCCCTGGACGCAGCCTGTTGCTGCCGTTGCCGGTGATCAGCTCCGACACCGGTAGCTGGAACTGCGTGCCGTCGGCCGACCACACCACGGCCACGCCATCCAGTGCGACGCACAGCGAGACCATGCCCGCGGCGGCGAACGAGCGGCAGACGTTCCCACCCACCGTCGCCACGTTCCAGATCTTGGGCGAGGCCAGCAGGGCCGAGGCGCACTGGTAGAAGATTGGCTGAGCCATCCAGCCGTCCCGGGGCGGCAGCTGCGCCAGCTGGGCGATCGTGCAGGTCGCGGCGATCCGCAGCCCGCCGGCCTCGGGGTACTCCAGCGCCGGCCAGCCCATCGTGGTCAGGTCCACCAGCCCGGTGATGTCGAGCTGCGGTTCGGAGAAGAGCCAGGTACCGCCGCCCATGACCCGCTCACCCGGGGCCAACCGCAGGTCTCCGCGCTGCCGGGCCGGTCGGTAGGAGGTGATCGTGTTCAGGTCCATGCTCACGCCCGACCGCGGGTGGTCCCCGCCGTCGCGATCCGCCGGCTGGCGGCGGCTGCGGCCGAGGCGAGGGCGGTCTCGTCGGCCGTGCGCAGGTGGCCGTCGGCGACGACGGTCACGCCGTTGACCAGCAGCCGGTCCAGCTGCGGAATGCCGAACACCAGCGTGGTCAGCGGGTCGTCCACGCCGGAGCCGTTCAGATCGTCGACCCGCCACAGGGCCAGGTCGGCCAGCTTGCCGGCCTCGATCGAGCCCAGTTCGCCGTCCCGGCCCAGGCACCGGGCACCACCCATCGTCGCGACCCGCAGCGCGTCGCGGGCGCTCAACGCCAGCGGCCCGTCGCGGAGGCGGGCGACCAGCAGGGCCTGGTGCAGCTCGTCGATCATGCGTCCAGCCTCGTTAGACGCCGAGCCGTCGACGCCCAGCCCCACCGGCGCACCGGCGGCCAGCAGCGCGCGCACCGGTGAGATGCCCGAGCCGAGGCGGCCGTTGGAGGTCGGGCAGTGGGCCACCCCGGTGCCGGTGGCCGCGAACCGGGCGACGGCATCGTCGGAGAGGTGAACACAGTGCGCGAGCCAGACGTCGTCGGCCAGCCAGCCCAGGTCGTCGGCGTACTGCGCGGGGGTGCGTCCGAACGTCTCGAGGCAGAACTGCTCCTCGTCCAGCGTCTCGGCCAGGTGCGTGTGCAGCCGCACGCCGCGCTCCCGCGCCAGCGCCGCGCTGTCACGCATGAGCTCGGCCGTCACCGAGAACGGCGAGCACGGGGCCAGCCCGATGCGCAGCATCGAGTCGAAGCTCGGATCGTGGAACGTGTCGATGGCCGCCGCGCTGGCGACCAGGATCGCGTCGTGATCCTCGACGACGCTGTCCGGCGGCAACCCGCCCTGCGACTGACCCAGGTTCATCGACCCCCGCGTCGGGTGGAAGCGCACGCCGATCTCGCGAGCGGCGGCGATCTCCGCGTCGAGCAGGTCGGAGGCGCCCCCGGGGAAGACGTAGTGATGGTCGCTCGTGGTCGTGCAGCCGGTCAGCGCCAGCCAGCCGAGGTTGGCCGCGGCGCTGGCGTGCACCAGGTCGGCATCCAGCCGCGCCCACATCGGGTACAGGGTCTTCAGCCAGCCGAAGAGCGTGTCGTCGGTGGCATAGCCGCGGGTGATCCACTGGTAGAGGTGCTGATGGACGTTGACGAAGCCCGGGGTCAGCAAGCAGCCGGTGGCATCGATCCGCTCGGTGATGGCGGGGCTCTCGGCTGCGCGGCCCGGGCCGACCGCGACGATGCGGGTGCCGTCGAGTACCACATGGCCGGAGCTGTACTCCGTGCCCAGGGCATCGACGGTCGCGACGTGGCCGCCCTCGATTGAGATCATGTCGCCCCCTCACCCTTAGCTATGCCTACAGACCGGATCGGCGAGCCCACTCTGCATCGTCTGCGTTATCACCGCGTTTCGTGACGGCTAGCTGCCACGGTAGGTCGAGTAGGCGAACGGGCTCAGCAGCACCGGGACGCCGCGGGCGTCCGTTGCGCTCATCGCGCCGAGCCTAGGGCCCGGTCAGGAGTCGAGGGGGCATCCCTGGAGCTCTCGCGCACGTCGACCGCCCGCCGCAGCAGCACGTCGGGAGATCGGGCGTTCTCCGGACGAAACGAGCGCGTGCGATCATCGCGTGGCCGTCGTCGACGAGCAGCGTTCACGCGCGAAACGACCTGAGCAGCTGGGGGCTAGGTGTCCGGCACCACCGTGATCGCCGCGCGACGCGTCGTCACGCCGACCGGTGAGCGGGCGTGCCGCGTCGAGGTGACCGAGGGGATCATCACGGCGATCGACGCGTTCGGGCCGGCGCCGGTCGAGTTACCCGACGATCAGGTGCTGCTACCTGGCCTGGTCGTCAGTCACGTGCACGTCAACGAGCCCGGCCGCACCGAGTGGGAGGGCTTCGCGACGGCCACGGCCGCGGCGGCAGCAGGCGGGGTGACGACGATCGTCGACATGCCGCTCAACAGCATCCCGGCCACGGTGGACGTCCCCGCGCTGACGGCCAAGCGGGCCAGCACCGCGGGCAAGCTCGCGGTCGACGTGGCGTTCTGGGGTGGCGCGATCCCGGGCAACGCCGGCGAGCTGGCGCCCCTGCACGAGGCCGGGGTGGTCGGCTTCAAGTGCTTCCTGCTGCCCTCCGGCGTCGACGAGTTCCCGCCCCTCGACCCGGCCGGCCTGGCCACCGCCATGACGGCCATCGCCGCCTTCGACGGGCTGCTCATCGCACACGCCGAGGACGAGCACGTGATCGACGCCCAGCCCGCGGCGCAGGGCCGGGCCTACCGAGACTTCCTGGCCTCGCGGCCACCCGAGGCCGAGACCACGGCCATCGCCGCCCTGCTGGAGACGGCGCGCCGCACCGGCTGCCGCACCCACATCGTCCACCTCTCCAGCGCCGAGGCGCTGCCGCTGATCGCGGCGGCCAAGGCCGAGGGGCTGCCCGTCACCGTCGAGACCTGCCCGCACTACCTCACCTTCGAGGCCGAGACCATCGCCGACGGCGCCACCGACTTCAAGTGCTGCCCGCCGATCCGGGGCGCGGCCAACCGCGAGCAGCTCTGGGCGGCCCTGCTCGACGACACGATCGACCTCGTCGTCTCCGACCACTCGCCCTGCACGATCGAGGCCAAGCGGCTCGACAGCGGCGACTTCGGTGCGGCCTGGGGCGGCATCGCCTCCCTGCAGCTCGGGCTGCCGGCCGTCTGGACGGGCGCCTCTGCCCGCGGTGCCACCCTGCTGCAGGTGGCGCACTGGATGGCGGCGGCACCGGCCGCCCTGACCGGCCTCACCGACCGCGGCACCATCGAGGTGGGGCGGCAGGCCGACTTCGCCGTCTTCGCCCCGGACGAGCCCTTCACCGTCGAGATCGCGGCACTGCGCCACCGCAACCCGGTGAGCCCGTACGCCGGTCGCGAGCTCCGCGGTGTCGTGCACGAGACTTACCTCCGTGGCGAGCCGATCTCTGGCACGCCCGGACGCATGATCACCCCCGCCCGTTGAGGCCGGCTGCCTACGCTGTTCCCGGTTGGCACGGCGCGGACCGGCGACAACGTAGGCAGACACGGACAGGAGAAGCCGCATGACCGAGGCCGACAGCCCGCGGGCCCGGCCCGACGTGCGGCAGCTTCCCGACCTCGCCGGCCGGGTGCTCGGCGGCACGGTGGTCTACACCAACGACGACGCCTTCGCCGACGTGCACAACCTGCTCAGCCCGGGCCCGGCCACGCACGACCCGACTGCCTTCGGGCACCGCGGCAAGATCTACGACGGCTGGGAGACCCGCCGCCGCCGCACCCCCGGTGCCGATGTCGCCATCATCCGGCTGGCCGCCCCGGCCGTGGTGCACGGCGTCAACATCGACACCTCGTTCTTCAAGGGCAACTACCCGCCCGCCGCCTCGGTACACGCCACGACCATGCTCGGCTACCCCTCGGCCGAGGAGCTACTGCAGGCGCCCTGGGTGCCGCTGATCGAACACGCGCCGCTGCAGGGCGACAGCGAGAACGTCATCCCCGTCTCCGGCGGCCCGCGGCTGGTGACGCACGTCCGGCTCACCATCCACCCGGACGGCGGCGTGGCCCGGTTCCGCGTGCACGGCGAGGTGGTGCCCGACCCGCGCATCCTCGGTGGCCGCGTCGACCTGGCCGCCACGGTGCACGGCGCCCGCCTCGCCGCGTGCAGCAACATGTTCTACAGCTCGCCGGCCAACGTCCTCTCCCCCGGCCGGGCCACGGTCATGTCCGACGGCTGGGAGACCTCGCGGCGGCGCGACGACGGCAACGACTGGCTGGTCGTCCGGCTGGCCGCCCCCGGGCTGCTGCATCACGCGATCATCGACACCACCCGCTTCCTCGGCAACGCCCCGGGCTGGGCCCGGCTCAGCGACGCCGAGTCCGGCGCGGAGTTACTGCCCTTGACGCGGCTGCAGCCCGACACCGAGCACTGGTTCCCGATCGCCAGTGACGCAGTCGTCTCCCTGGTACGTCTCGACATCCATCCGGACGGCGGCATCTCGCGGCTCCGGCTGCACGGTGCCGTGGCACCCACGCACCACGACGCGGTGGTCCGGCGCTGGACCAGCCTGCTCGGCCCAGACATCAGCGTCGACCCGACGGAGTTCTTCTCATGATCGTCATCGACGGGCCCGCGGTCGACCGCAGTGCGGAGATCCTGACGCCCGAGGCACTGGCCTTCGTCGAACTGCTGCACCAGCGCTTCGCCGCCACCAGGAACTCGCTGCTGGCGGCGCGGGCGGTGCGCCGCGAGGAGGTCCGCCTGACCGGTCGCCTCGACTTCCTGCCCGCCACGGCCGCGGTTCGGGACGGCGACTGGCAGGTGGCACCGGCCCCCGCCGACCTGATCGACCGCCGGGTCGAGATCACGGGTCCCACCGAGCGCAAGATGATGATCAACGCGCTGAACTCCGGGGCCCGGGTCTGGCTGGCCGACCTCGAGGACGCCAACACCCCGCACTGGCGCAACGTGATCGACGGGCAGCTCAACCTCCGCGACGGCATCCGCAGCGAGCTGGACTTCACCACACCGGAGGGGCGGAGGTATGCCCTGCGCACCGACGCGCCGCTGGCCACGATCGTGGTACGCCCGCGCGGCTGGCACCTCGACGAGCGGCACGTCACGGTCGACGGCGCCACCGGCGTCGGTGCACTCGTCGACTTCGGGTTGCACTTCTTCCACAACGCCGCGGCCCTGATCGCGAAGGGCAGCGGCCCGTACTTCTACCTGCCGAAGATGGAGAGCCACCTCGAGGCCCGGCTCTGGAACGACATCTTCACCCTGGCCGAGGCCGAGTTGGGAATCCCGCACGGCACGATCCGTGCCACCGCGCTGATCGAGACGATCCCCGCCGCCTTCGAGATGGCCGAGATCCTCTACGAGCTGCGCGAGCACGCCTCGGGCCTCAACGCGGGCCGGTGGGACTACCTCTTCAGCATCATCAAGTACTTTCGCGACGCCGGGCCGGCGTTCGTGCTGCCCGACCGCGCCTCGGTGGCGATGACGGCGCCGTTCATGCGGGCCTACACGGAGCTGCTCGTGCAGACCTGCCACCGGCACGGGGCCTTCGCCATGGGTGGGATGGCCGCGTTCATCCCGTCCCGCCGGGACGCGGCGGTGAACGAGCGCGCCCTCGCCAAGGTCCGTGAGGACAAGACCCGCGAGGCGACGGACGGCTTTGACGGCTCGTGGGTGGCCCACCCGGACCTCGTCCCCGTCTGCCAGGAGATCTTCGACGCCACCCTCGGCGAGCGTCCCAACCAGCTCGACCGGCTCCGCGACGACGTGGTTCCGGACGCCGCCGCGCTGATCGACCTCTCCGGCGTGCCCGGTGGGCGCACCGCCACCGGCCTGCATGCCAACGTCAGCGTGGGGCTGCGCTACCTCGTCGCCTGGCTGTCGGGCAACGGCGCGGCGGCCATCGACAACCTGATGGAGGACGCTGCCACCGCCGAGATCTCCCGCTCGCAGGTCTGGCAGTGGGTGCAGGGCGGGGTACGCCTCGACGACACCGGCGAGCTGGTCACCGCCGAGCTCGTGCAGGGGCTGATCGCGGCCGAGCCACTCGAGGGTGAGTGGGCCGAGACCGCCCGCCGGCTCTTCGCCCGGGTGGCCCTGGATGCCGACTTCGCCGACTTCCTCACCGTTCCTGCCTACGCCGAGATCGACTGATGCTGGATCCCGCGGTGGTTGCCGCGATCGACGCCCGGCTCGCGGCCGACGATGCTGCCCGCCTCGCCGCATACCCCGGGCCGCCGGCGGGGCGTCAGCCGGTGCACACCGTCTACGTCCCCGCCGATCTCTTCCAGCCCGAGACGCTCGCCTCCTGGGGGCGGCAGGCGGCGGCTTCGGTCGCCACCCACGGCCCGCTCGAGTCGATCTCGCAGTCGCTGGCCGAGCGGGTCGACGCCAAGCTGGCCCGCGAGCCGATCGAGGACCTGCGGATCGACTTCGAGGACGGCTACGGCATCCGCTCCGACGCCACCGAGGACATCGACGTGCGCGCCGCCGCCACGATCGTCGGGCTGGGGGAGCCGGGCACGGTGCCGGCCTTCGTCGGGCTGCGGATGAAGTCGCTGGAGGACCCCACCCGGCTGCGCGGCATCCGCACCCTGGACCTCTTTCTCGAGACGGCCCTCATCGCCGGGGGACTACCCGACGGCTTCCGGGTGACGCTGCCGAAGGTCAGCTCCGTGGAGCAGGTGTTGGCGATGGTGACGCTCGCCGAGGCGCTCGAGTCGACGTATGCCATCACCCCGCTCTCGATCGAGCTGCAGGTCGAGACGCCCCAGGCCGTGCTGGGCCCGGACGGCACCGCGCTCATCGCCCGGATGCTGCACGCCTGCGCTGGCCGCTGCGTGGGGCTGCACTACGGCACCTACGACTACAGCGCCTCGGTCGGGATCGCAGCGGCGCACCAGAGCATGGAGCACCCGGCGGCCGACTACGCCAAGGCGGTGATGCAGGTGGCCGCGGCCGGCACCGGGGTGGCGGTGTCGGATGGCTCCACCAACATCGTGCCCGTCGGCACCCCCGCGGAGATCCGCGCGGCGTGGGCGCTGCACTACCGGCTCGTGCTCCGGTCGCTGGAGCGCGGCTTCTATCAGGGCTGGGACCTGCACCCCGCGCAGCTGCCCACCCGCTTCGCCGCGACCTTCGCCTTCTTCCGTGCCGCCCTGCCCAGCTCCGCCGCCCGGCTGCGTGCCTACCTCGACAAGCAGTCCTCCGGCGTCCTCGACGAGCCCGCCACCGCCAAGGCCCTGGCCGGCTACCTGCTCCGCGGCCTCGACAGCGGCGCGGTGGACGAGGCCGAGGTAGCCGAGGCCGCCGGCCTCACCCCCACCGCCCTGGCCGAGCTCGCCGGCCGCCAGCTCTGAGCCGCACGAAAAAGCGACCGCGGGCCCAGACAGACAGAAGCGCCGCACCGAAATCGCAGTAGCGATGATCTCGGCGCGGCGCGTCTGGAGCTATGAAACGGGTACTGCTTGAACCTCGATCAGACCTCGACCGTGGTGTGGGTGTTGCCTTCGAGCAGCGAGCGAACCTCGGACTCGCGGTAGCGACGGTGGCCACCGAGGGTGCGGATCGAGGTGAGCTTGCCTGCCTTGGCCCACCGTGTGACCGTCTTCGGGTCGACACGGAAGAGAGTCGCAACTTCTGACGGGGTCAGCAGTGGCTCGGTCTCGGGCCGGGGACGGGGTGTCGTCATTGGGGGCGCCCTTTCTTGGACTTGCCGAGGTGTCCTGTGTGCCTCGGCGTGTACGCGGGTCCTGTACCGCGATACGTCGCAAGTATGCATATGACCGGTGTTAGTTGACTACTTCGTCAATCAGAGTGTCCACTCTGTGCCACGGCTGCTGGCCTGTCCGGTTCGTCCAGAGCACTAATTCGGGCAAAAGTGTCATCTTTAGGACAGTGCGAACCCGTGTGCCGTGCGGGCCTGACACGGGGTACGCTGATGTCACGAGGAAATGACAACTTTCCCGGCGGTCGTAAATGTGGGCGCTGCGCGCTCTACTCACCGCCGGATGACCGGTGAGTGAGGGGGTCGAGCCATGGGGCGCGGCCGTGCCAAAGCCAAGCAGCAAAAAGTCGCTCGAGAGCTCAAGTACAGCTCTCATGGCACTGATCTCGACGCGCTAGCGCGCGAACTCGCTGGGTCGGCGGGCTACTCGTCGTCAACACCGCAGGTGGATGACGACGACGATGACGACGACACCGACGACTGGGTCAGCGCCACCAACTGACCCGCAGGGTCGGTCGAAACCGTCGACCGGTCAGAGCCAGGACGCTGCGACGCCCTGGTAGCTGCCCGTCAACGTCACCACTGGGTCCCCGCCGGAGGCCTCGATCTCGCCGAGCCGCCAGGCGGGCACGCCGCGCTGCGCGGCCAGCGCGAGCGCCTGCTCGACGGCTCCGGCCGGTACCACTGCCACCATGCCCACGCCGAGGTTGAACGTCAGCTCGAGCTGGTCGAGCGGCACCGCGCCGGTGCGGGCGATGAGGTCGAAGATCGGCTGCGGCGCCCAGGTGCCGCGGTCGACCACCGCAGTGGTGCCGGGCGGCAGTACCCGCACCAGGTTGCCGGCCAGCCCGCCGCCGGTGATGTGCGCGAAGGCATGTGCGCCGGCCTCGGCCGCCAGGGCGAGGCAGTCGAGGGAGTAGATCCGCGTGGGGATGAGCAGCTCGTCGGCCAGGGTCGCACCCTCCAGCTCGGCGGGCGTGGCGTCGAGCGCCAGGCCGCCGATCTGGAACAGCGCGTGCCGCACCAGCGAGTAGCCGTTGGAGTGCAGGCCCGACGAACCGAGCGCGATCAGCACGTCACCCGGGCGCACCCGCTCGGCGCCCAGCACGGCGTCGGCGTTCACGACACCGACCGCGGCACCGGAGACGTCGTAGTCGTCGGGCTCCATCACACCGGGGTGCTCGGCCGTCTCGCCACCGACGAGCGCGCAGCCGGCCTGGACGCAGCCCTCCGCTATGCCGCTGACGATGGCGGCGATCTTCTCCGGCACCACCTTGCCGGTGGCGATGTAGTCGGTGAGGAAGAGCGGCTCGGCGCCGACCACAACCAGGTCGTCGACCACCATCGCCACCATGTCGATGCCGATGGTGTCGTGCCGGTCGGCCGCCTGAGCGATCGCGATCTTCGTGCCGACGCCGTCGGTGGAGCTGGCGAGCACCGGCTGCGGGTACTTCTGCAGGTCCAGGGCGAAGAGCCCGGCGAAGCCGCCTAGGCCGCCGAGTACCTCGGGGCGGACGGTGCGCCTGACCGATGACTTCATCAGCTCGACGGCACGGTCACCGGCCGCGATGTCGACGCCGGCTGCTGCGTAGGAGCTGGTCACGGACGGGTCAGTGCATCCTCGGCGTACCCGCCCTGGGCCAGCGAGTCCGGCGCCGGCGGGTTGTCGGCGGCCCGCTCGCCGGCCGCCTTGCCAAGCGCCGACTTCTCGATGCCTTCGAGGACGTGCTTGCCCACCAGATCCGGCAGCGCGATCGGGTACTTGCCGTCGAAGCAGGCCATGCAGAGCCGCGTCTTGGGCTGCTCGGTGGCCGCGACCAGGCTCTCCAGGGAGACGTAGCCGAGGGAGTCGGCGCCGATCGAGTGCCGGATGCCCTCGTTGTCCAGGCCGTTGGCCACCAGCTCGGCCTTCGAGGCGAAGTCGATGCCGTAGAAGCACGGCCACATCACCGGCGGCGCCGAGATGCGGACGTGCACCTCCAGTGCGCCGGCCTCGCGCAGCATTCGCACCAGGGCGCGCTGGGTGTTGCCGCGCACGATCGTGTCATCGACGACCACGAGCCGCTTGCCCCGGATCACGTCGCGCAGCGGGTTGAGCTTGAGCCGGATGCCCAGCTGGCGGATCGTCTGGGACGGCTGGATGAAGGTCCGCCCGACGTAGCTGTTCTTCACCAGACCGAGGCCGTACGGGATGCCCGAGGCCTCGGCGTACCCGATGGCGGCCGGTGTGCCCGACTCCGGCACCGGGATCACCAGGTCAGCATCGGCCGGGTGCTCCTTGGCCAGCCGACGGCCGAGCTCGACGCGCGCGGAGTGCACGCTGCGCCCGGAGATCGTGGTGTCCGGACGGGCCAGGTAGACGTATTCGAAGACGCAGCCCTTGGGCTCGGCCGAGGCGAAGTGCTGCGAGCGCAGGCCGTCCTCGTCGATCGTGACCAGCTCGCCGGGCTCGATCTCGCGGACGTAGCTGGCGCCGACGATATCCAGCGCGGCCGTCTCCGAAGTGACGACCCAGCCCCGGTCCAGCCGGCCCAGCACCAGTGGACGGACACCCTGGGCGTCGCGGGCGGCGTAGAGCGTGTGCTCGTCCATGAAGACCAGGGAGAAGGCACCCCTGAGGGTGGGGAGCACGTCCATCGCGGCCTGCTCCACCGAGACGTCCGGGCGGGCGGCCAGCATGGCGGTGAGGAGCTCGGAGTCGGTGGTGGCGCTCATCCCGAGGTTCCGGCTGAAGATGCCCTCCTCGCGCGCCTTGGCGAAGAGCTCCACCGTGTTGACGAGGTTGCCGTTGTGGCCGAGCGCCAGGCCGGTGCCGGCCGGCGTGGTGCGGAAGCTCGGCTGCGCGTTCTCCCAGGTGGTCGAACCGGTGGTGGAGTAGCGGGTGTGCCCGACGGCGATGTGCCCCTGCAAGGTGGCGAGGGTGGCCTCGTCGAAGACCTGGGAGACCAGGCCCAGATCCTTGTAGACGACGAGCGACGAGCCGTCGCTGACCGCGATCCCGGCCGCCTCCTGGCCCCGGTGTTGCAGCGCGTAGAGGCCGAAGTAGGTGAGCTTGGCTACCTGCTCGCCAGCTGCCCAGACGCCGAAGACTCCGCAGGCATCCTGGGGGCCTTTCTCGCCGGGCATCAGTTCATGGTTGAGCTTGCCGTCGCCACGAGCCACGTGGTTCAGCCTACCGGGCATTCCGGTGCCGTCGGACCGCGCTCGGCGTGTCGTTCGTCGTGGGTGGATCACTTGCGGGATCACCTCCCAGCGCAGCTCCGCCGAGTGGCTTGTTCGGACGCGAGTGGTGGCGTGTCGCCCAGCCACTCGCGTCCGAACAAGCCACTCGCGGGGGTGGAGCTGGGGCGGGCCTAGCTGGGGCTAGCTAGCTGAGGAGCGGGAGGTAGTCGGTGAGGTCGGCGCGGTGGCCGCTGGCAGCCACCCGGCCGTCGGCGACGGCCGCGGCGAATCCCTCGCGGCCGGTGGCCAGGCGTAGCCAGGTGACGGGGTCGGTCTCGACCACGTTGGGGGGTGTGCCGCGAGTGTGCCGGGGCCCGGCGATGGCCTGGACGGCCGCGAAGGGCGGCACACGCAGCTCCACGGAGCGCCCCGGCGAACGGGCGGCGAGGATCTGCACCAGGGTCCGGACGGCCGTGGCCAGGGCGGGGCGGAGCAGCGGCACCGGGTCCACCGCTGGCAGCGAGCGCGAGAGGTCGTCGCTGTGGATCACGATCTCCACGATGCGGGTGGTGGCCAGGTCGAGCGCCGTGATCGGGCCTCGCCCGCCCAGCACCACAGTCCGGTCGGCCACGCCGTCGGCTGCCGCCCGCACGCCGTCCACGTCCTGCAGCGCCGCGATCAGCTCGGCCGGCGTCAGCGAGCCCGTCACCGCCCGGGTGCTCTCAGCGATCTGCTCCACCGCGGGCCGGTAGCGGGAGACGAACTCGGCCGCCGATGTCGCCTGGTCGGCCACCCGGTTGCCGAGGGCGCGCACCAGGCCCTGCTGCATCAGCACGACGTGGCCGACGAGCGTGCGGACGTCCCAGCCGTCCAGCACGGAGGGCGCCGCGAACGCCTCGGGCGGCAGCGCCGAGAGCCACTCGGCGAGCACGGCGCCCTGGGCGAGGAAGGCCTCGACATGCCCGGCCAGCTTCTCGCTCACGTCACCTATTCAAGTCGGTGGCCGCAAACTGATTGCAGATCAGGTGGCCAGAGCCACCCGATCTGCACTCGAAGCGGTCGATCAGTCGGCGAAGCGGGCCGGCAGCGTCGACGACCAGGCCGTGCGGAGCTCGCGCAGCGGCACGCTGAACTCACCCTGGATGTCGAGGTCCGTGCCGAGCACGTCGACGACGCCGATCCGGGTCGCCGGCAGGCCACGCGCGCTGCACATATCGGTGAAGCGGATCTCCTCGCTGCGCGGCACCGAGACGATCGCGCGGCCCGTCGACTCGCTGAAGAGCGCAACGAAGGGGTCGAGTCCCTCGGGCAGCACGACCCGCGCGCCGATGTTCGTGCGCAGGCAGGCCTCGGCGAGCGCCTGGGCCAGGCCACCCTCGGCGAGGTCGTGGGCCGAGTCAATCAGCCCGTCCCGCGATGAGTTGATCAGGACGTCGGCCAGCAGCTGCTCGCGGGCGAAGTCGACGGCCGGCGGGCGTCCCCCGAGGAAGTCGTGGACGACGTGCATCCACTCCGAGCCGCCGAACTCGTCCTGGGTGTCGCCGAGGAGGTAGATGAGCGCGCCGTCGGAGTGGAAGCCGTGCACGGTGCGGCGTTCCACGTCGTCGATCAGCCCGAGCACGCCGATGACGGGCGTGGGCAGGATCGGGGTGGTGCCCGTCTGGTTGTAGAAGCTGACGTTTCCGCCCGTGACCGGTGTGCCGAGCACGAGGCAGCCGTCGGCCAGGCCGCGGGTGGCCTCGCTGAACTGCCACATCACGGCCGGGTCCTCCGGCGAGCCGAAGTTCAGGCAGTTGGTGACGGCCAGCGGGCGCGCGCCGGAGGTGGCGACGTTGCGGTAGGCCTCGGCCAGCGCCAGCTGCGCACCGGCGTAGGGGTCGAGACGGGCGTAGCGGCCGTTGCCGTCGACCGAGAGGGCCAGGCCACGCGAGGTCGACTCGTCGAGGCGGATCATCCCGGCATCCTCCGGCTGGGCAAGCACCGTGTTGCCGAGCACGAAGCGGTCGTACTGGTCGGTGACCCAGGACTTGTCGGCAAGGTTGGGCGAGCCGACCAGCCGTAGCAGGGTGTCGCGCAGCTCGTCACCGCCCCGCGGACGCGGCAGGTCACGGCCGTCGTGCTGGTTCACCGCGTCCTGGTCGACGGGGCGCTCGATCGGACGGTTGTAGACGGGACCCTCGTGGGCGGCGGTGCGCGGCGGGATGTCGACGATCGTCTCGCCGTGCCACTTCATCCGCAGCCGGCCACTGTCGGTGACCGTGCCGATGACCGTGGCGTTGACGTCCCACTTCGTGCAGACGGCGAGGAACGCCTCGAGCTTCTCCGGCGTCACCACCGCCATCATGCGCTCCTGGGACTCGCTCATCAGGATCTCTTCGGGCACGAGCGTGGGGTCACGCAGCGGGGCGAGGTCGAGGTCGACGTCCATCCCGCCGGTGCCCGCCGCGGCCAGCTCGGTCGTGGCGCAGGAGAGCCCGGCGGCACCGAGATCCTGGATGCCGGTGACCAGGTCGGCGGCGAAGATCTCCAGGCAGCACTCGATGAGCACCTTCTCGGCGAACGGATCGCCGACCTGCACGCTGGGCCGCTTGGAGGGCTTCGCGTCGTCGAAGGTCGCCGAGGCCAGCACCGAGGCGCCGCCGATGCCGTCGCCGCCGGTGCGGGCACCGAAGAGCACGACGAGGTTGCCCGGCCCGTCGGCCTTGGCCAGCTTGATCCCGTCGGTGCGCATGACGCCGACGCAGAGCGCGTTCACCAGCGGGTTGCCGGCGTAAGAGGCGTCGAAATAGACCTCGCCACCGATGTTGGGCAGGCCGAGGCAGTTGCCGTAGCCACCCACACCGGCCACGATCCCGGGCAGCACGCGCGCGGTGTCCGGGGCGCCCAGCTTGCCGAAACGCAGCGAGTCCATCACTGCGACGGGCCGGGCCCCCATGGTGAGGATGTCGCGGACGATGCCGCCGACCCCGGTGGCCGCGCCCTGGTAGGGCTCGACGTAGGACGGGTGGTTGTGCGACTCGATCTTGAAGGTGACCGCCCAGCCGTCGCCCGCGTCGACCACGCCGGCGTTCTCGCCCATCCCGACGAGCAGCGCATCTGTGGGCGGGGCCTTCTCGCCGAACTGCCGCAGATGCACCTTCGAGGACTTGTACGAGCAGTGCTCGCTCCACATCACCGAGTAGATCGCCAGCTCGGAGGAGGTGGGTCGGCGGCCGAGGATCTCGCGGACCCGGGCGTACTCGTCGGGCGCCAGCCCCAGCTCGGCGAAGGGCTGCGGCTGCTCCGGCGTCGTCTCGGCGATCTCGACGGTGTCGAGGCCCGTCACGGTGCTCACGCCGGTACTCCGACCAGGCCGAGGAAGAAGCCCAGCCCGTCGGTGCCTACGCCGGTGAGCGCCTCGACCGCGTGCTCGGGGTGGGGCATCAGGCCGACCACGTTGCCGGCCTCGTTCCGGATGCCTGCGATGTCGCGGTAGCTGCCGTTGGGGTTGCCGTCGAGGTAGCGGGCGATCACGCGGCCGGAGCCCTCCAGCTCGTCGAGGGTGTGCTCGTCGGCGACGAAGCCGCCCTCCCCGTTCTTGAGGGGGATGACGATCTCCTGCCCGGCGGAGAACTGCGACGTCCAGGGCGAGTCGACGCTCTCGATGCGCAGCGACTGCTCCTTGCAGACGAACTTGCGGTGATCGTTGCGGATCAGGGCGCCGGGGAGCAGGTGCGACTCACAGAGGATCTGGAAGCCGTTGCAGATGCCCAGCACGGGCAGGCCGTCGCGGGCCGCGGCGATGATCGAGCCCATCACGGGCGAGAAGCGGGCGATGGCCCCGCAGCGCAGGTAATCCCCGTAGGAGAAGCCGCCGGGGAGGATCACGGCGTCGACGTCGTGCAGCTGCGGATCGGCGTGCCAGAGCGACACCGCCTCGGCACCCGCGACGCGGACTGCTCGCGCAGCGTCGCGATCGTCCAGACTGCCAGGAAAGGTCACCACACCAACGCGAACCGGCACCCGTTCAGGTTACCGGCCCGCGGAGTGGCCGCTTGCCATCCCGGCCGGTGCGTCCGCCGGACGGTCAGGCGCGACGAATGGTGAAGGTCTCGATCACCGGATTCGCGAGCAGGGTGTCGGCGAGGGTGGCCAGGGTGTCGTCGCCGACGCCCTCGTCGACCTCGAGCTCGAAGTGCTTTCCCTGCCGCACGTCGGTGACGCCCTCGATCCCCAGCCGGCCCAGCGCCCCCACGATGGCCTGCCCCTGCGGATCGAGGATCTCCGGCTTCAGAACGACGTCCACGACAACGCGAGGCACGTTTACTCCCAGGGTGCGCAGCGGAAAGAAAACTGAGAGTACCGGCCGCGGCTGTGCCCCCATGACATGATCTCCGCGTGAAGCGTTCAGGCGGGGTTCAGGATGCTCCATCCTGCCTGGCAGTGGTGGTGCTCACCACCGGCGAGCGACCGCAGGAACTGCGGCGCGCGCTCGACAGCCTGCGCATGCAATCCGAGGTCGAGATCGAGATCGTCGTGATCGGCAACGGTTCTAATCCGGGCGTTCTCGGCGAGGGTGTGCGCACCGTGCCCCTGCCGGAGAACATCGGCGTACCGGCGGCCCGCAATCTCGGGGCCCGGCTCACCAAGGCACCGCTGATCTTCTTCCTGGACGACGACGCGTGGGCCGAGAGCCCGGTCGTGCTTCGCGACGCGATCGAGCTCTTCAGCCGGCGCCCGAGACTCGGCGCGATGCAGACCCGGATCACCGACGTCGACGGCCTGACGATGCGCCGCTGGGTGCCTCGGGTGCGGATCGGCGACCCTGCATCCCCGGGACCGGCCTTCACCCTGGCTGAGGGCGTGACGTTCGTGCGTCGCGCCGCCTTCGAGGCCGCCGGCGGCTGGGCCGACGACTTCTTCTACGGCCACGAGGGCATCGAACTCACCTGGCGCCTCTGGGACGCGGGGTGGGACGTCCACTACGCCGGCGATCTGGTGATGCACCATCCGTCCACCCGCCCGGACCGGCACTCGGTGTTCTACCGGCTCAATGCCCGCAACCGGGTCTGGCTCGCGCGCCGCAACCTGCCGGTGGCGCTGATCCCGATCTACGTCGCGGCCTGGATGGCCGTCACGGTCACCCGGCTGGCTCGCCAGCCCGCCGACCTCCGGGTGTGGTGCTACGGCTTCGTCGAGGGGTGGAAGACGAGCCCCGGCGTGCGGCGCCCGATGCGGTGGCGCACCGTGGCCCGGCTGGCCCGCCTCGGCCATCCACCCATCATCTAGACGTCGGCAGCTAGTCGGTCAGCCGCCGCGACAGCAGGATGGCCGCGAGGTGTCCGGCCGAGAGCAGCACCGCCAGCGGCAGCATCGCAATCGCCCAGCCGCGCAGCACGTCGTGGCCGCCGACGATCGCGTCGATGCTCGCCGCGACCAGGCAGATCAGCGAGAACTCCAGCGCCACGAACGCGCGGTAGAAGGGCGCCAGCTTCAGCAGGCTGCGCAGCCGGCGGAGCAGCCCCACGCGGACGGCGGCCACCGAGGCATCCTCGGAGAGCAGCGGTAGCCGGGCGTAGCCGCGCGCCACGTGGATGAGGTCGCCGAAGGACTTGTTGAGCAGCACGACCGTCCCCGTGAGCGCACCGACGGTCGTCCAGCCGCCGAGCGAGCCCAGCCCGCCGGACACATGGAACCCCAAGGCGATCGGCAGCGTCGCCTCGGTGAGGTAGTGCCCGATCCGGTCGAGGTAGACGCCTACCGGCGAGGTCGTCCCGCGCGCGCGGGCCAGCTCGCCGTCACTGCAGTCGAGCAGGATCTGCAGCTGCAGGCCGAGTGCACAGAGGAGCACCGCCCACCAGGAGGTCCAGAGCAGCACGGCGCTGCTGGCCACGCCCGTCCAGATCATCAGCCAGGTGACGCCGTTGGCGGTGATCCGGGTCGGCAGGAGGAGCCAGGTGAGGTAGATCGACAGGCGGCGCAGGTAGAGGCTGCCGGCCCAGTGCTCGGAGTTGCGCCTGCCCATCACCGCGGGTGGCTGGCCGATCTCGCGGAGCTCGGCCACGCTCATCCGCTGGCTCATGCAGGCACCCCGCTCCGGATCCGGATCCGCGCACCGGCGCGCAGGCTCTCCGGAACGTAGACCACGGCGAGCCAGGCGATGCCCGCGACGAGGGCTGCCGGCAGCACACCGCAGGCCCCTGCCACCAGCACGACCGCCGACCGGCCGGGCCACCCGAGTCCCAGGGCGTTGACGATCCGGGGCGTGCGCGAGGCTCGGCGCAGGCCCAGGTCGTAGCGGTGCCAGGCGACCAGCGCGAACCAGCCGAAGGCCGCACCGGACCAGTGCGGTGCCCAGTGCTGCACCGCCAGGCAGAGCAGCACCCCCTCGGCGATCGTGAGCAGCGGAGCCAGCGCCCACCCAGCCACCCCGCCGGGGGCGCCCAGCGCCACGAAACCGTCGTCGCGCAGCCAGGCCAGCCAGGCCCGGGTCCCTGCGGAGGGGCTGGCCACGCCGCCGCGGGTGCGGCGGACCGAGCCGAGGGTCACCCAGAGCTCGGCGAGCACGGCCTGCGCCAGGTAGGCCCCCACCCCGGCCGCGGGTGACCCGGCCACCGCCGCCACGCTCAATACCAGCCAGCGCTCGGCGATCGGCATCTGCAGCACCCGCCGCACCCAGACGCCCCCGCTGCCCACCGTCCCCGCGCCGACCCGAGCGGGGGCTGAGCCGGGGGGGCGCTGCCATCCGCTGCGGTCGGCCAGCGGTCGGGAGTCGCGGAGCGAGGCCTGCCAGGAGGCGAGTACCCCCTTCGAGAACGTCTGGTCCTGGACGTGCCGCGCCGTCTGCACCGCCATCGCCGCCGTGGCCACGAGCCAGAGCTGATGCCCCTCGCGAGCCGCGGCCAGCGCCAGCCCGGCCAGCGCGGCGTACTCCTTGATCCGGTCCGTGGCGCTGTCCAGCCAGGCCCCGAACGGCGAGCGGGTACGGGTGATCCGCGCAACCTCGCCGTCGACGCAGTCGAGCACCAGGCAGACCTGCAGCAGCACAGCCCCGAGCAGCAGGCCGGCATAGCCCGGGATCGTGAAGCAGGCAGCTCCGCCCAGCCCTATCACCGCCGCCAGCAACGTCACCGCCGTGGCACTGACCCCGTGCCGGACCGCCCACGGGGTGAGACCGGCGGAGAGCCGGCGCAGCACGAAGGTGGAGTAGAAGCCATCGCTCGGGCGTGCACCGGAGCGCTCGGCCACCCCCGCCGCCTCGGCCGTTGCGATCGCCGCGTCCAGCACCGTTTCGTCGAGCCCATCGTCGAGGCGGCCACCGGGCAGCGGGTCCAGCGAGACGATGCCGACGGGGGGCACGCCGGCGGCGGCCGAGCGCACGAGCAGGGTCAGCAAGCCGTCGAGCGGATCACCGGAGGGCACCGGGGCCAGCTCGGCCGCGACACCGGCGGGCAGGTGTACCGCCCCGACGAAGTCGGCGTCAGGCACCGCGGCGGGCAGCGCGATCACCTCGCTGCCCTGGGTGGCCACCGGGTGCCGCCCGGGAGTGCCGCTCAGCAGCGCAGCCACGCCGAGGCTCGGGTCGTCGACCAGTCGCAGCAGCGTGCTGTCGCCCACCCGCAGCGTGGCGGCCAGCACCACCGTCCGCTCCGGGTGATGGCCGAGCCCGGCGAGGTCGGGCATCGTCTCGATCGTCAGGGGTGTGCGCACCGGCAGGGCCGCCAGCTGGGCGCAGAGCAGCGCACCCGCCCGTGGCGCTGCGCCGACCACCAGCACGCTGACGCCCATCAGCCGTCGCTGCGCTCGAACGGGCTCGGGAGTGGATACATCCGAGCCAGGAACTCCCCCAGCAGCCTGGTGAGCTCGGCGGCCCCGGCCGGGTCGCTCTCGTGGTCGTTGAGGCAGAAGACGTCGGCGTCGCGCAGCCGGAGCAGGTTGTGGAGCCGCCGTGGCGTGTCGGCCCGGGCGATGTCCTGGTAGACGTAGCGGATCGCGCCCGGCAGCGCCCGGCCGAGTCCGTAGGCGTAGTAGTGATGCAGCGCCGAGGTGATCGACAGGTCGTCGGGATGCCGGAACCGGGAGCGGGCCACCGCCGCGAAGGCCTCGGGGTGCTCGAGCTCGAGCTGCTCCAGCACACTGCGCAGCTGCGGGTGCGGCGTGTGCTTGAACTTGTTGACGACGGTCGCGCCGAAGCGCGCCTCGATCAGCTCCCGGTTGCGCTTGGCCGCGCTCATCACCGGCAGGTCCTGGCTCGACGGCGGGTCGACGTCGAGGCGCGCGTTGGAGAGGAAGAACCTTGCGATCCCGTTGCCGTGGAAGAACGTCTCCGGCTCGACCAGCCGGCCGAAGAAGACGTCGTCGTTGAGGTAGACGTACCGCTCGGCCAGGCCGTCGATGTGGTGCAGCTGCGATTCGATCGCGTGGGAGTTGAAGACGGGCAGGCCAGCCGGGTCTCGGAAGATCTGCCGGTGGTCCACCACCTCGACCTGCGGATGGTCGACGTTCAGCCAGCCGGGCACCTGCTGGTCGGTGACGATGTAGATCCGGCGGGCCCAGCCGGCGTACTGCGCCACTGAGCGCAGCGAGTAGCGCAGCTCGTCACGCGAGGAGAACCGCGAGTCGTGGGTGGCCGACCGGTTCAGCGTCTCCGCGTCCACGGCTGCCCCGCAGGCGGCCTTGCGCGCCAGCCACACCGGGTCGCTGCCGTCGACCCAGGTGTAGACGATGTCGATCGGCTCGCGGACCTGCGTGAGCCTCGGGCGCCCGGTGAGCCAGTGCCCCGGTGAGGCGACTGCCGCGGCCCAGGCCCCCGGGCTCAGGTAGGCGACGACCGTGGTCAGCGGCTCCGGCGCCACGAGCGTGCCGGGTGTGAAGTCGCCCCCGTCGGGCCGCGGCACCGGCGAGGAGCCGACGGGGTGCCAGAACTCGACCGCGGCCGAGAGCTCAGGCCCGGCGACCACTTCGGCCGCGGCCGTCGCAAGCACCTGGAAGACGCGGAACCGGGCTGGCTCCCGCCACCGACCAGCGCCCAGACGGGTCGCGGCCACGCTCTTCCCGGCGTAACGGGCCCTGGCCTGCGGACGGACGGCGGGCAGGTCGTCGACGCACCACTGCGGCCCGCCGAGTCCGGTGGCCAGTGCCTGCAGCGCGGCGGGTCGGTCGGAAACGGAGAGCGCGACGACCGCGGTGCGGCCCAGCGTGGACGGGACTAGGGCGTGCGCGAGGCCGGCGCGGGCAAGGCACTCCGAGACCGCCTCGACATTTGCGCTGCGGACGGCGTGCGCGTCTACCGAATCGACGATCCGGGCTTCGACGCCGCCGTCGAAGCCGAGCACACGGACGTGGCCGGCCTGCTGCGGGCCACGCCCCGCAGCCCGCAGCCGGCCGTGTGCCCGGTGCAGTCGAAGTTGCGGGGCGGTCTCGCCGTGCCGGGCCCGGACGATCCGATCCAGCGTCGGCTCGGGGAGGCTTCGAGAGATCGCCCGGCGCAGCCGCAACAGCATGTCGGCTTCATCCCTCCTTCGACGACTGACGATCATCTAAAGTTCGCGCGGAATACCTTTACCGGCTGCCACCGACCGCTGCCCAACGTAGTGCAGTCGATCACGCGCGCCGCGATCGCGGGGAGTAGCAGAAGTGGCCAGGCCTGCACCGACGTTCGACGTGGTGGTCACTTCCCGCTGGTCCGATGCCGACCAGATCGCGGCCACCGTGGAGGCGCTGCGGAAGCTGCCGGCCGGTCAGCTGCGGCGCGTCTCCGTCACCGCTGGAGTACTCACCGCCGCGCAGCTCGAGGCCCTCGGCCCGGTGGCCGGGCAGCCCGTCACCCTCACCGCCCTGAGCGACGCGGGGACCGTCGAGGAGAGTGACAGCGACTACGTGCTCTTCCTGCGCGGCGGCGACCTACCGACCCGTGCCGCGCTCAACGAGATCGTGATCGACTGCGGCAAGGGGATCGCGCTGTCGGTCTACGTCCTGCGGCCGGAGGGCAAGTACATCCTCGATGCCGGTATCGCCACCAAGCCCTTCGTGGCCATCGAGCGCGACGTCACCAGCACCTGGGTCGGCGAGAGCGGCTTCGCCGTGAGCCGCGCGGTGCTGCACGGCTGCCACGTGTACGACCTGCGCACCGGCATGGGGCTCAGCGGGCTCTTCCTCGAGTCATTGCTGCACGCCGGCAGGTTCCGCTCGACGGGGCGCACCGTGCGCTGCGGGGCGAAGCTCGAGGATGCGCTGACCATCGAGCCCTGGCTCTACGACGCGGAGTGGTACCACGGCCTCAACACCTTCTTCCTGTCTCTCTTCGCCGTGGCGGACGAGAGGTTCGGTGCCGTACCGGTCTATCTGCAGCACGCCTACCTGTACCTCCTGCAGTGGCGGATCAAGTACAACCGGAATACCGGCGACAAGCAGGCACTCCGCGGGGATACCGACCGCTTCTTCGGCGAGGTCGGCGCCGTGCTCGGCTACATCGCTGACGAGGTCGTGCTGTACTCCAGCGGCGTCCGCAACCTCGACGTCTACAACCGGATCTTCCATCTCGGCCTCAAAGGCTCCGCGGGCCGGCTCGCGCATCGCTACTACGACTCCGAGATCGCTCTCGTCCTCGACTCCAGGCCCGTCCTCACCGCTAGCGGCACCGGCCTCACGATCGAGGCCATGCAGCTCGCTGGTGACACCCTCACGATCACCGGCCGCTACCAGTACCCCATCGACGCCTCGACCATGTCGCTGGTCGCGGACTACGAGGCCACCAGTTACCCACTGACCATCACCGAGCGCTACACCGAGTCGCGCGCGCTGGGACGCCGGCTGTACAGCGTGACCAGCTTCTCGGTCGCGATTCCCCTGCGGCGCAAGGTCTCCGGGTCGATCAACTTCTCGCTGCGTACCACCGACGGCCGCACGGTCGTGGCGCTCAACCCGCGCTTCACGCGACCGATGGCCCGACTCACCGATGACAAGTTGGCCTACTGGCGCAGCGGGCGTTACACCTTCTACTACCGGGCCGGACGGATCGTCGTCACGCCCACCACCCGCAACCGGCTCCGGACGCTGGAGCTCGACTTCGTCCGCTCGCTGCGCGCCCGCAAGACTGCCGACACGTCGACGGCGGCGAGAACGCGGGTCGCCTACTTCCTCACCCGGTTCTACTTCCGCAAGCGGACCGTCTGGGTCTACTTCGACAAGCTCTACAAGGCCGGTGACAACGGCGAGTACGCGTACAAGTACGCCGCCCGGGAGCGTGACGGGGTCTCGAAGTACTACGTGCTGCGCGACGACGTCCCCGATGCCCGCCGCCTCAAGCGCGAGGGCGTCCGGATCCTGCGCTACGGCACCCTGTGGCACCGGCTGGTCTTCCTCAACGCCGACATCGTCTTCACCACGCACATCAACCCGCAGAACTTCGGAGGCTTCGCCGGCGGGATCGAGCGACACTTCCGGGGGCTGTACCACTACCAGCTCATCTGCATCCAGCACGGTCTGTCGGTGCAGGAGCTGGCGGGCACGCTCAACCAGGTCTTCGACAACACCAGCTACTTCTGCCTCGCCTCACCCGTGGAGGTCGAGAACCTCTCCCGGCCGGAGTACGGCTACCGCCCGGAGCAGCTCGAGCTGACCGGGCTGGCCCGCTACGACGGGCTGACCTCCGATGACCAGCGGACGATCCTGATCGCCCCGACGTGGCGCAACTACCTCGCCGCGCCGTACTCGATGGGCAGGTCCCGCAGCTACAGCACGGCCTTCCGCGACAGCGACTACTTCCGCCTCTACGACAGCCTCATCCACGATCCCCGCTTGCTGGCGAAGGCGCGCGCCACCGGCTACCGCATCACGCTGCTGCTGCACCCGGTGACGAGCTCGCAGGCAGACGACTTCCAGGGCAACGACTGCGTCGAGATCCGTCCGGCCACCGGCGAGCTGAACTTCGAGCGGACCCTCAGCGAAGCGAGCCTGATGGTCACCGACTACTCGGGCCTGCAGTTCGACTTCGCCTACATGTACAAGCCGGTGGTCTACTTCCACCCTCCGTCGCTACCGCCCTCCTACGACGAGGGGACCTACAAGTACGAGTCGATGGCCCTCGGCGAGATCCACACCGAGGTCGACGGACTCGTCGCGGCACTCTGCGACTACATGGACGCAGAGTGCAAGCTCAAGGACGAATACCGCCTCCGGATCGACGATTTCTTCGCCTTCCACGACAAGAGCAGCGCCGCGCGGATCTACGCCCTGGGGCGCAGGGTCCAGGGCCTGCCACCGGTCACGGGGACACCGCCGGCTACTCCTGCTGTCAGTTGATACGTCAACTACCTGGGAGTAGGATCTAGTCATGGCGAACTGGCTCAGCGACGACGAGCAGCGGGCGTGGCGTGCCTACCGCCGCATGGTGCTGCTGGTCGACGCCGAGATCGCCCGCGACCTGACCCGCGACACGGGCATGTCGATGCCGGACTACCAGGTGCTCACCGCGCTGTCGGAGGCAGACGGCCATCGCCGCCGCCTCACCGAGCTGGCCGCCGGCATGCAGTGGTCGGCCAGCCGGCTCTCACACCACGTCTCGCGGATGGAGCAGCGCGGCCTGGTCACCCGCGCCGAGTGCAGCGAGGACCTGCGTGCGGCCTACGTCGTGCTCACCGACGACGGGTGGAGCGCCCTCGTCGCCGCGGCGCCGGATCACGTCGCCTCCGTCCGCAACCACCTGATCGACCTGCTGACCCCCGAGGAGCACGCGATGCTCACCAGGATCGGGGAGAAGGTCGTCTCACACTTCGGCGAGGAGTGCCTCGACTATCCCCAGTCGGCGAAGCGCAAGCCCGTCAAGCGTTCGTAGGCCTCCACGTAGCGCTCTCGAGTCGCGGCCACCACGTGCTCCGGCAGCGCGGGGGGCGCCTGACCCGAGGTGCGGTCCCAGCCGGACTCGGCCGAGAGCAGCCAGTTCCGGACGTACTGCTTGTCGAAGCTGGGCTGCGCGTGCCCGGGCTCCCAGAGGTCGGCCGGCCAGAACCGCGACGAGTCCGGGGTCAGCACCTCATCGCCCAGGATCAGCCGCCCGTCGGCGTCGCGACCGAACTCGAACTTGGTGTCGGCCAGCAGGATGCCGCGCTCGGCGGCGATCTCGGCGGCTCGGGCGTAGATCGACAGCGTGAGCTGGCGAAGCTCCGCCGCCGTCTCGGCGCCGACGGCCGACACGACCGCGTCATAGGAGACGTTCTCGTCGTGCTCGCCCAGGTCTGCCTTCGAGGCGGGGGTGAAGATCGGCTCGGGGAGCCGGTCCCCGTCGACCAG
>JAOPUX010000016.1 GCA_025963285.1 Jatrophihabitans sp.
AGCGGTTGGGTCAGTCTGATGATCCGTTGTTGGTGTCGGTGCGGTCGGGGGCGAAGTTCTCGATGCCGGGGATGATGGAGACGGTCCTCAATATCGGTTTGAATGATCAGTCGGTGCGGGGGTTGGCGGCGCAGGCGGGTAATGAGCGGTTTGCGTTCGATTCTTACCGGCGGTTGATCCAGATGTTCGGTAAGACGGTGCTCGATATTGATGGTGAGCATTTCGCGGAGGCTTTGGATGCGGCTAAGCACGCGAAGGGGTCGACGAACGATTTGGATCTGGATGCCGAGGATCTGCGCAAGTTGGTGGAGACGTTCAAGGAAGTGGTGGTGAAGTATGCGGGGCGGCCGTTCCCGCAGGATCCGCGTGAGCAGATGGATTTGGCGGTGCGGGCGGTGTTCGAGTCGTGGAACACCGAGCGTGCGGTGATCTATCGGCGGCAGGAGCGGATTCCGGGTGATCTGGGGACGGCGGTGACGGTGTGTTCGATGGTGTTCGGGAATCTGGGGATGGATTCGGGTACTGGGGTGGCGTTCACGCGTGATCCGGCCTCGGGTGCGCAGGGGATTTACGGCGATTATCTGCAGAACGCGCAGGGTGAGGATGTGGTGGCGGGTATCCGTAACACGGTGCCGCTGGCTGATCTGGAGGGGATCGATAAGCGCTGTTATGACCAGTTGCTGGGAATCATGGCGACGTTGGAGGGGCACTACCGGGATCTGTGTGACATCGAGTTCACGATTGAGAACGGCAAGTTGTGGATGCTGCAGACCCGGGTGGGTAAGCGCACTGCGGCGGCGGCGTTCCGGATCGCGACGCAGCTGGTGGATCAGGGTTTGATCGGGATGGATGAGGCGATCCAGCGGGTCACGGGTGCGCAGTTGGGGCAGCTGATGTTCCCCCGCTTCGACGACTCGGCTAAACGCAAGCCGATCGCGAAGGGGATGAACGCCTCGCCGGGTGCTGCGGTGGGCAAGGTCGTCTTCGATTCCTACACCGCGGTCAAGTGGCACCGCTCCGGTGAGCAGGTGATTCTCGTGCGCCGCGAGACCAACCCGGATGATTTGAACGGGATGATCGCTGCGGCTGGCATCCTGACGTCGCGGGGCGGGAAGACCAGTCATGCGGCGGTGGTGGCGCGGGGGATGGGCAAGACCTGTGTGTGTGGTGCCGAGCAGCTTGATGTCGACACCAAGAACCGGGTGGTCCGTGCCCCGGGTGGGGTGATCATCAAGGAGGGTGACGTCATCTCCATCGACGGGACCTCCGGTGAGGTGTTCCTCGGTGAGGTGCCGGTCGTCGCCTCGCCGGTGGTCGAGTACTTCGAGACGGGACTGGGTGGGCTTGCGGACACCGGGCACGGCGCCGACGAGCTGGTCGCCGCGGTGGACCGGGTGATGCGCCATGCCGACGGGATCCGGCGGATGTCGGTGCGGGCGAACGCCGACACCCCCGAGGATGCTGCCCGGGCGCGGCGCTTCGGGGCGCAGGGGATCGGGTTGTGCCGGACCGAGCACATGTTCCTCGGGGAGCGGCGCCAGCTGGTCGAGCGGTTGATCCTGGCCGACACCGATGAGGAGCAGGCTGCGGAGCTGGCGAACCTGTTGCCGTTGCAGCGGGAGGATTTCGTCGGGATCCTGGAGGCGATGGACGGCCTCCCGGTGACGATCCGGCTGCTGGACCCGCCGCTGCACGAGTTCCTGCCCGACATCACCGAACTCTCCGTCCGTGTGGCGGTGGCCGAGTCCCGCGGGGAGAAGCGTGAGGGTGACCTGCGGATGCTGCAGGCCGTCCACAAACTGCACGAGCAGAACCCGATGCTCGGCCTGCGCGGGGTCCGCCTCGGGGTCGTGATCCCGGGGCTGTTCGAGATGCAGTCCCGCGCGATCCTCGAAGCCGCCGCGCAACGGATCAAGGCCGGTGGGGTGCCCCGGGTGGAGATCATGGTCCCGCTGGTGGCCAACGTGCAGGAGTTCGAGACCGTCAAGCAGGCCATCATCCAGGTCGCCCGTGATGTCCGCGCCGAGACCGGGGTGCATCTGGAGTTCCTCGTCGGCACCATGATCGAACTCCCTAGGGCCGCACTGACCGCGGACCAGATCGCCGAACCAGCCGAGTTCTTCTCCTTCGGCACCAACGACCTCACCCAGACCACCTGGGGCTTCTCCCGCGACGACGTCGAGGCCGCGTTCTTCTCCGCCTACCTCGAGAAGGGCATCTTCGGCGTCTCACCCTTCGAGTCCATCGACGTCGAAGGCGTCGGCGAGCTCGTCAAGATCGCCGCCAACAAAGGCCGCTCCAAACGGCCCCAACTCAAACTCGGCGTCTGCGGCGAACATGGCGGCGACCCCGACTCCGTCCACTTCTTCGACCACGTCGGCCTCGACTACGTCTCCTGCTCACCCTTCCGCGTCCCCATCGCCCGGCTGGAGTCCGGCCGCAGCACCGGTGCTGCCTGACCGGTACGTTTGGGAGGTGCTCTGGAGGCGTCCCAAAGAGGTGGTCAGTGACTCGCTGACGTCACGGCGGCGCGAGCCCGACGGCGGCACCATGGTGGTGCCGACGATGGCGCTCGTGCAGCAGCTGCTCGACGAGTTCGGCCTGCGGCACTCGATCGATGACGACGGCGACCTCGTGGTGCGCTGGGAGAAGTGCAGCGTGTTCTTCTTCTTCTACGGCGAGAAGCGCGAGATTCTGCAGGCCCGGCTCTACCTGAACCGTCGCTTCGACGTCGACAGCCGCGGTGCGCTGGCCCTGCTGCTCGACGAGTGGAACCGGGTCAAGCTCTTCCCGAAGGCCTACACCGTGCTGCCCGACGACGGCAGGGTCGGCATCTGCGCCGAGCAGTGCTTCGATTTCGAGGCCGGCGCCACCCGCGGGCAGGTGAAGTACGCGGTAGGGCTCTGGGTCGACACCCTGCTGCGCTTCACCGACTGGGTGGACGAGCAGGTCTAGGGGTGAGCCCCACAGCTCCGGGCGTGTACCCCTACGACGCCGCGGCCAGCGCCCGGCGGATCGACGAGCCGCCCAAGCGGGCAGGCGCTGCGGCCCCCCGACAGCTGCGCTCGGAGTTCGAGCGCGACCGGGCCCGGGTGCTGCACTCCTATGCCTTCCGGCGGCTGGCCGACAAGACGCAGGTGGTGGTGCCGGGTGAGGACGACTTCCCGCGGACCAGGCTCACCCACTCCCTCGAGGTGGCCCAGATCGGTCGCGAGATCGGGGCGGCCCTGGGCTGCCACCCCGATGTCGTCGACACCGCCGGACTGGCCCACGACATCGGCCACCCGCCCTTCGGCCACAACGGCGAGGACGCGCTCGACCTGGTGGCCGCCTCCTGCGGCGGCTTCGAGGGCAACGCGCAGACGCTGCGGGTGCTGACCCGCCTGGAGGCGAAGGTGATCGACACCGACGGCCGTCCGGGTGGGCTGAACCTCACCCGCGCCGCGCTGGACGCCGTCTGCAAGTACCCGTGGCAGCGCGGCGGAGAGAGCCGCAAGTTCGGCTTCTACGAGGCCGACCGCCCGGCCTTCGAGTGGCTGCGCGCCGGGGCGCCGGAGGGCAGGCGCTGCCTGGAGGCGCAGATCATGGACTGGGCCGATGACGTCGCCTACTCCGTGCACGATGTCGAGGACGGTGTGCACGCCGGTCTCGTCCGCATCGCCTCGGTCGACGACGCGACCCGCCAGCGGCTCTGCGAGCTGGCCGCGATGCTCTACTCGCCGCTGTCGGCCGACGAGCTGGCGCCGGTGCTGGAGGAGCTGCTCGAGCTGCCGACCCTGCGCGACCTGGCCGACTACGACGGCTCCTACGCCGCGCAGGCCGCGGCCAAACGGGCCACCAGTGAGCTGGTCGGCCGCTTCGCCGGAGCTGCTGTGGTGGCCACCCGGGCTGCTTACGGCCGCGAGCCGCTGGGGCGCTACGACGCCGACCTCGTGGTGCCGGCGGCCGTGGCTGCCGAGTGCGCGCTGCTCAAGGCCCTGGCGGTCCATTACGTCATGGGGCGGACCGGGGCGGCGCATCGGCAGGCCTGGCAGCGACGCCTGCTGACCGAGCTGGCCGAGGTGCTGCTCGCTGGCGGCCCCGACCTGCTCGACCGTGCGCTCGTGCCGGCCTGGCGCTCGGCGGCCGACGACGCCGGGCGGCTCAGGGTCGTCGTCGACCAGATCGCCCAGCTCACCGACACCTCGGCCACCGCGTGGCACGAGCGTTACGTCGGGGTGGGCTGAGCGCCCGACACGTGTCGGTGGCGACGCCTAGACTCACCCCTGTGGCAGGCCGGATCCGCGATGAGGACGTCGCCCTGGTCCGTGAGCAGACACCGATCGCCGACATTATCGGTGAGCACGTCCAGCTGCGCAACGCCGGCGGCGGCAACTTGAAGGGCATCTGCCCCTTCCACGACGAGAAGTCCCCGTCGCTGTCCGTTTCGCCCGGTAGGAATCTCTTCCACTGCTTCGGGTGTGGCGCGGGTGGCGACGTCATCAAGTTCATCATGGACATCGAGCACCTCGACTTCACCGAGTCGGTGGAGCGCCTGGCCGCCCGCACGAACATCCAGCTGCGCTACGTCGAGGGCACCGGCGCCCCACGCCGACCCGAGCATGGGCAGCGCAAGCGGCTCATCGAGGCCCACGCGGCCGCGGCCACGTTCTACGCCGAGCAGCTGCTCACCAACGAGGCGCAGACGGCGCGTGATTTCCTGCAGGAGCGTGGCTTCGACGCCGCGGCAGCGGAGAAGTTCGGCTGCGGTTACGCCCCCTCGGGCTGGGACGCGCTCACCAACCATCTCCGGACGCTCGGCTTCACCGCCGCCGAGCTCACGCTGGGCGGGCTGGCGCGCGAGTCGGGCCGGGGCTCGCTGATCGATCGCTTCCATCGCCGCCTGCTCTGGCCGATCAAGGACGTCTCCGGCGACGTCGTCGGTTTCGGGGCGCGCCGCCTCTTCGACGACGACAAGGTGGAGGCCAAGTACCTCAACACTCCCGAGACGCCGATCTACAAGAAGAGCACGCTGCTCTACGGCGTCGACCTGGCCAAGAAGGAGATCGCCCGCCAGCATCGCGCGGTCATCGTCGAGGGCTACACCGACGTCATGGCCTGCCACCTGGCGGGCGTCACCACCGCCATCGCCTCCTGTGGCACTGCCTTCGGCACTGAGCACATCGGGGTGATCCGCCGGCTCCTGATGGACTCCGACACCTTCACCGGTGAGGTGATCTTCACCTTCGACGGCGACGCCGCGGGGATGAAGGCCGCCGAACGCGCCTTCGGTGACGATCAGAAGTTCATGGCGCAGACCTTCGTAGCCATCGAGCCCACCGGGATGGACCCGTGCGAGCTGCGGATGAAGTCCGGTGACACCGCCGTGCTCGACCTGGTGGCACGGCGCATCCCGCTGGTCGAGTTCGTGCTGCGCAACACCGTCGGCCGCTTCGACCTCGACACCGCGGAGGGGCGCACCAACGCCCTCGACCGGGGCGTGCCGCTCGTCGCCGACATCAAGGACCACGGCCTGCGCGACGAGTACGCCCGGCGGCTGGCCGGCCTGGTCGGTGTGGACGACCCGGTCCGAATTGTGCAGCGGGTCCGCGGCCTGGTGCGGGCCGGTCAGCACCGGCCGGCGAACGGCGCTCCGGTCGTGCCGCAGCCCTCGCCGGAGCGGCCGGTGGAGAAGGTCGACGACACCGTGGTCTCGGTCGAGCGCGAGGTGCTCAAGATCGCGCTCCAGCTGCCTGCCGTGGCCGGGCCGCAGTTCGACGCCCTGGCCGAGGAGGCGTTCCTGGTCCCGCAGCACCGCGCGGTGCGGGCGGCGATCGCGGCGGCGGGCGGCAGTACCGCCGCAGTCACCGGCCCCGCGTGGACCTCCGCGGTTGCTGAGAAGCTGGACGAATCGCTGCGAAACGGTGTGATCGGCCTCTCCGTGGAGCCGCTGCACTTCGGTGCCGTCGAGCAGGAACGCTACGCAGATGCTGTACTCGCACGCATGCACGAGATGGTCGCCAGCCGGGAGATCGCGCTGGTCAAGGGGCGCCTGCAGCGGATCAACCCCCAGGAGCACCCCGAGGAGCACGCCAAGCTCTTCGGTCAGCTGATCGCCCTCGAGAGCTACCGGCGGGGTCTGCGTGACCGCGCTATCGGGAGCGCGTGATGCTGGGGCTCTTCCACCGCAGTGATCGCCCGCCGGCCGAGGTCCTCGCCCAGCTGCCCAAGGACGAGCGTGTCGTCTCCTGGGGAGACACGGCAGCCGGCTCCGTTGTCATCGCTACGCCGATCGGGCTGTGGTGGCCCAGCGCCACCGGGCAGCGCCGCATCGGCTGGCAGTACATCAACAAGGCGGTCTGGCAGGGGCGCGCGCTCGTCGTCACCGAGACTGAGATCGTCGATGACATGCTGCTGCGCGATCTCCCCGACGTGGCCGTCGAACTCACCGTGCCTCGCGACCTGCCGCCCACCGTGCGCAAACGTATCGAGGGCAACGTGGTGCGCTCGGAGCTCCTCTCGATCTTCGGAGGTCAGGCCCGGTTCGTCGCCCGCCGCATCCCCGGCGCCGACGGCGTGCAGTGGTGGGCGCGTCTCGAAGCCGGCACGAAGGACACCCCGCAGGTCCGCTCGGCGATCAGCGCTCGGCTGTCGATCCTGCGCTCGGAGTGGGAGGCCGAGACCGGCTCCGCGCTGCGCTGGTAGCTACTGGTGGAAGCCGTTGGTAGCCGCATAGGCCGACGGCTGCGCGCCACTGCCGATGCTGGGGCTGGTGTGTCCGAACTTGGCAGCCACGGTCTCGCGTGCCTTCTGGCTGAGTGAGTCGACCTGGGCCTGCAGCACCCCGGCCGTCGACTGCACGGTCTGGCTGCCGGCAACCTTGCGTGCCGAACGCACGATCGTCTCGTAGCGCTCACGGCCGGCCTTGGCGCCCAGCACGTAGCCGACGGCGCCGCCGACGAGGAATGAGAGCTTCATAGCAGGACTCCTTGCGCGATGGTGCGATGGCGAGGTGGCCGCTGACCACACAGGCTTCCTACCCACACTAACCCGGGCGCAAGCACCCCCGGGTCTGGGATAAGCTAGCTCGGCTGCACGGGGCCGGGACAGGGCTTGTGCAGAGTGGTGAAAGTGCGATCTCCCGTAGCTCAATTGGCAGAGCATCCGACTGTTAATCGGACGGTTACTGGTTCGAGTCCAGTCGGGAGAGCAGATCCGGGGCCTCTAGGCCTCCGACGTAGATCGATTACCGGATTAGTACCGGGAATCGATCTACAATGCCTCCCCTGGGACGACCAGCGCTGGAGCTCGGCACCTACGGGCTCATCCGCCACCGCACGCTTGATGACGGCCGCGTCCAGGCCCGCTGCCTCTACCGGGACCTCGACGGCGTGACGCGCCCGGTCGCGCGCATCGGCAAGACGAAGACCGACGCCGAGCGCCGCGTGAAGGCCGCCATCCAGGAACGGCGGCACGTCAGTGGCGACGTGACCATCAGCAGCGACCTGAAGCTCGCAGACCTGGCCGACCTCTTCCTCGCCCGCGTCGACGCCTCCGACAAGGCCACCAACACGAAGCAGCAGTACCGTAAGGTCGAGAAGGCCTACATCCGACCCCGCATGGGCCAGCTGAAGATCCGCGAGGCCACCGTCGCCGCCTGCGACCGCGCACTCACGGCGATCGCAGCCGAGCACGAAGCATCCGTGGCCAAGTCATCCCGAGCGGTCCTCTCCGGGATGCTCGGCCTTGCTACCCGCCACGATGCCCTGGTCAGCAACCCTGTCCGCGATACCGAATCGATCGCCGGCGCACGCACCCCGAAGAAGGGGCGACCGCGGCGCCTCACCCCCGATGAAGAGCAGACCGTCACTGATGGTCTGCGCACGCTCCCGATGGCCATGTTCGACCAGCGGGACCTCGCCGACCTAGTTGACATGGCACTTGGAACTGTTGCCCGCATCGGCGAGACCTCGCTTGCCGCGAAGGCCTCAACGCCGACGGAGCGCCGCTGCTCGACCTTGAGGCCGGGACGTGGGAGGTCAACGCCACCGTGATCCGCGTCGGTGGCGTGCGTCGGCGCCGCGAGCTCGAGGCGAAGGCCGCAGTCGGCGCATTGACGTGGGAGGAGCGCGAAGAGCTGGAGGCCATCCTCAGGTTCGGGTTGGAACCCGGTCTACACATCCAGGCGCGCACGAAGACCGACGCTGGCTGACGCATCCTTGCGCTACCGCGATACTGCGTCGATATGCTCCGCGCGCGCCGGGAGTATCCGAGGGTGAAGCCTCCGCATGGGGTCGTGTTCGGCTCACCCGGCCGCAATGCGCTCCGCGACCCGACGAACGCAGCACGGGATCTCCGGACAGCCAGCGAGCTGCTCAAGCTGCCGTGGGCGCCCACGTTCCACACGTTCCGCAAGACCGGGCTTTCGAAAATGGAGGAGGCCGGATTCACGCCTCGTGAGGCGGCAGACCAGGCTGGCCATTCGAAGCCGTCGATGACACAAGACGTCTACTTCGGCCGTGCCGTCACCGTAGCTCGCGCCGCCACGGCGCTCGGCCGAGTTAGGTAGCTAGGCCTGGGTGTGTTCGGTCCAGCGTCCCGTCCCGCCAGCGCTTCACAGGCTGGCCGGACGGGTCCGGGTAGAAGTCTGGTGGCGGCCCTTGCGGTGTGGTTGGGGCTGATGGGTCTCGGGGTCGCTGGTACGCCGGCTCTGGAGCGAGACTCTGGTGGCGGCTCATCGGGTGAGCGCAGGCGCGGCATGTCTTCCTCGCGAGAGCGGTGATTCCGAGCGTCGAGATATCCGCGAGTCCTCAACCGAGTCGACGTGGACCTTCGGCCAGCCGGCTGTTCGTGCAGTCGCGGCAGCTCGGGCAAGCCGTTCTGACTTGAACTCCGCATAGACGGCGACTGGCTCGCGATCTCCTGCAACGACGAGCGGTACCTCTGGTCACTGCACACCCGCTGCAAGACCGAGACCGAAGCCGACACGGCGTGCACCCACGACAAAGTCGCCGTCGTCTTCGAGC
Source organism: Jatrophihabitans sp. (assembly GCA_025963285.1). Taxonomy (GTDB): domain Bacteria; phylum Actinomycetota; class Actinomycetes; order Mycobacteriales; family Jatrophihabitantaceae; genus JAOPUX01. Next base: position 9,006 of record JAOPUX010000016.1, read on the forward strand.
ACGACCGGATCGAGTTCAACCACTGGGCACCGGGCGGGAGCCGGCTCCGCTGGGTCGCCGCCATCGAACCAGGGTCGTTCCTCGGCGCCGGGTTCGCAGTGGACGACTAGGTCGTCGTCGACTGGCGCACCTCTGGCCCTTGAGGCCAGATCCAGCGCATCGCCAAGGTGTTTGCGGTGATGGCCCAGGCACCGCACCACACTTTCCAGATCCTCACGAAGCGCCACGCCCGGATGCGGTCGCTGCTCAACTCACCGGAGTTCGCCGCGACCGTCGACAACTGGTGCGGAGGAAACGGCACCGTCAACCTGCTGCCGTTGCCGAACGTATGGCTAGACATCTCCGTCGAGAACCAGCAGTGGGCTGACATTCGCATCCCGGCCAAGACAGTGAGCGGTCCCACGTC
>JAOPUX010000038.1 GCA_025963285.1 Jatrophihabitans sp.
GAGCCCGGCGAGCGGCTGCCCGAGGGCCCCTTCGGGGACCACACCGGCTTCTACACGCCGGTGGAGCCGTTCCCGTTCGTGCACGTCGAGACGATGACGATGCGCAGCGACCCGATCTACCAGTCGATCATCGTCGGCCGGCCGCCGCAGGAGGACGGCCCGATCGGCAAGGCCACCGAGCGGATCTTCCTGCCGCTGATCAAGATGACGGTGCCCGAGATCGTCGACTACGACCTGCCCGAGGCCGGCGTCTTCCACAACTGCTGCATCGTCTCGATCGACAAGCGCTTCCCGAAGCACGCGCAGAAGGTCATGAACGCGATCTGGGGCGCGGGGCTGATGTCGCTGTCGAAGCTGATCGTGGTGGTCGACGCCGACTGCGACGTGCACGACTACGCCGAGGTGGCCTGGCGGGCCTTCGGCAACGTCGACTACTCCCGCGACGTGCTGCACAGCGAGGGGCCGGTCGACCACCTCGACCACGCCTCCTACGAGCAGTTCTTCGGCGGCAAGCTCGGCATCGACGCCACCCGGAAGCTGCCGACGGAGGGCTACCACCGCGACGGCGGCTGGCCCACCGAGTGCGTGCTCGACGAGGCCACCGCGGCGCTCGTCGCCCGGCGCTGGAGGGAGTACGGGCTGTGACGCCGCCGAGGAGGCACGACCCGATCGTCGACCCGGACTTCGCGGTACCGACGAGTCTGGTCGGCGAGGGCTTCGTCCTCGAGCCGCTCGGCCCGCAGCACAACGAGCGGGACTACGCCGCGTGGACGTCCTCGTTCGCCCACATCGAGGCCACGCCGGGGTTCGCGGGCTGGGGCTGGCCGGTCCAGATGACGCTCGCAGAGAACCTCGGCGACCTGGAGATGCACGCCCGGCACTTCGCCGAGCGCTACGGCTTCACCTACACAGTGCTCTCGCCCGGGGACGGCGACGTGATCGGCTGCCTGTACATCTACGGGCCCAAGCGCGAGGGCTTCGACGCCGACGTCCGCTCCTGGGTGCGGGCCGATCACGCGGAGCTGGACAAGCCGCTGCACGACGCGGTGCTGGCCTGGCTCGGCACCGACTGGCCGTTCGAGTCGCCGGACTACGCCGCGCGCAGCTGAGGGTCTGAGCGCGAGCGCCGGCCCCGTAGTTACCGATGAGTGACTTGGGACACACTCTTGAAATCTGGCCCGTCGAGACTTAGCCCGTGATCACTGGTGACCTGCTGCACGTGCGCCCCTCCGACCTGACGATCAGGACGCTCGGGCAGCCGCGCTTCGACTCGCCGATGACGGAGCTGATCGCGGGGCGCCGCAACTCGGCCAACTACGTACGGGACACCGACCAGGTGCTCCTCGACGACACCCTGGAGACGGCGCTGCGCCGGGGCGTGCCGATCGACGAGCTGCCCGCCTTCGAGCCGGGTGGCCCGCGCCCGCGGCTGTACTTCGACCCGGCCGAGACCCGGGTGGGGGTGGTGACCTGCGGCGGTCTCTGTCCCGGCTTGAACAACGTGATCCGGGGCCTGGTCGTGGAGCTGACCGAGCACTACGGCATCGACTCGATCGTCGGCTTCCGCAACGGTTACCGCGGCCTCACCGAGGCCGGGGACAAGGAGACCGTCGAGCTGACCCCGGCCGCCGTGCACGACATCCACACCAAGGGCGGCACCGTCCTCGGGACCTCGCGTGGCAACCAGGACCCGCAGGAGATGGTGGACACGCTGGTGCGTCGCGGCATCTCGATCCTCTTCGTGATCGGCGGTGACGGTTCGCTGCGCGGCGCCCAGCAGCTCGCCGATGTCGCGGCCGACCGCGGCGTCGAACTCTCCGTGGTGGGCGTGCCCAAGACGATCGACAACGACATCCCGTTCATCGACCACAGCTTCGGCTTCCAGACGGCGTTCGCACGGGCGGCCGAGTCGATCCGGGCCGCGCACACCGAGGCGATGTCGACGCCCAACGGCATCGGCCTGGTGAAGCTGATGGGGCGGCACTCCGGCTTCATCGCAAGCTATGCCGCGCTGGCCAACCATGACGTCGACTTCGTCCTCATCCCCGAGGTGCCGTTCAAGCTGGAGGGTGAGCGCGGCTTCCTCAACCAGCTGCGGCAGCGGGTGGCGCGCCGGGGAAATGCGGTGGTGGTGGTGGCCGAGGGGGCGGGGCAGGACCTGCTGCAGCCCACCACCGGCACCGACGCCTCCGGCAACCGTAGGCTCGCCGACATCGGCCAACTGCTGCGCGACCGGATCACCAACCACTTCGAGCGGGCCGGTATCGAGACGACGCTGCGCTACGTCGACCCCGGCTACGCGATCCGCAGCGTGCCGGCCAACGCCCCCGACGGCGTCTACTGCATCCGGCTGGCCCAGGCTGCCGTGCACGCCGCCCTCGCCGGCCGCACGGCGATGGTGGTGGGGCGCTGGCACGGCCGTTTCGTGCACGTTCCGATCAGCCTCGCCACGGGTAGCCGGAACCAGGTGGACCCGCATGGCGACCTGTGGCTGGCGGTGCTGGAGGCCACCGGCCAGCCGTCGAGCTTCTCCTAGCCAACTAGGCTGGGTGGATGGTCGATCAGGTCGAGACACCCTCGAAGGTCAGGGCGTTCCTCCGCCTTGTCATGATCGAGCACTCGATCTTCGCGCTGCCGTTCGCCTACATCGCCGCGCTGACGGCCATGTGGCGCGAGACGCGTTCGGTGCACTGGGTGCAGCTGCTGCTGATCACGGTCGCGATGGTGTCGGCCCGCACCGTGGCGATGAGCGCCAACCGCATCCTCGACCGTAACTTCGACGCGCTGAACCCGCGCACCGCCAAGCGCGAGCTGATCACCGGCGAGCTCGCCGTCAGCACGGCGTGGGTAGGCACCGCGGTGGCGCTGGCGATCTTCCTGGGCAGCGCGGCCGCGCTCTCGCTGACCTGCCTGCTGCTCGCGCCGATCGCGGTCTTCCTGCTCGTCCTGTACTCCTTCGGCAAGCGCTTCACCGACTTTCCCCAGGCTCTGCTGGCGCTGGCACAGTTCGTCGCCCCGGTGGGGGCGTGGCTGGCGGTCACCGGTGGTGCCGGCTGGGCGCCCTGCGCACTGGGCATCGCCGTGGGCACCTGGATCGGTGGCTTCGACCTCATCTACTCCTGCCAGGACGCCGAGATCGACCGGCAGATCGGCTCCCGCTCGTTCCCGGCCCGCTTCGGCATCGCCGCGGCCCTGCGCGCCTCGTCGGTCGTCCACGCCGTCACGCTGGCGTCGTTCGTCTGGTTCGGTGCCGCGGCGGGCCTCGGCTGGCTCTGGTGGGTCGGGGTGGTGCTGACGGCCGTCGTGCTGGCCTACGAGCACCTCATCGTGAAGGCCGACGACCTCTCCCGGGTGAACCGGGCCTTCTTCACCGCCAACGGCATCATCGGCATCGGCCTCTTCGGCTTCGCCCTCGCCGACCTCATCGTGCACGGCCTAGGCCGATGAGCACGGGCCGATGACGCGCACACCCTGGATCGTCGGCGTCTCCGGGGCATCCGGGACGCCCTACGCGAAGGCGGTGATAAGCGGGCTGCTCGACGCCGGTGAGTCCGTCGACCTCATCATCTCCCGCGCGGCCCGCCTCACCCTGCTCGACGAGATCGGCCTGTCGATGCGGGACTCGCACTGGGCCGAGGACCTCACCTCCTGGCTGGGACGCGAGGTTGACGGCATCCGGTACTGGACGGCCGGCGACCTCGCGGCCGGGCCCTCGAGTGGCTCCTACCCCAGCCAGGGCATGGTGGTGGTGCCGGCCTCGACGGCCGCCGTCTCCGGGATCGCGCTGGGGCTCTCCAAGGACCTCCTTCAGCGCGCCGCGGACGTCACGCTCAAGGAGCGCCGGCCGCTGGTGGTGGTGCCCCGCGAGACGCCGCTGACCCGCTCGACCCTGAAGCACCTGCTCGCCCTGGACGAGGCGGGCGCGGTGGTACTCCCGGCCAGCCCGGGCTTCTACGCCGGCGCCCGCAGCGTGCAGCAGCTCGTGGACTTCGTAGCGGCGAAGGTGCTCGACGTCCTCGGCGTCAAGCACGAGCTGATCACCCGGTGGCGCGGCGAACTCGGAGCGGCCCAGTGATGGACGACGTCGACCGGCAGCTGCTCGGCGCACTCCGGGCCAACGGCCGGGCCACCTTCGCAGAGCTGGCGCGGCTCGTCGGGCTCAGCGCGCCTGCCGTCCACGAGCGGGTCGGCAAGCTGGAGAGCTCGGGCGTGATCACCGGCTATCACGCCGCCATCGCCCCGGAGGCGCTCGGCAACACGATGAGCGCCCTCGTCGGCATCTTCATCACCGACAACGCCCCGCTGGATTCGATCGAGCTCGACGTCGCGGCGATCACTGCCGTGGAGCACTGCTGGTTCGTGGCCGGCGAGGAGACGCTCGTGGTCAAGGTCGCAGTGCGTGACGTCGCCGGCCTGGAGGCCACGATCCGCGAGCTCAACGCCGTCCGCGGGGTGGCGCGGACCCGCACCACCGTGGTGCTGTCGACGAAGTTCGAGGACCGCTTCGGTTCACTTGCCGCCGACTGACGTCCTGTCAGCATCTGGCGGCGAGCACGTAGGTCGACTCGCTGGAGCGCCTGCCCAGGGTGGCGTACCGGCTGGTCAGCTCCGCGCTCTCGGCGAGGTCGAGCAGGCCGAACCCGGCTGGTGCCAGCAGGCCGGCGACCGCGGCCGGCTGGATCCCGAAGGTCACCGGTTCGCCGACGAGGGCGATCGTGCGGGCCCCGAGCCTGCGCATCGCGGCCAGTGCCCCCGGCCCGTCAGCGCCGTCCCAGAGGTCCATCGCGAGGACCGAGCCCGGCCCGCAGAGCTCACCCAGCGCCGCGAGCGTCCCCTCGACCGCCCGCGCATCGAGGTAGGGGGCCACCCCCTCCCAGGCGACGAAGGTGCGGCGGCCACCGAGGAAGCCGGCCTCGCCGAGCCGCTCGGCGAGCGACTGCGTGCGGAAGTCGATCTCCACGCGGCGGACCGAGGAGCGCCCGAAGAGCCCGGGGTAGGCCGCGACCACCGCGGCCTTGCGGCGAGAGAGCGGAGCGAGGTCGACCTCGAAGACCGGGCGGCCCGCCAGCTGGTCGGCGAAACGGTAGGCCCGGCTGTCGTAGCCCGCGCCGAGGATCACCACCTGCTCGGCGCCCTCGTCGAGGCTGCGGCCGAGGTGGTCGTCGATGAACCGGTGCCGGCAGAGCACGTACGTCGACATCCCGGTGGTGCCGTTGCGCTCGGCGAGGTCGAGGGCCGGCAGCGCCAGCGCGAGCGGGCCGCGCAGCGCCTTGCCGAACGGGCTGAGGAAGGTGGCCGCGTACCGGTCGGTGACGATGCGCTCCCGCGGGGCGCGGTGCATCTCGAGCGCGCGATACATCGTCACCGCCTGTGCCGTGATGCTCGGCCGGTTCGACGTGTGAAGCTCTTCGGGCAGCAGACGCATGAGCCGATGGTGCCCTGCCGGGCGGCTGTCGACCAGGCAGAGTCTGGGGTCCGGGCCGGAGGATCGGGGAGGTGTGCCAGCGTTTGACATACGTTTTGTACGACATTGTCATACAGCCCGTACGTCAATCGCCGACTCCCCCATGCCCAGCAGACTTCGGGCCTCAGCTGCTCCGTTGCACCGTCAGCCAGCCGGCGATCGTCTCCGGCTCCAGGTCGGGCAGCAGCGACGCGGCGGCGTGCCCCAGCGCGGCGGCGCAGAGCACCCGGTCGGTGAAGGCCTCGGTGTCACCGAAGGGCAGGTAGGGCTTGGCCACCAGCAGTGCCGCCGCGCCATGGGCCGCGGCCCAGAGCTCGAAGGTGATTCCGAGCGGGTCATCGCTGACGAAGATGCCGGCGGCGATGCACTCGATCACCGTGGCGTTGAAGTGCGCGAAGGCAGAGGAGTTCAGCACCTCGTCGAGGGCGTTGCGGGGTTCGACGCAGGGCTCCATCGCCGCCAGCCGGTAGTGCTCGGGGTGCTCGATGGCGAACTTCACGTAGGCCCGCCCGTAGGCCCGCAGCCTGCCGAGCGGGCTGCTCTCGGCCTCGCCGGCCGCGAGCATCGCCTTGTCGAGCTCACCGAAGACGTCGATGACGACGGCGGCGAGCAGGGCGTCCTTGTCGGCGAAGTGCAGGTAGATCGACGGGGGCGTGACACCCACAGCCTCGGCCACGGCGCGCATCGAGATGTCGTCGACGCTGCGGGCGTGCGCCATCAGCTCCTTGGCGGCCGCGACGATCTCCGCACGCAGCTGCTCGCCGCTGCCGCGCTGGGCGCGGCGCCGGCGAGCAGGCTGGCGGGTTGGGGTGGTGGCCATCTATGCGTTCACCGCTATCCGTTCCTCGGCCGGAGCGGGGGGAGCCTCGGCGAGCCCGAACCGCTCGTGCAGCGCGGCGAGGGGCTTCGGCGCCCACCAGTTCCAGCGGCCGGCCAGCCGCATGAAGGCAGGCACGAGCACTCCTCGCACGATTGTCGCGTCCATCAGTACCGCGAGCGTAAGCCCCGTGCCGAAGAGCATCATGAACGAGACCCGCGCGTCGGCGATCGCGGCGAAGACGATGGCCATCAGCGCGGCGGCCGCGGTGACGATCCGCCCGGTGCGCCCCAGCCCGACCGCCACCGCGTGGGTGTTGGCCGCGGTCGTGCGGTCCGACTCGAGCCACGCCTCCCGGATGCGGGAGAGCAGGAAGACCTCGTAGTCCATCGACAGCCCGAAGGCGACGCAGAACATCAGCGGCGGCATCGTGGCGTTGAGGTCACCGGTGGTCGTCAGGTTGCCGTAGAGCGAGGCCAGGTGCCCGTCCTGGAAGATCCAGACCATCGCCCCGAAGGTCGCCGAGAGCGAGAGCGTGTTGAGGACTAGGGCCTTGATCGGCAGCACGAGGCTGCCGGTGAAGAGGAAGAGGATCAGGAATGTCGCCAGCGCGATGATGCCGATGGCGTAGGGCATCGCCGTGCCCAGCGCGCTGAGGCTGTCCTGGTTCACCGCGGTCTGCCCCGTGAACTGCACCCGCCACGGGGCCGCGACCCGGCGCAGCGCGGCCAGGGTGTCCTTAGCCTGCGTCGACTGCGCGTCGGCGCTCGTCTCCAGGTTCAGGTACGTCTTCTCGCCCACCTTCATCGCGGGGTTGCCGGCGGCCACCTGCCGTCCGTCGGCGTAGGTGCCGGTCACCGCACTGACCGAGGTGATGTCGGTGACCTTGGACAGCGCCCCGGCATAGCTGGCCACCCCGTCCGGAGCGGCGGAGAGGTCGGGCACCACGATGCTGATGGTCGAGGCAGCGTTGGTGCTGAAGTTGGTGCGCAGATCGTCACCCACCTGGTGAGCCGCCTCGGTGCTGGGCACCACCCGGTCGTCCGGGAAGCCGAAGTTCGCGTGCAGGAAGGGCAGGCCGAGCCCGACGAGCAGGGCGGTGACCACGAGCCCGATCGGCAGCGCGCGGCGCATGACCGCCGTGGCGAAGCGGTACCAGAACGTCTGCTCCAGGGGCTTGATCGCCGGGGCCGGACGGCCAAACCGGCGGCGCAGGAAGGCCCGCAGGTCGAGGGCGTCGACCCGGGGGCCGAGGATCTTGAGCATGGCCGGCAGCAGCACCAGCGCCGCCAGGGTGGCGAGCCCGACCACGCCGATGCCGGCGTAGGCGAAGGAGCGCAGGAAGTACATCGGGAAGACGAGCATCGCGGCCAGCGAGAGGCCGACGGTGAGCGCGGAGAAGAGCACGGTGCGGCCGGCCGTGCGCATGGTGGTGCGGATCGCGGTATCGGCATCGGCGCCGTTGCGGATCTCCTCCCGGTAGCGGCTGATGATGAAGAGGCTGTAGTCGATCGCCAGGGCCAGGCCCATGGCCGTAGTCATGTTGAGCGCGTAGATCGAGACATCGGTCAGCCGCCCCAGCCCCCGTAGCAGCGCCATCGTGCCGACGATCGAGGAGATGCCGACCACCAGTGGCAGCAGGGCGGCGACGAAGCTGCCGAAGACGAGGATGAGCACCACGACCGTGATCGGGATGGCGATGGCCTCGGACTTCGCGAGGTCGGAGGTCGTGAGCTGGTTGACGGTGTGGACCGTGGCGACGATGCCGCCGGCCTTCACGGTCACCCCGTCGTGGGTGCCGACCAGCGACTTGTACATGTCGTAGGCCCGCTTCGGGGCCTCGTTGTCGTTACCGACCACCCGCACGGCGATGAGGCCCGCCTTGCCGTCGTGGCTGCGCAGCCCCGCAGCCTGGGCAGCCGGGGCAGTCCAGTAGGACGAGACCTGGCTGACGAAGCGCTGGTGCTGCAAGTCATCGGCAATCTTGATGCCCACCGTGCGGGTGGCCGAGCTGTTGGCGCCGGCGGGGCTGCTGACCTCGAGCACGAGGTTCGGGTCGCCGGTGTGGAAGGTGTTGGTGAGGGTGTTGAGCGCGACGCCCGACTCTGCTCCGGTGTCGTAGAAGCCGCCCGAAGCGAGGTGGCTCGCGGCCGGAGCGCCGTAGACGGCCGCCAGGACGAGGAGCAGGCCGGCGAGCCCGAGCAGGCGCTTCGGGTGCCGGATACCGAGGTTGGCGAGGCGAGTCAGCATGAGTGCTCCGAAGGGCTGCGAGTGCGGGGCTGCGGGCTGTTGCGTGCCGGGCGGTTGCGTGCCGGGCGTCGAATGCTGGGCGTCGAATGCTGGGCGTCGAATGCTGGGGCGGGCTGCAAGTTCCGAACGTCGGTAACTTATCTACGGTAAGTTACCGGCGTCAACCCATGATTCGGTGCGGTTTCGGCCACCCCTTCCCGAGCGGGCGCGAGCGGTTCGGCGAACGCACGTACTCTGGTGGCATGGCATTGAGTGAGCACCGCAAGGCCGAACTGACCGAGAAGATCCAGTCCGGCGGACGGCTGGACCAGCAGGATGGCGAGGACCTCTACGCCACCGACGACCTGGCCTGGCTGGGCGGCCTCGCGCACGCCAAGCGCACCGAACTCAACGGCGACGTCACCTTCTTCAACGTCAACCGGCACCTGAACCTCACCAACGTCTGCACGGCCTCCTGCGCCTACTGCTCATTCCAGCGCAAGCCCGGCCAGAAGGACGCGTACACGATGCGCGTCGAGGAGGCCGTCGAGACCGCGCTGGGGATGAAGGAGGACGGCCTCACCGAGCTGCACATCGTCAACGGCCTGCACCCCACGCTGCCGTGGAAGTACTACCCGCGCGTGCTCCGCGAGCTCAAGGCCGCGCTGCCGGACGTGGCGCTGAAGGCCTTCACCGCCACCGAGGTGCACTTCTTCGAGACGATCTCCGGGCTGACCGCCAGCGAGATCCTCGACGAGCTGATCGATGCGGGGCTGGAGTCACTCACCGGCGGCGGCGCCGAGATCTTCGACTGGGACGTCCGCAAGCAGGTCGTCGATCACGACACGCACTGGGAGGACTGGTCGCGCATCCACCGGCTGGCCCACCAGAAGGGCCTCAAGACGCCGGCCACCATGCTCTACGGCCACATCGAGGAGCCGCGGCACCGGGTCGACCACGTGCTGCGCCTTCGCGAGCTGCAGGACGAGACCGGCGGCTTCCAGGTCTTCATCCCGCTGCGCTTCCACAACGACAACAACCGGCTCTCACACCTGCCGATGGCCCAGCCCGCCGACGTCCTCAAGACCTTCGCCGTCAGCCGGCTGATGCTCGACAACTTCCCGCACGTCAAGGTCTTCTGGGTGATGCACGGCCTGTCGACGAGTCAGCTCGCCCTCAACTACGGCGCCGACGACATGGACGGCTCGGTGGTCGAGTACAAGATCACCCACGACGCCGACAACTACGGCACCCCGGACAAGCTGACCCGCGAGGACCTGCTGAACCTGATCCGCGACGCCGGGTTCCAGCCCAAGGAACGCAACACCCGGTACGAAGTCATCCGCGAATACGACGGGCCGGTGTCGCTCGCTGAGCGTCGCGCCGAGCCGCAGGCCGTCTGGGCCTAGCCATGACCGAGCCGGAGCAGCCCGAGCAGCGCCTACCCACCTTCGCAAAGTGGATGGGCTCGATGTGGCTCTACAGCCTGCTGCGCTTCGGGCTGTTCTTCGCCCTCTGGGGCCTGCTCGAGCTGATCG
>JAOPUX010000055.1 GCA_025963285.1 Jatrophihabitans sp.
GCAACCTCGTCCTGCTCTGCGGCTACCACCACCGAGAGTTCGAGCGCCGCGGTTGGATAGTCACCATGGTCGACGGGACGCCGCAATGGAGACCCCCGTCCTGGCTCGACCCGCAGCAACGACTCAGACGTAATACCGCCCACGATCAGCTCGCCCCGGAACCCACCGCGCCCAACTCCGGGCAAGGCAACGCTCGCGATCCCGCGCCAGTCCCCGAGCCGGTCTGAGTGCACAGACGTGAGTGGCATGCGGAGGTGGCCGGCGGGGGTGGTCGGTGAGTGGAGCAGCCGATGTCGTGAGAGCGTGATGCCTATGAAGGCCTTTGGCATGTTGATCGTTGCCGTGCTCGCCCTGACCGTTGGCTGCAGCTCCGCGGCAGCGCCCGTAGCAGCGCCCGCCGCACCAGCCGGGCAGACCGCGTCAACCGGGAAGGCCGCGCCGGACAACACAACGACGGCGACGGCTGAGCCGTCGCTGCCGAAGGTCGTTCTCTGCAGCACCTGCTACCACCCGCCGGTGCGGACGAGCTGGAACTGGGTCCTGCAGCGGGTGCCGAAGGCGCCGTTCCGCAAGGTGGCGCTCTACGACATCGACGGCTTCGACGCGAGTGCCGCCACCGTCGCTGCGCTACACAAGGCGCACATCAAGGCCGTCTGTTACCTCTCGGCCGGTACCTACGAGAACTGGCGCCCCGACGCCACGAAGTTCCCGGCCAAACTGATCGGCGCGAGCGACGGCTGGCCGGGGGAGCGATGGCTCGACGTCCGTGACGTCCAGCGTTCCGGCAGTCCGCTGCGCTCGATCATGGACAAGCGGCTGGACATGTGCGCCAAGAAGGGCTTCGACATGGTCGAGCTCGACAATGTCGACGGCTACACGAACAAGTCCGGCTTCCCGCTCACCGCCCGCGATCAGCTGTACTACAACGAGACGCTCGCCAACGACGCACACCGGCGCGGGCTTAGCGTGCTGCAGAAGAACGACTCGGAGCAGATCCCCACGCTGGTCCGCTACTTCGATGGCGCCCTCAACGAGCAGTGCAACCAGTTCCACGAGTGCACCACGAAGCAGAACGGCAACTACGGCCTCGACCAGTACGTGAAGGCAGGCAAGCCGGTGTTCCAAGCCGAGTACAGCCGCAAGACGTCCACGTTCTGCAAGGCGGACAACGCGGCGGACTTCAACGGCGTCCGCTTCGCCCTGGCGCTCGACGACTCGCGCTTCCAGCCCTGCCGCTGACGCGCCGCCCGCTCGGAGCGGCGCATCCCGGTGCGCCGACGGCTTGCCGCCGCCGGACACATATGCGAACGTATGTTCGTGTCGTCCGACGGCCCCAGTGCGCACATCCTGCACGCTGATCTCGACTCCTTCTTCGCCTCGGTCGAGCAGCGTGACGACCCTGCCCTGCGAGGCCGGCCGGTGATCGTCGGCGGCGGTGTGGTGCTGGCCGCGAGCTATGAGGCGAAGGCCTACGGGGTCCGTTCGGCGATGGGCGGCCGGCAGGCTCGCGAGCTCTGCCCGCAGGCGATCGTCGTGCCGCCGCGCATGGAGGCCTACTCGACGGCCAGCAGGGCCGTCTTCGCGATCTTCCGCGACACCACCCCGCTCGTCGAGCCCATCTCGATCGACGAGGCGTTCCTCGACGTCGGCGGCCTGCTGCGGGTCTCCGGCACGCCGGTCGAGATCGCGACGACCCTCCGCCGTCGGGTGCACCACGAGGTCGGGTTGGCCATCACGGTGGGGGTCGCGGCGACGAAGTTCCTCGCCAAGGTTGCCAGCGCGGTCGGCAAACCCGACGGGCTACTCGTGGTGCCCGTCGGCACCGAACTCGACTTCCTTCATCCGCTGCCGATCGAGCGGCTGTGGGGCGTCGGCAGGGTCACCTCGGCCGCGCTACGCAGCCGGGGCATCCAGACGGTGGGCGACGTCGCCGACCTCGAGATGTCGGCGCTGGTGTCGATCCTCGGTCCCGCCTCCGGCCGGCACCTCTACGCGCTCTCGCACAATCACGATCCGCGGCCGATCCGGGTGGGACAGCGCCGTCGTTCGATCGGCGCGCAGCGTGCGCTGGGTAGCAGGCGCCGCAGCGACGAGGAGCTCGACGCGATCCTCGTCGGGCTCGTCGAGCGCATCGCCCCGCGCCTGCGCAGCGGAGCACGCCGCTGCCGGACGGTCGTGCTGCGGCTCCGCTTCGACGACTTCACCCGCGCCACCCGGTCGCACACGCTGCCGGCGCCGAGCGACAGCACCGACGCCCTGCTCTCGGTGCTGCGCGGACTGCTCGACGGGGCGCTCCCGAAGATCCGCACCGACGGTCTCACCCTGCTCGGGATCTCGCTCTCCGGCTTGGGAGACGCCGACTCCGAGCAGCTCGAACTGCCCTTCCCGACGCTCACCCACGGTCGTGCGCCGATCGACGCCGGCCGCCTCGACGGCACCCTCGACGCCATCCGCGACCGTTACGGAGCCACGGCGATCTCCCGCGCGGTACTACTCGGGCGCGATCCGGGAATCGCGATGCCGGTGCTGCCCGACGAGCGGTGAACGCAGCTCCGAGCAATCTGGTCACGACTGTTCTCAACATTGGGTACGGCTTGTATGTTGGCAGCACGTCGAGCGAGGAGACCGCCATGACCACCACTGCCCCCAGCCCCGCGATCGTCGTCACGAACCCCGCCGACGGCAGCGTCGTCGGCTCGGTTCCGGACGCCTCGGCCGAAGAGGTCCGGCGCGTCGTCGACGAGCTGCGCATCTACCAGCCGGCGTGGGAGGAGATAGGCGCACAGGCGCGCGGCGTCTGGCTCGGCAGGCTGCGCGACTGGCTGCTCGACCACGAGTCCGAGATCGCCGACACCCTGCAGAGCGAGGCCGGCAAGGCGCGGGCCGAGGCCGAGGCCGAGGCTCCGATGATCTGCGAGCTGATCAACTACTACTCGAAGAACGCCGCCGCCTTCCTGACCGACGAGCGGATCCCCTCCTCCGGGGCGCTGACGGCGCAGAAGAAGCTCGTGAAGGTGTACCGCCCCTATCCGGTCGTCGGCATCATCACGCCCTGGAACTTCCCCTTCGCGATGCCCGGCATGGACTGCGTCCCGGCCCTCGCCGCGGGGGCTGCAGTCGTCATCAAGCCCTCGGAGGTGACGCCGCTGTCGGCCCAGCTGCTCGAGCGTGCCTGGACCGAGATCGGCGCCCCGCCCGTGTTGCGCGTCGTCACCGGCCTCGGTGCCACGGGCGCCGCGCTCGTCGACGCCGTCGACTACATCCAGTTCACCGGCTCCACCAGGACCGGCAAGGCCATCGGTGCGCACGCCGCCGGCCTGCTCAAGCCGTACAGCCTCGAGCTCGGTGGCAAGGACCCGGCCCTCGTGCTCGCCGACGCCGACCTCGACCGTGCGGTCAACGGCATCGCGTGGGGTGGCCTGATGAACTCCGGTCAGGTCTGCGTGTCGATCGAGCGGGTCTACGTCGAGGCGCCGGTCTACGACGAGTTCGTCGCCAAGCTGGCCGCCAAGGTCAACTCGCTGCGCCAGGGGCAGGACGACGCCACCTACAAGCAGGACGTCGGTGCGCTGGCCACGCTCGCCCAGCAGCAGATCGTCGACGGTCACGTGCAGGCCGCCGTCGCCGAGGGGGCGCGCGTGCTCACCGGCGGCAAGGTCGGCGCCACCGGCACGTTCTACGAGCCGACCGTGCTCGTCGACGTCAACCAGTCGATGGCCTGCATGCGCGAGGAGACCTTCGGCCCGACGATCCCGGTGATGAAGGTGGCCGATGCCGAGGAGGGCATCCGGCTGGCCAATGACTCGCCCTACGGCCTGTCGGCCACCGTCTGGACGAGCAACCTCAAGCGCGGCGAGGGCATCGCGCGCCGCCTCGACGCGGGCGCGGTCAACGTCAACGACGCCATCATCAACCTGCTGGCCTTCTCGGTTCCGCACGGCGGCTGGAAGGAGTCCGGCGTCGGCGCCCGCTTCGGCGGCGCGAACGGCGTGCGGAAGTACTGCCGCACCCAGGTGGTGACGGTGCCGCGGATGAAGACGATGAAGAACGAGATGAACTGGTACCCGTACAAGGCTCGGCGGGCGGGCCTCAGCGGCCGGGTGATGCGGCTGATCGTGGCCCGCGACGCGCGGCGCCGCTTCAGCAGGCGCCCGCCGAAGGCCTAGCCGCCCGCGAAGTGTGATGGCCCCGTGCAGCGATCGCTGCACGGGGCCATCGTCGTGTTGGTGGCGCAGGTTCAGCTGGACGGCAGCGCCGTGATCGCAGGCTGCTCGCACACCGGCGGCGTGGTACCGGTGGCCGCCACCAATCCACAGAACGTCGTGGCTGCCAGCTGCCACGTGCCGCCGACCAGCACCGCCTTGCCGCTGGTGTTGGCCAGTAGTGGAGCGCCCTTGGAGAGCAGGGTGAAGGTGACGTCGGCGACGTGCGGGTTCGCCAGCACCACCTTCGAGACAGTGGCGGTGAGGGTGGCGGCCGTCGGGTTCTTCGCCTCCTCGGCGAGAGCCGCGGCGAGCTTGGTGCCGTTCTGCAGGTCGGCGGCGAGGGCGGCCGGGTCCTTCGTGCCGCCGAAGAACGTCGTGTAGGCCTTCGTGACGGCGGCTGTGGTGGCGGCGTCGGCCGGGGTGCTACCCGTGGCGATCGGCGCCGAGCTCGCTGTGGTGCTCACCGGCGCCGGCGTGGTGGGGGTGGCGACCGTGCTGCTGGCGGACGTGCTCGGCGCGGGTGGGGTCGAGGAGGATTTCGCCGAGCCCCCGCTGCTGCTGCAGGCGGTGAGGGCGACGGCGAGCCCGATGACAAGGGCGCCGGCGGCAACGGATCGGGCTGTTCTGGGCGTCAAGCTGAGTGTGGGCATGGACTTCGTCGTCCCCCTGCAGTTGGTGCGGGCCTGGCACCCGCGCACTTCACGATGGTTTTACTCGGTCGGCCGATGCTTCACAAGATCCTTCTTCGCCGCGGCCGGATCGGACAGGATGGGCAGATGAGACGTCGCTGGCTGCGTTCGGTCGCGCTCGTGCTCACGCTGCTCGTCCTTGCCGGCTGCTCGGCCGGCGCTGGCAGCAGGCCGCCCAGCGGCGAAACTTCTACAACGACAAGCCCCGCCGGCTCGACCGTCTCTGCCAGCTCGCCGAGCGGCCCGTCGACAACTCCGCCGAGTACACCGGCTTCGCCTCCGCTGCATCCGCTCACCCGTGCCGGGCTCTGGTGGGGGGTCGCCTCGACCACCGCCATCGGCGACGCCTCGCTCGACAACGTCCGGGACTGGTACCGCGA
>JAOPUX010000098.1 GCA_025963285.1 Jatrophihabitans sp.
TCGATGGACTCCTCGAGCGCCTGCGTCGTGATGAGGCGGCCGTTGTTGCGCGCGGTCAGCAGGGCGGCCTCGTTGATGACGTTGGCGAGGTCGGCACCGGTGAAGCCCGGGGTTCGCCGCGCGATGACGCCGAGGTCGACGTCACCGGCGAACGGCTTGCCCTTCGCATGCACCTTCAGCACGGCCTCGCGGCCGATGACGTCCGGCGGGCCGACCGCGATCTGCCGGTCGAAGCGACCGGGGCGCAGCAGCGCCGGGTCGAGGATGTCGGGACGGTTCGTGGCCGCGATCAGGATGACGCCGCCCTTGACGTCGAAGCCGTCCATCTCGACGAGCAGCTGGTTGAGCGTCTGCTCGCGCTCGTCGTGGCCGCCACCGAGGCCGGCACCGCGGTGCCGGCCGACGGCGTCGATCTCGTCGACGAAGATGATGGCCGGCGCGTTGGTCTTGGCCTGCTCGAAGAGGTCGCGCACCCGGGAGGCGCCGACGCCGACGAACATCTCGACGAAGTCCGAGCCGGAGATCGAGTAGAACGGCACCCCGGCCTCGCCGGCCACCGCGCGCGCCAGCAGCGTCTTGCCAGTACCGGGTGGGCCGTAGAGCAGCACACCCTTCGGGATCTTGGCGCCGATGGCCTGGAACTTCGCCGGGTTCGCCAGGAACTCCTTGATCTCCTCGAGCTCCTCGATCGCCTCGTCGGCACCGGCGACGTCGGCGAACGTGGTCTTCGGGGTGTCCTTGCTGACCAGCTTGGCCTTCGACCGGCCGAAGCTCATGACGCGGTTGCCGCCACCCTGAACCTGGCTCATGACGAAGAACAGCACGCCGACGATCAGCAGGATCGGCAGGAGGCTGACCACCAGGGACAGCCACGGGTTGTCCTTCGTGACCTTGGTGGCGCCGTCGACCTTGTACAGCGCGCTGTCCTTCTGCACCTTCTGGAAGACGAAGTTGCTGGCGTCGGACGGGTACTGCGTGCTGATCTTGGAGTATTTGCCGTCGAACTTGTGGTTCGACTTCAGGGTGATCTGGAGCGTCTGCTCCTTGTCCTCCTGGACGACCTTGGTGAAGTTACCTGCGTCGAGTTGCTTGAGCGCATCCGACGTCGAGACACCGTGGTACGTGCTGCCACCGGAGAGCAGCCGGGGCAGGATCAGGAACCCGAAGACGATCACGAGGGCCCAGAGCCACCATGACTTCATGATGCGCTTGCGATTCATATCGTGTCGACGAACGGCTTGCCGCCCGCGTTCCTCCCGTTTCCTGCTACCGAATGTCCCCTAAGGACGGTACACGCGTCAGTTGCTGTAGACCGCTGGGCGCAATCGCCCGATATAGGGGAGGTCGCGGTAGCGCTCGGCGTAATCGAGACCGTAACCGACGACGAACTCGTTAGGGATATCGAAGCCGACGTACTTGACCGGAACGTGCACTTTGACCGCATCTGGCTTGCGCAGCAGCGTGACGACCTCGATCGAGGCCGGCTGCCGTGAGGCGAGGTTCTTCAACAGCCACGACAGGGTCAGGCCGGAGTCGATGATGTCCTCGACGATCAGGACGTGCTCGCCGGCGATGTCGCGGTCGAGGTCCTTCAGGATCCGCACCACACCGGAGCTCTGCGTGCCGCTGCCGTAGGAGCTGACCGCCATGAACTCCATGGCACTCGGCCGGTCGAGCGCGCGGGCGAGATCCGACATGAACATGACCGCGCCCTTGAGCACCCCGACCAGCAGCGGCTCGCGGCCGGCGTAGTCGACGTCGATCTGCTTGGCAAGCTCGGCGATCTTGTCGTGGATCACCTCAGCCGAGATCAGCACTTCCTCGATGTCGGCGTCGAGCTCGGACACGCGTGGACTCCTAGAGTCGGCTCACTGGATCGGTTCAGGACGGATCAGGTCGGTGCAGCTCCAGTCTCCCAGACACGCGCGCGACCCGAACGCCGCCCGGCAGGTCGACCGGTCCCTGACCGTGCCAGTCGACGATCAGGGCTTCCAGCACGGCGAGGTGGCCGGCGCCCAACTCGGGGACACCGCCGTCAAGAGCCCAGCGACGCAGCACCCGCGTCCGCAGCGCACGAGGCAGCTCGGCTACCGACGCCACGACCACGTGATCAACTCGCCCGGGTTCCCGCCCTGGCGTGGATACGGGCGTGCTGATCACGGAGGCCGCAAGCTCGTCCAGCGCATCCAGGTCGTCCTGCAGCTGCGCCGCGGTGCGAGCCAGCGCCTCGGCCACCCCGCCCTTCAGCACGTCCTCCAGTAGCGGCAACACCTCGCCGCGCAGCCGCACCCGCTGAAAGGCAGGGTCGGCGTTCTGCGGGTCGTCCCACGGCTCGAACCCCAGGGCCCTGCAGGCTGCAACGGTGGTCGCCCGCCGCACCCCGAGCAGCGGCCGGAGGTAGCGCCCCGCCCGCGGCCGCATACCGGCGATCGAGCGCGGGCCGGAGCCGCGCCCCAGCCCTAGCAGCACCGTCTCCGACTGGTCGTCGAGGGTGTGGCCGAGCATCATGTCGGCGTTCCACGCCGTGGCGAGTGAGTCCAGCGCCGCGTAGCGCGCCGAACGAGCCGCCGCCTCCGGACCGCCGGTGCGAGACACCGACACCGTCACGTTCTCGACGGGGTCGAGCCCGAGCTCGTAGCCGAGGGCTGCCACGCGAGCCGCCTGCACCGACGAGCCGGGCTGCAGGCCGTGGTCGACGGTCACCAAGCCGGCGCTGACCCCGGCTCGCGGCGCCTCGAAGGCCAGCGCCGCGGCGAGGGCGAGGGAGTCGGCGCCACCGGAGCAGGCTACGAAGACCTGCCGCGACGAGCCGGTGAGCGCCGCCCGCACAGCGCGGCGCAGCTGGGCCACCGCCGGATCAGGACCCACCGGAATCAGGCGTGGACGCGGGTGATCCAGCGCAGCGGGTCGCTGATCTCCTCCTTGGTGGGCAGCGTCGCCTTGGAGGTCCAGATCGCGTTGAAGTCCTCGAGCCCGATCCGGTCGACGACCGTCCGCACGAACGCCGACCCGTCCACGTACTGGCGGGTCTTGGCCTCCATGCCGAGCAGCCGGCGTAGCAGCCGGTCGAGCGGGTTGCCGCCCCGGCGCCGGCGCGCGGCGAAGCGCTTCTCGATCGCCTCCTGGGTGGGGATCACCGAGGGAGAGACCGCATTCATGACGTACTCGGCGTGCCCCTCGACAAGCGACATGAAGGCGGTGATCCGGTCGAGGACCGCACGCTGCTCGGGGCTGGCCACCAGGGCCATCACCCCCGAGCCGTCGCCCTGCCCGCGAGCCACCTTCACCAGGTCGCCGACCGCACCGCTGAGGCGCTGCTTGATCGCGGCAGGATCGGTCTCGACGGCGTCGGTCAGCGCAGTGACCTCGTCGAGCATGTGCTGGCGCAGCCACGGCACAGCGGTGAACTGCACCCGGTGGGTGACCTCGTGCAGGCAGACCCAGAGGCGGAAGTCCGACGGCACGACCTTCAGCTGACGTTCGACACCGACCAGGTTCGGGGCGACGAGCAGCAGCTGCCCACCCGGGCGGTCGAAGAACTCGAACTGGCCGAGCACCTTGCCGGAGAGGAACCCCAGGACGAGCCCGGCCTGCACACCGGTCAGGCGGCCACCGATACCCTCGGCCACCCGGCCGACCGGGTTGTCGGCGGCAAGCTTCTCGACGAGCGGGCTGAGCACGGCACGCATGCCGCCGGTGTTGGCGTCGATCCACGCCGGCCGGTCGATGACGCGCGTGACGGCCGTGACCGGCGGTTCGACGAGCCGGGTCAGCTCGGCGACGTGGTCTGCGGCCCGGGAGGTGGCCTGGTAAAGGTCGCCCACGGCCTCGTCGGCCTCGGTGCGAGTGACGCGGGGAGACGGGGGGCTGAACCGTTTCGCGGCATTGGCAGCCACATCCCAGTCGATCAACGTGCTCATCGGGCCTCCTCGCAGGCTCGTCGCCCCGATGTCAACCCTGTGCACACTGGTTCGCTCGCAAGCTCGCTCACCGACGTCGCCTCATGGCCCGACATTACCCACCCTGAGCATGGTCTGTCCGCTTCACGCCGACGCTGGGGCTCAGGAACAGCCGCACGAACCGAGGGCGGCCACCACCCGATCCAGCGCGGACTCCGCCGCCGCCGTCCCGGTAGCGGGCGTCCGGTCGGCGTCGAGGGAGAACACGAGTAGCCGCCCGGAGCGGTCGTGCACGTAGCCGGCCAGCGAGGTCACGCCCGTGAGCGAGCCGGTCTTGGCGCGCACCTCTCCGGCGACCGCAGCCGCCGGGCCGGAGCGGTAGCGGTCCTGCAGCGTGCCGCTCCAGGCCGCGACCGGCAACGCGGCGATCAGCGCACCTGCCGAGGTGGGTGTGGTCGTCTTCAGGTAGCCGGCCGCCACGCGCAGCAGCTGGACGAGCGCCGCTGGGCTCACCCGATCGGCTACGGCCAGGCCGCTGCCGTCCCGCATCCCGCTGCCGACCTGTACCCCGACCGTGCCGAGCACCGTGGCGATCGCCTTCGCCGCGCCGAGGAACGAGGACGTGACGTGCGTGGCGACAGCCACCTGCCGAGCCAGCACCTCGGCGATCACGTTGTCGGAGTCGTGCAGCATCTGCTCGATCAGCACCGACAGCGGCGCCGACCGCACGCTGGCCGTGGTCGTCGCCGTGGCCGGTGCCGCACCCCGCGTCACGGGCAGGCCCGGCTTGCCCAGCAGTGCAGCCAACTCCGCCCCGGCGGCGAGGTCCGGCGTCGAGCTGCGGAGGTAGTCACCCGGTGCGGCCCGACCGCCGTCCGTCATCACCGCGGTGATCCCGGCGCCGTAGGAGCTGGGCACGTCCTCGGCCTCCCAGTCCGGTGAGATGGCGGGGCCGGCGAAGAGTGCGTCGTCGACGACGATCCGGGACACGCTGACGTGGGCGGCCCTCAGCTTGGTCGCGAGGTCGCTGAGCCGGGCCGCCTGGGGGTAGGCACCGGAGTGCCCCGCGGCGGCACCGGAGAGAGTCGGGTCGCCGCCGCCCACGAGCACCACGGTGCTGCCCGACACCGCGACGGAGGTGGTGAAGCGGTAATCGGCCGGATGGACGGTGAGGATCGCGGCCGCAGTGAGGAGCTTGGCCGTCGAGGCCGGCGCGGCGCCGGTGCCGCCGTGGTCGTCGTAGAGCACGGCGCCGGTGGCGGCATCGGCGATCCTGGCACGCAACCGCGTGCCGAGGGCGGCCTGGCGCAGGGTCGCCGCCAGGTCCGCCGCCACCGCGGCGGCCCGTGGAACGGGCGCCGCAGCCGGCGTGACGGCCGGCGACGGCGTTGCCCCAGCAGAGACGATCGGCTCGGGCACCGCCACGCCGGAGACCACCGAGTCGCCGTGCTCACGCCGCAGTTGCTGCGTGCCGAAGTACGCGCCCGCGGCGGCAGCCAGGCTCAGCGCGATGATCAGAAGCACACGAAGCGCAGTGCGCGGGCGAGAGCCGACCATGATGCGTCAGACTATGCGGACCATTGATGACGAGGGAGCAACAAGGTGGAGTTCGACGTCCTGATCGAGATCCCGCGGGGAAGCCGCAACAAGTACGAGGTCGATCATGAATCGGGCCGTATGCGGCTGGACCGCACGCTGTTCACCTCGACCCAGTACCCGGCCGACTACGGCTACATCGAGGACACCCTCGGCGAGGACGGCGACCCGCTCGACGCGCTCGTCCTGCTGCAGGGCGACCCGCTCTTCCCGGGTGTTTTGGTGCGCTGCCGGGCCATCGGCATGTTCCACATGACCGACGAGAAGGGTGGCGATGACAAGGTGCTGGCCGTGCCCGCCTCGGACCCGCGGCTGGAGCACCTGCGCGACATCCACCACGTGCCGGAGTTCGATCGGCTCGAGATCCAGCACTTCTTCGAGGTCTACAAGGACCTCGAGCCGGGCAAGAGCGTCGAGGGCGCCGCGTGGGTCGGGCGCGTGGAGGCCGAGACCGAGATCGTGCGCTCTCGGCAGCGGCTGGCCGAGGACGGCGGCGTCCACCACTGACCCGGACCCCACGAACCGATCCGGTGCGCACCGGCGGTGCTCGACGCAGGCAAGGCGACTGGCGGGGAAGGTGAGGGGTCGATGAGCGAGCCGGACGGCCTCGCTCAGGCCCTGCCCCGCGGGCGGCACGGCCTGAGCAGGGACGTCGTCGTCTCCAGCCAGCGTGCCCGGATGCTGCGGGCCATGGCCGAGGCGATGTACGAGCTCGGCTACGTCCGAACCCCGGTGGCCGAGATCATCAAGCGCGCCGGGGTCTCGCGAGAGACCTTCTACCAGCAGTTCAGCTCCAAGCAGGACTGCTTCCTCGCCTCGCTCAACACCACGATCTCCCAGCTGGCCGACACGATGGCGCCCGGTCTCTCCGCCCCCGGCACCCCGCTGGAGCGGCTCGATGCGCTGATCGGACGCTTCCTCGCGTCGGTGGCCGGCGACCCGGTGATGGCGCGGATGTTCCTCGTCGAGAGCTATGCGGCCGGCCCCGAGGTGGCCGCCCGCCGGGCCGTACTCCAGGGGCGGTTCATCAACGCACTGGCGGATTTCGTCGGCGCCGTCACCCCCGAGGCCAGGTTCGCCTGCGAGGCCTTCATCGCCAGCATCATCGCGATGGTCACGAGTCGGGTCGCCACCGGGGACCTCGACGCGGTGCCCGCGTTGCGCGAGCCACTCACCGAGCTGATGGGCCGGGTGCTGACGCAGTTGCGCTGAGCGTCCGGCAGGTTCGCCGCTAGCGGCTCAGGGCAGGGCGCGGATTCCCAATGGACGGTAGGCCAGGTAGCGGTTCGGTCCAGGGTTGGCGCAGGTCAGCCCGTCGGCCGGCGTCGGCTCGACCGCCACGCTGACGCCCAGCCGCCCGTGCGGACCGGCCAGCTCGACCTCGATGACGCCGGCAACGGCAACGCCGACAGCCTGCACGCGCAGCGCGCGGCGCTCCCGCAGCGCAAGGTGTTCGTAGCCGTAGGCCAGCGCTGCCTGAGCAGCCGGGGGCAGTCCGATCCGGCCGCGCAGCAGCGCCCCGACGACCTCGTCGGCCTCCGCGGCCACCACGAACTCCGCTGCCGCGAAGGGCAGCACCCGCCCGTAGAGCAGGCCTGCCGGCAGCACCAGCACGTTCGCCGCGAACCGGTCGCCGCCGAGGTGGCTGCACTCGAAGACCCGCCCGGGGCGAACGGCCGCCAGCGCCGCCGCGACGCTGCGGCCGCGCAGCGCGCAGCACGCGTCGTGCTTGCTGTGCGCGCACACCAGGTAGATCGGGGCGGGGTCGAGCGCACCGGTGCTGCCGTCCAGCGGCAGGTCGAGCAGCTCCTCGTCACGATCGAAGGTGCCCACCCGCAGCGTCTCGAGGCCGTCGCGGGAGTCGGCGATCATCCAGCGCCGCAGCGCGTCGGCCGGGGTACGCCCGGGGCGGCGGATCACCTGCACCCGCATGCCGTCCTGCTGCGCCCGGCGCTGCACGGCCCGCGCGGTCGCCCGGTCGAAGCGGGACTCGGCCAGACCCTCACTGCCCCAGCCGCCAGGCTGCTCCACCATCAGCACGCGGGCCGCCGGAAAGGCGGTGCCGGCGAGCGGATCGCCGCGGAGCTGCGCCCGGAGCGCGCAACGCCACGCCGACTCCCGCGGCTGTGGGGGGCGCGCGCGGATCGCGCTGGCCGCTGCGTCACGGCGTGGCTGGGTCACGGTGCTACGAGGACGGCTTCGCGCAGCAGGCGGCGCGCCACCACGAGGCGCCCGTCGTCATCGAGCCCGGGCAGCTCAGCCGGGGTGAAGTCGGCACCGCTGAGAGCGGTCTTCACCGCGTCCGCTGCGGCCGACGGCAGGGTGATGGAGCGGTCGAGCAGCTCTAGGCGCACGCCGTCGTCACTCTCGGCGGTACGCACCCGCAGCCCGGGCCGGCGGCGCAGCACGGTGTCCAGCCGCAGGCTGCGGGCGGCCTCGAGCTGAGCGAGCGGCCCCACCGGCGCGGGACGGGTGCGTGACATCAGGTCGTCGGCCACCCGGCGCGCCACGGCGGCAGCGCTCTGGGCATCGAGCTGATCACGCAGTGCGGCCACCGTCTCGGCGAGGAACGGGGCCAGGGTGTCCGGATCGCCGAGGTCCACGCCCATCGGCAGCGACGTGCGCAGCTGCGGGTCGGCCTCGGCGAGGGTCAGCAGGTGCCGCACGAGGTCGTAGCGGGTCAGTGGGTGCACGCCGACGGTCAG
Organism: Jatrophihabitans sp.; assembly: GCA_025963285.1. Taxonomy (GTDB): domain Bacteria; phylum Actinomycetota; class Actinomycetes; order Mycobacteriales; family Jatrophihabitantaceae; genus JAOPUX01. The sequence goes on from JAOPUX010000098.1 coordinate 8,201, forward strand.
GTGGATCGAGGTCTCCCCCAGCGCCTCCGCGGCATGGATCGTGCCGCGGGGCAGGTAGAGCGCGTCGCCTGGCTCCAGGACGGTGTCGATCAGCGGCTCGTCATCAGCTGCCCGGGCCGACACCGCGGCGCGGCTCTTCTCCCAGGGCTGGTCGGCGAGCGGATCGGTGACGACCGGCGCGTGGATGCGCCAGCGCTTGCGGCCGGAGACCTGCAGCACGAAGACGTCATGCACGTCGTAGTGCGGCGCGAAGCCCCGGTTCTCCGGCGGGGTGATGTACGCGTTGATCTGCACCGGGTGGCCGAGTTCGTCGGAGAGCGCGCTGCCGAAGCGCACCAGCGGTGGCCAACTGCGGTGCAGCGCCTGCAGCACGAGTGTGGCCCCATCGTCGAGCCGGCTCAGGATCCGGTCGTCGGCAGCCTGGTCACCGATGCTCGCGCCGGCGCCTCCCCCGCGGGTGAATCGCGCGGCGGGCAGCACGTCGCCCTCCTTGGCCATCCGTAGGAACGGCGTGCGCAGGCCGCGCTCAGACACCAGCTCGTCTACGGCCTCGGCCGAGAGCAGGTCGGCGAAGCCGCCGCCGAGGTCAGCGGCCCGCGAGAGTAGCGGCGCGCGGCCCCAGTGTTCGGCCGCGAAGAGCGGTGCGTCGCAGGTGACTCAGCGCTCGAGCGCCTTGTCACCTGCGCACTGGTGAGTCACTCAGGCGCCGCCGTCGGCCCCGCCGTCGCGGGTTGCGGCACCATCCGCGCCACCGTCGCCGCC
>JAOPUX010000132.1 GCA_025963285.1 Jatrophihabitans sp.
CGGGATCAGCAGCCGGCCCGACGACATCCGTGGGGCCGTCGAGGGATCGCTGCGTCGCCTGCGGACCGACACGATCGACCTCCTCTACCAGCACCGCGTCGACCCGGACGTCCCCATCGAGGACGTCGCCGGGACCGTCAAGGAGCTCATCGAGACGGGCAAGGTCCGCCACTTCGGGATGTCCGAGGCCGGCGTCGGGACGATCCGCCGCGCCCACGCGGTGCAGCCGGTGACGGCGCTGCAGAGCGAGTACTCCCTGTTCTGGCGCGAGCCGGAGGACGAGATCCTGCCTGCGCTGGCGGAGCTAGGCATTGGATTCGTGCCGTTCAGCCCGCTCGGTCGCGGCTTCTTGACCGGCCAGGTCACGCCCGACACGGAGTTCGGGGAGGGCGACATCCGCGCCGGACTGCCCCGCTTCGAAGCCGAGGCGCTCAAGGCCAACCTCGCACTCGTCGACCTGGTGACGAAGGTCGCCGAGCGCAAGGGCGCCACGATCGGGCAGGTCGCGCTGGCGTGGCTCCTCGCCCAGCAGCCGTGGATCGTCCCGATCCCCGGGACCCGTCGCATCGAGCGGCTCGAGGAGAATCTCGGCGCCGCCGACCTGGTGCTCGACGCGGCGGACCTCGCCGAGCTCGACGCGGCGTCCCGCAGTGTCCAGGTCCAGGGCGACCGCTACCCCGAGGCGATGCAGAAGATGATCGACCGCTGAGGCCGGCCCACCGGGAGACAATGGGTATGTGTCGGTGACCACGCACGACAGGCCATCGGTCGCTGACGCAGCCCTAACAGTCACGGGCCCGCGCCGAGTAGATGAGTCCTTCGCGGTGATAAGACGCAGGTCGGCTGAGCTCCCGACCGAGTGGCTTGCGACTAGCGCGGTGTTGTTGTACGCGCACGCGACCCGGCCTCGCCACCAAGAGGCGGCCAAATGACGCGAGGTCCCTCCCTGTAGGGCGAGGCCGGCATCGCTCCGACTCCAACGAGACTCCACATGCTTGCCAACGAAACGCGATTGGCCGGTACTATTCACATTGTGTATACGTAGTGTGTATAGTCGCGGCCATGGCAATCGGACATGTTCTCCTGGGCATCCTGGAGCGGGGCCCGGCCCACGGCTATGACCTCAAGAGGACCCATGACGAGAGGTTCCCGAGTGCGAAGCCTCTGGCGTTCGGTCAGGTGTATGCCGGGTTGGCGAAGCTAGCGTCGGACGGTCTCGTCGAAGTCGCCGAAACCCAGCAGGAAGGGGGCCCGGAGCGCACGACCTACGCCATCACCCCGGCAGGTGTGGAGACACTTGAGTCCTGGCTTGCAGCGATGGAGTCCGCGGGCCCCTATCCGGCCGACGAGTTGGTCCGCAAGACCATCACGTCCCTGCTGCGAGGCGCTGACACCACGGCGTTCCTTCAGCGGCAACGAGCCACCCACCTAGCGGTGATGCGCGAGCTCGTGGCCTCTCAGGCAGACGTGACGAACGCCGCCGCCAGCATCGCGATCGACCACAGCATCTCCCACCTGGACGCCGATCTTCGGTGGCTCGAGACCGCGGCCGAGCGCGTGGCCGCAGACAGGACACGTACCGCATGAATGAGGACCGCATGGATGAGGTGTTGCTGGATTCGCAGAGCGTCCACAAGTCGTTCGGCAGGACGGAGGCTTTGCGCGGCGCGTCGTTGTCGGTGGCCGCTGGCGAGGTTGTCGCGGTCACTGGTCCGTCCGGCAGTGGCAAGTCCACCCTCCTGCTGTGCGCGGCGGGTGTGCTTCGACCCGAGTCTGGTCGCGTGACATACGCAGGTCAGGATCTCGATGAGCTGGGTGAGGCGGAGCGATCCAGGTTGCGTCGACGGGACTTCGGGCTGGTGCTGCAGTTCGGTCAGCTCGTTCCCGAGATGAGCGCCGTGCAGAACGTCGCACTGCCGCTCCTGCTGGACCGGCACGACAAGGCCAGCTCTTTTACCGCGGCCCGTGGCTGGCTCGAGCGGCTGGACGCCCTCGATCTCGCCGACGCCAGGCCCGGAGAGATGTCCGGCGGGGAGTCGCAGCGCATCGCGATCGCCCGCGCATTGGTGTCGGGCCCGCGGGTCATTTTCGCCGACGAGCCCACCGGGGCCCTGGACACTGTCAACAGCGAACGGGTGCTCCAAGTACTCCTTGAGGTGTCCCGCGAAACCTCGGCGAGCTTGGTTCTTGTGACGCATGACAACCGGGTCGCAGCCGTGGCCGATCGCGAGGTCATCCTGCGGGACGGGTCTAACGAGCTGCGAGTGGGGGCCTGATGTTCGCCCTCGCCTGGACGATGGCACGTGCCGGCGGCTGGGCCCGCTCGGCCCTGCTCGCCGGCTGCACCGCGGCGGTCTCGGGCCTACTGCTGGTGGCGGTAGCGCTCATTTTCATCAGCGACTCCGCTGATGAACAGGTGGCCTCGTTCGTTCGTGACGGCGGGACCAGGGGTGGCGTCGTGTTCGCCGTCCTCCTCCTGACGCTGCCGCCTCTGCTCCTCCTCGACCAGGCCGTTCGGCTCGGGTCCGCCCACCGCGGTCGTCGTCTGGCGGCGCTCCGCGTTGCCGGCGCCACCCCCTCGGAGGTGCGTCGCCTCGGGGCCATCGAGGTCGGCATCCCGACCTCGGTAGGTGCCGTACTCGGAATTGGGGTGTTCGCGGTGCTGCGCGGGCTCCTGGGCGGTCGGGAGTACGACCCTGAGACGCTCGACGGGTCGAACTTCGCCGTGGTGCCGACCTCGGGTGCCCCGAGCCTTTGGCAGGTGGCCGTCGTGGCCGTCGTGGCCGTCGTCGGGACGTTCGTCGGCTGGTGGGCATCGCGCGCTGTGGTGAACTCACCCCTGGGTGTGACCCGCCGGCGGAGCCAGCGACCGCCACGCCCGTGGGGGTTTGTGCTGCTTCTCCTGGCAGCCGCACTGACCCCGACAGCCCTCAGCGTCAACCACGACACAGATTTCGTTCCGTTCGTCGTGATTGCCCTCATCGTCCTCGCGCTCGTGGTGCTCGCGCCGTGGGTTGCGTACGTCATCGCGAAGAGACTCGCGCGGCGTACGGATCGACCAGCGTCCCTGCTGGCGGCGCAGCGCATCATCGCCGAGCCGGGCGCGGCCGGCCGTGCGGCCGCGGCGATCGGCGGCATTGGCCTGGTGAGCGGCGGTGTCGTCGGCTTCATCCTGGACGTGCGTGGCAACGAGGACTCCTCCTACATGGCTGGAGCCATCTTGGTCGCGATCTCGCTGCTCGTCGGGCTGCTGGTCGCGGCCGGCTCCATGGCCGTCCACTCGGTGGAGTCGCTCCTCGACCGCCGACGCGAAGTGGCGTTCCTCGCCGCAAGCGGCATGCTCGAGTCGGAGCTCGAACTGGCCGCCAGACGAGAGATCACGATGGTCGCCCTCCCACTGGCCTCGGTCGGATCGGCGTTGGGCGCAGCGACGCTTCCCGTGATCGGTGGCGGCCCACTTGCCGAGTCGATAGTGGCGATCGTCCTTGGGGTCGGCATCACGGTCACCCTTGTCTGGTTGGCCTCGGCTTTCGCCGTTCGAGCGGTCCGCCCGTGGGCTCGCCGCGCTGCCTCACCCCTCAACCTCCGCACGGAGTAGGCATGACGGACCTCATCGATGTGCTGCAGCCATGAGTGACAGCCCTGCGCACCCGTGGCATCGGGTCAATTTTTCCGTCGCAGATCGTCGTGTGCTGCGAGCCGTCGAGCAGCGACTCGCGCACCAGCATCCCGACGTCCCTGTCGGCAGGATCATCCGAATGGTCCACGGAACAGCGCGGCTTCTGCGTTCAGCAGGACCGGCGCACGAACAATGGGATGCACAGGTGGAAGCCGCCTGTCGCGCAGCCCTCGAACAGGACACGTCCGCTCGTCACTTGAGCCCTGAGGCCATTTCGCCCTCCTGAGCGAGCTCAGCGGGGTGCCGGTTGATTGGCTCACCATGTTTTACGTGGGGGATTGACGCGCCAAGCATGCGCGCAGTCTGCGGTGCCTCAGCACGTCACTGCGCCCCAGGTCCGGCCTCGTTCCGGTCTGCCGTGATATTCGTGTCTCTGTGCCACGTGATTTGGAATCGGACCCCGACCGCGCATCCGACTTGTGTCGAGATGCCTTCCGGCGACTGTCCGAGACGGTGTCCGGCCTGACGGACGACCAGATCGCTCGTCCCAGTCGCCTCCCGAACTGGACCGTGGGCCATGTTCTCAGCCACCTTGCGCGAAATGCGGACGGTCACTCACGCCGTCTCGAAGGCGCCTTGGTGGGCAAGGACGTCCCGAAGTACTCAGGAGGCAGGCAGCAGAGGGCAAACGAGATCGACGACGGAGCGGCCCGTCCTGCCGCGGATGTCGTCGCGGACCTCGTAGCCAGTCAACGACGTCTCGAGGACCTCTTTGCGGAGTCATCGGCAGCCGGCTGGCCGCATCCTCAGCCGTTCGGCGACACCAGCTACGGACCGCAAGGATGTCCGTCCCACCGCCTGCGCGAGATCGAGATGCATCACCTCGACCTCGGGCTCGGTTATACGCCGGCGAGCTGGCCCGATGAGTACGTCGATTGGGAGCTCGAGATCTTGCTGAGCACTGT
>JAOPUX010000156.1 GCA_025963285.1 Jatrophihabitans sp.
GTGGCCGAGCGCGTCGCGGGGCACGCGATCCAGCAGTCCCAGCACCTCGACTCGCGTCCGTCGGTCACCGTCCGCGGCTTCCCGTTCCTCACCCAGCTCGCGAGCGGCAGCTACGACGAGATCGACGTGACGGCCAAGGGGCTCGTCGTCGGCTCGTCGCTGCGAACCCTGCGGATAGCCAAGGTGACCGTCCATCTGCACGGCGTACACATCAGCGACGGGTTCACCCACGTCAAGGCCGACACCGCCACGGCGGACGCGGTGATCGCCTACGCCGACCTCGCGAAGACCGTCGGTGCCACCGTGAAGTACGCCGGGGCGGGACGGGTGGAGGCCTCGGCCGGGGTCACCGTGCTCGGCGTGGCGCTGCGCGGCAGCGTCTCAGCCCGTCCGGAGCTCACCTCGAACGCCGAGCTGCGTTTCGCCGACGCCAAGGTCGGCGCGCTCGGGGTGCAGGCCCCGGCATCGTTCGAGTCGCTACTCTCCGGGATCTTTGCCACCCCGATCCCGCTGGCCGCGCTGCCCTTCGGCCTCACCTTCACCGGTCTCACCGCTACCAGCGCCGGCATCGACGTGCAGCTCACCGGCCACGGCCTCAGCTACGCCGGAAGCTGAAGAGCGCTCTCACTGCGGGCGCATCGCTGATACCGGCGCACCACGACACGCCGTGGTAGCGGTGCGCTCGTATCATTGATACGGGCGTCATCCGGGCAGCAGCGGACGGGCGCCGGCACGGCCGATCACCTGAGCCGCCAGTGTGTTGCCCGCCGTCAGCATCTCGACGACGCCGGCACCAGCGAGCCGGGCGGACAGCACTCCCGCCGCGAACGCGTCTCCTGCGCCGGTGCTGTCGACGGCCACCACGGCTGCACCGGCTGCTCGGACCAGCGTGCGGCCATCCGACCAGACCGCACCGTCGCTGCCGCATTTCACGATCACCTCACCGCAGCGCCTCCCCAGCTCGTGGGCCGCCTCATCAGCCGTCGCTGCGGCATCGCCCACCAGCACCCGCGCCTCGTCGAGGTTGGCGAAGAGCAGCGTCCGGGCTCCGGCCGTCGCGAGCCAGTCCAGGAACTGCTGCGCGCCGAAGCCGGCGAGTGGGGCGGACGAGGCGGCGTCGGCGGAGAAGCTCAGCCCCGCTGCGGCGGCGTGGGCGGCGGCAGCCGCGGCGGCTGCGCGTGCGCCCGGGTTGAAGAGTGCGTAGCCGGAGACGTGCACGTGTGCACAGCCGGCAAGGTCGGGCAGCGGCTCGTCGCCGAGACCGGAGTTGGCACCCGCGGCGGGCACCATCGTCCGCTCGCCGGTGCCGTCGACGAGCACGATGCAGGTACCGGTGGGGCGTACGGGGTCAACGCTCACCGCGAGGTCGATACCGGCACGGGCCAATCCGTCCAGCGCGAACCGGCCGAGGACGTCGTCGCCGACCCTGCCGACGAAGGTGGCCGGCACGCCGACTGCCACCAGCCAGGCGGCGGTATTCGCAGCCGAACCGCCGCCCAGCAACGAGATCGGGGCAGGCGTGTCCGACCCCACGGCCAGCGCGTGGGGCAGCTTTGCCAGGACGTCGACCATCACATCGCCCAGGCAGACGATCCGGGGTGCCGTCATGCGCTGCCCGCGTCCGCTGCCACAGTCACGCCGCAGCTGCGTAGGCCACCGCCACCGCCCCGGCCAGCCGCGCGTTGCTCAGCACGAGCGCGACGTTTGCCGTGAGCGAGGCGCCGTGGGTCTGCTCGTGGAAGTAGGCGAGCAGGAAGGGCGTGACCTCCTTGCCGGTGACACCGGCCGCGGTGGCTGCCGCCAGACCGCTGGTCAGCACCCGGTCGTGCAGGGCGCGGTCGAGCTCGTCGGTCTCGGCGATGGGGTTGGCCAGCACCAGCCCGTAGCCATCGGTGCCGAGTTCGGTGCGGGCATGCAGCACTGCCGCGACCTCCTCCGGCGTGGTGACGGTGTCGTAGAGGCCGTAGCCGGAGTCGCGCAGGTAGAAACCGGGGAAGCGGTCGGTGCGGTAGCCGAGCAGCCCGATGTTCAGTGACTCCAGCCGCTCCATCGTGGCGCCGACGTTGAGGATCGACTTCACCCCGGCGCACACCACGAGCACCGGGGTCCGGGAGAGGGTGGTGAGGTCGGCCGACTCGTCGTAGAGCTCGATGCCGCGGTGCACGCCGCCCAGGCCACCGGTGGCGAAGATGTGGATACCGGCGCGAGCCGCGAGGTGGGCGGTGGAGGCCACCGTGGTGGCACCGAGGCCGCCGCGCGCAGCCACCGAGGCGAGGTCGCGGACGCTGACCTTCACCACGCTGTCATCCCCGGCGATCTGGGCCAGGGCGTCGTCGTCCAGGCCGATCCGGGCCACCCCGTCGACGAGCGCGATCGTGGCGGGCACCGCGCCGGAGGAGCGCACGGCTGCCTCTATCTCACGGGCGATGCGCAGGTTCTCCGGTCGGGGGAGTCCGTGGCTGATGATCGTGCTCTCCAGGGCGACGACGGCTCGCCCTGCGGCGAGCGCCTCGGCTACCTCGGGGTGGATCAGCACAGCGGTCCCTTCGTCGAATGCGATGTGGCAGCCTGCCGCCGCGATCTACTTGCGGTTGCGGGGTCAGGACCCCGGAACCGCAACCAGCTCACCGAAGCGGCGGCGCGCTACCAGCCCAATCGGAAAGGTAACCAGAGCCGCGACGGCGAAGGAGAGCAGGGAGGCGCTCATCCAGGAGGCGGGGGTGAAATGCAGCCAGCCGTCGACGCGCCCCCACTGCCGCGACCACCAGCCGAGGGAGCCGGGGTTGATCAGCTGGTAGGCGACGAACCCGACCAGCCACGGTGCCAGCATGAGCCAACGGGCCGGCGCCGAGGCCGAGACGTTCCACCTGTCGCCGCCGCCGAGCAGGAAGTAGTCGACGATGAACACCGCGGAGAGCGGCACGAAGATCGACCCGATGAGCAGGAGGAAGTTCTGGTAGTCCGCACCCAGGTGCAGCACCAGCCCGCCGAGGGTGGCGATGACCCCGATACCCACGGCGAGCACCCGCCGATCGGCTAGCGGCCGGAGGTTCTGCACGGAGACGGTCGTGGAGTAGACGTTGGTGAACGACTCGTCGAGCTCGCGCAGCACGAGGATGGCGAACGGCAGCCAGCCGAAGGGCACGTCGATGAAGGCCTTGAAGACGGTCGAATTGTCCGCGGTCGACCCATCGACGACGGTGGTGAAGGCGAGCAGACCGAGGGTGTAGTACGCGATCTGGGTGAGCGAGTACCCGATGAGGCTGCCGGAGAACGCACCGCTGCCCGAGCGGGAGTGGCGGGTGTAGTCCGCGGCCAGCGGCACCCACGAGATCGACACGGCCAGCACCCCATCGACGGCGATCCAGAAGCCCGACCAGGACCCGTGATTGAGCGACGGCAGCGGGTGCCGGCCGAACTGCACCAGGAAGTAGATGCTGGAGAGCACCACGGCAGCCAGCGCGTAGCGGCGCAGCGTGCGAATCATGCCGAGCGGGCGCAGGGCCATGAGGGTGGTGAGGCCGCCCGCGATCAGGACGTAGAGCCAGCGGACGTGCCACGGCAGCAGCGACTCGGCTGCCTGGGCGATCACGACGATCTCGAAGATTCCCCAGCCGAGGCACTGCAGCAGGTTGAAGGCGGTGGGCAGGTAGGAGAGCCGGGTGCCGAAGAGCCCGCGCAGCAGCACCATCGCGGGCTTGCCCGAGCGGGCGCCGGCCAGGGCGGCGAAGGCCACCGGCAGCGTGCCGAGCACCGAACCGACGACTACTGCCGTGAAGGCCGCCACCAGCGAGAGTTGACGGGTGCCGGGCACGAGCACGTAGTAGGCGTAGGCGGGGCCGAGGAGGCTCACCCCGAGGTTGCCCCAGAGCGCGAAGTGGTCGAAGACCCCGAGGGTGCGGGGCTGCTCGTCGTCCAGCGTGAGGCCAGGTTCGAGTGTTGCGGTCATGCGTGCTTCCTCTCCGGCATTACCCGGTCAGGTTCGGCGGTCGGCGTCGTAGCGCCCTCTCAGCCAGGCATGGGCCCAGCTCCCGCGCGTGAAGTTGTCGGCAGAGCAATGATCAGAAGACGGGCATCCCCTCCGTCGGTGACGAGGCGTGGGCGTGGTGGCGGCGCGGGATGCGTCCGGCCAGCCGGGCGTGCCGGCCCGCCTGCACGGCCAGCGCCATCGCGGTGGCCATCCGGGCCGGCTGCTGCGCCCGGGTGACGGCCGAGGCCAGCAGCACGCCGTCGCAGCCGAGTTCCATCGCCAGCGCGGCGTCCGAGGCGGTGCCGATGCCGGCGTCGAGGATCACCGGCACGGTGGCCTCGCTGACGATCAGCTCGATGTTGTGGGGGTTCCGGATGCCCAGCCCCGTGCCGATCGGCGAGCCCAGCGGCATCACCGCCACGCAGCCAAGCTGCTGCAGCCGCCGGGCCAGCACCGGGTCGTCGTTGGTGTACGGCAGCACCTGGAAGCCCGCGCGCACCAGCTGCCCGGCGGCGTCCAGCAGCTCCACGGGATCGGGGAGCAGGGTGCGCTCGTCGGCTACCACCTCGAGCTTCACCCAGTCGGTCTCCAGGGCCTCGCGGGCGAGCTGCGCGGTGCGCACCGCCTCGACCGCGGTGCGGCACCCGGCCGTGTTGGGCAGCACCCGGATGCCCCGGCGATCGATGACGTCGATGAGCGAGCCGCTCGTCGCGGCATCGGCGCGGCGCATGGCCACCGTGCAGAGCTCGGTGCCCGAGGCCACGAGCACCTCGTCGACGACCTGCATGCTCGGCGCACCACCGGTGCCGAGGATGAGCCGCGACTCCAGCGCCACCCCGGCGATGATGAACGGGTCGTCAGCCATGCTCAGCCGCCCTGCACGGCAACGATGAGTTCGATCTCCTGGCCGGCCCGCAGCACCAGCGAGTCCCACTCGCTGCGCGGCACCACGTCGCCGTCGACCACCGCGGCACTGCCCCGGCTGCTGCCGAGCAGGTCGTCGATCAGCGCCGCCACGGTGCTGCCGTCGGCGATGTCGCGGTCCTCGCCGTTGATGGTGACGATCACGCCGGCACCGCCGTCCGGGAGGGGGTGAACGGGGCGATCACGGGGTCGGTCTCTCCGGTGGCCAGCAGCGTGGCGATGGCGTCGGCGGTGACGGGCGTCAGCAGCACGCCGTTGCGATAGTGCCCGGTGGCCAGGATGACGCCGTCCTCGCCGCGGCCCAGCAGCGGGGCGTTGTCGGCGGTGCCCGGCCGCAGCCCGGTGCTGACCTCGACCAGTTCGGCCTCGCCCAGCTCGGGCAGCACCGTCTGCGCGTCCCGCAGCAGTTCGTAGACGGCACCGGCGCGAGGCGTGACGTCGAAGCCGGCCTCCTCGGAGCTGGCGCCGACCACCACGTCGCCGTTCTCCCGCGGCACGATGTAGACGGTGCTGCCCTTCACGCTGGCGCGCACCACCCGTCCCGAGGCCAGCGGGGAGAGGGCGCGCAGCCGCAGCGTCTGCCCCTTGACCGGCCGCACCGGCAGCCCGCCGAGCACCCCGGACCAGGCGCCGGCGGCGAGCACCACCTGGCCTGCGGCCAGCGCGCCGAGGTCGCGGACCTCCTCTGCGACGAACCGCACCCCCGCAGCACGCGCCGCGGTGGTGAGGGCTGCGTGCAGTAGCCGAGGGTCGACCTGGTGATCGGAGTCGGCCACCAACCCGCCCGGCAGCCCGGGGGCGAGGCCCGGCTCGATGGCGCGCAGCTCGGCGCCGTCGACCAGCCGCGACGACAGCCCGAGCGACGTGCCGAAGGCGTGCAGGTCGCGCAGGGCGGCCAGGTCGGCGGCGTCCCAGGCCACCTCGAGCGTGCCGTTGGCCCGGTAGCCGGTGGGCAGGCCCAGCTCCTCGACGAAGGACGGGTACCGCGCCAGCGACGCGAGGTTCAGCCGGAGCAGGGCCGACTCCGCGTAGTGCAGCTCGGTGATCGGGGCCAGCATGCCGGCCGCGGTGCGCCAGGCACCACGCGTGGGGTCGGGGTCGAAGAGCGTCACGGTCAGGCCGCGCTGGGCGGCGCGCCAGGCCACCGCGGTGCCGATCACTCCGGCACCGACGATAGCGACATCGGTAGTGCTCACGCCCTGGCTCCGCTCGGGCGGCGAAGCTCCACCACGTTGGTTCGCTCGCTCACGCTGCTCCCTCACGCCGGCATGACCCGGATCAGGTTCGACGGTCGGCTGCTGCCCTCTCAGCCCGGCCTGTGCCGGACTCCCGTGCGACGACCACACTACGCTCACGCCCGTGCCTGCTCTGGACGACGCCCGCCTCTACCTCTGTACCGATTCGCGTGCCCGTACCGGTGACCTCGACGACTTCCTCGACGCCGTGCTGCGCAACGGGGTCGATGTCGTCCAGCTCCGCGAGAAGGGGCTGGAGGCGAGGGCCGAGATCGCGCTGCTGGAGCACTTCGCCGTGGCGGCAGAGCGGCACGGCAAGCTCTTCGCGGTGAACGACCGCGCCGACATCGCCCGGGCGGTGCGTGCGCCGATCCTGCACCTCGGCCAGGACGACCTGCCGGTACGCCTGGCCCGCGAGATGGTGGGGGAGGACGTCCTGATCGGCCGCTCCACGCACTCGCCCGAGCAGGCCGACGCGGCACGGGCCGAGGCGGGGGTGGCCTACTACGCGTGCGGTCCCACCTGGACGACACCGACCAAGCCAGGACGGCCCGCCGCCGGCCTCGGGCTGATCGACCATGCCTCGTCCCAGGAGGGCGAGCGGCCGTGGTTCGCCATCGGCGGTATCGAGAACCTGGCGCGGCTGGACGAGGTAATCGCGCACGGTGCACGGCGTGTGGTGGTGGTGCGCGCCCTCACCGAGGCCGAGGACCCGGGTGCCGCCGCGGCGGCGTTCCGAGCCAGGCTCAGCTGAGCCGCTCGCCGGCCTCGACCCGCACCTCCGTGCGGTTGCCCTCCTGCGCCAGCGGGCACTCCCAGCGGTAGTTGTACCGGCAGGACGGGTGGTAGGCGAAGTTGAGGTCGACGACGATCGAGTCGTCGTCGCCACCGAGATCGGCGCCCTTCGCCGAGTCGAGCAGGTACCGGCCGGCCCCGTAGGACTCGTGCGCTGCAGTGCCGTCGCGCAGCGGCAGGAAGAGGCCCCCGCCGTACTGGTCGAGCCACCAGACGTCGAGCCCGAAGCCGCTCTGCCCGTGGAATCCAGGAAGCTCGACCCGGCCGATCCGCTTCATGACGATGTCGCCGTCACTGGAGGTCGGGATCGCGAGCCGCTGCTCGGCGGCCGGTCGCAGCTCGAGGGTGAACCGCAGGGCCGGGTCGTAGGGCCAGTACGGGACGCCGGTGTCGCGGAGCGGGTCGTCGTCGGTGAGGGGTGACTGCGGGTGGTTGCGGAAGAGGTCATCGCGCCCGGCCCGCCAGATGGCGTGCCCCTCGGCCGGGTCGGCCTGCGCGCGGACCTCGGCGTAGAGGCGGGCGACGGTGCGTCGCCACGAGGTCAGTTGCAGACGGTCGGAGGCCATGCCGAGGACGTTACGGCCAGGGTGCGACACGCCAGAAGTGCCCGACCGGGCCGAGCCCGGCGCCGAGTGGGAAGGAGCCGCGGATGGCGGCGGCGATGAAGGTCTTGCCCTGCGCGACGGCGGCGGGCACGTCCAGGCCCCGCGCCAGCCCGGCGGTGATCGCGGCGGCCAGCGTGTCGCCCGAGCCGTGCGTGTGGTCGGTGGGCGTGCGCGGCGCGGTGAACTCGAGGTACTGGGTGCCGTCGGTGAGCAGGTCCGTCGACTCCGCGCCCGCCAGGTGGCCGCCCTTCACCAGCGCCCACTGCGCTCCGAGTGCCAGGAGTGCCTCGGCGGCGGAGCGCATGTCGGCGGTGCCGTGGACCGCTACGCCGGTCAGCAGCTTGATCTCGCCGAGGTTCGGCGTGACGAGCGTGGCCCGCGGGATGATCAGCTCGCGCAGGGCGTCGAGGGCGTCCGGCCGCAGCAGCGGGTCGCCGTGCTGCGACGCCGCCACGGGGTCGACGACGAACGGGGCGATGCCCAGCCGGTCCACCGTCTCGGCGATCGCGGCCATGATCGCGGCCGAGGCGAGCATGCCCGTCTTGGTGGCCCCGACGCCGATGTCGGTGACCACCGACTCGATCTGCTCGGCCACGGCCTGCGGCGGTAGCTCGTAGAAGCCGCTGACGCCGAGGGAGTTCTGCACGGTGACGGCCGTGATCGCAGACATGCCGTGGACGTGGCAGGCGAGGAACGTCTTCAGATCGGCCTGCGCCCCAGCACCGCCGCTGGAGTCCGACCCGGCGATGGTGAGGGCCGTCGGCACGGGCTTCGGGACGGTCTCGGGCGGCGAGGTCACCGCGTCAGTATCTCGGGCAGGATGGCGACGTGCCGCCACGCCTCGACCACATCACCGTCACCGCGGGTGACTTCGCCACGAGTCTTGCGTTCTACGACGCCACGCTGGGCGCGCTCGGCTGGGTGCGCAGCCTCGAACTGGGCGACGAGGAGGAGGACGACCCGGCCGTGGAGGTGGCCGGCTGGGGGCCGCCGGACGAGCCCGTCGCGCTCTGGCTGGTCACCGGGGCCGTGGCGACGCGGGGCCTGCACGTGGCGCTCGCCGTCGGCGCCGTCGACGCTGTGGAGCGGATGTACGCCGCGGCGCTGGCGTCCGGGGGCGTCGGCCACGATGCGCCGCGGCGCTGGCCGATCATCCGGCGCGGCGAGTTCAACGCGATCGTCGCCGACCCCGACGGCAACCTCATCGAGGCCGTGGCACCAGAGGCGTGAGCGCTGGCAGGCTCAGAGCTCGACGCTCTGCACGTGCTCGACGAGCGGTGGCGCGGCGAAGAACGGACCGATCGCGCCTCGCCAGGTGTCGAAGCGGTCGGTGGCCCGGAAGTTCTCCTCGTGCGACTCCACTGCGTCCCACTCGACGAGCAGCACGAAGCGCGACGGCGACTCGATGCTCTGCGACAACCGCACCGACCGGCAACCGGGGGTGTCGGCGAGTACGTGCCGGATGCTCCGGTAGGCGGCGATGAAGTCCTGCTCGCTGCCCGGCGTGACGTGAATGTCGGCGACCTCAGTGACCATGTCTTGAGCCTCGCAGAAGGCTTCGCCGCCTAGACTGCCGGGGTGCGTTTCGGGCGAATCCTCTCCACGGGTGCCGCGGCAGCTGCGGTTGTCGTGATTGCGGCGACGGTGCTGGCGGCGGAGCGGACCACCCCCACCGCCGCGGACGAGCCGAGCGGTGCCCTCACCCCACCGAGCCTGTCGATCCCGGCGCAGCTGCCGGTGAGCGCGACTCCGACGGCCACCCCGACTGCGAGCGCCCGTGCCAGTCGGACCGCCGCTCGGACCCCCACTCCCACCAAGTCGGCCACCCCGACGCCGACGAAGAGCAGCACGTCAGCCACGCCCGCGCCCGCGGCATCGCCGTCACACCCGAAGCCGATCGCTACCCACTCGACGGCCTCGCACGCATCGACGCCGCCGACGCATTCGACGAGCGGGCACGGACAGTCGCTCCCGCTGGGTTACAGCACCGGCAGCGCGACGCGGGTCCTCACGTACGTCGCGCGCTCCTACTCCAGCACCTCCGGCACGCTGCAGGCGTGGAGCAAGTCGGCCTCCGGCGGCTGGGTGAAGTACGGCCCGGCGATCCATGCCTGGGGCGGGTCGGACGGCCTCACCACTCACATGTCCGAGTCGCGCAGTGCCACCCAGGTCGGCAGCTTCAGCATGACCCAGTCCTTCGGCTACTACTCGAACCCCGGCACCTCGCTGCCGTACTTCAAGACGCAGCCCGACGACTGGTGGATCAGCCAGAAGGGGCGGCTCTACAACACCCACCAGCGCTGCTCGTCGCACTGCAGCTTCACCCTCGGCAGCCCCAACGAGCATCTGTACTACGAGACGCCGGACTACAACTACGCCGTCGTCATCAACATCAATACCTCGCCGGCCGTCTACCCGGACGGCTCTGCGGTCTTCCTGCACGTCACCGAGGGCAAGCCCACCGCCGGCTGCATCTCGATCCCGCAGTCGAACCTGGTGACGATCATGAAGTGGCTGACGCCGTCGACGCACCCGCGGATCCTGATCGGCGTCGGCTAGCTCGTCGCCGCGTAGGCCGCGCCGATGAGCGGTGCGGTGTCGCTGTCGACAGCCACCCGGAACGGCGGGGGAGTCCGGGACTCGACGGCCACCCAGCCCTGCAGTAGCCACGGCTCGAAGAGCGTCCAGGAACGGGCCATCGAGCCTCCGACCACCAGGACGTCCGGCGCGAAGTCAGCCACCGGCCCCGCCATGGCCCGGCCGAGCCCACCCAGGGCGGCCTGCAGCACCGCTACTGCCGTCGGATCGCCGCTGCGTGCCAGCCCCGCGATCTCGCGGACGTCGGCCTCGTGGTCGCCAGAGGCTCTTGCGTAGGCGGCCCGGATCGCCCGTCGCGACATCGTCTCCTCCAGGGGCCGGCCGTCAACGTGCAGCTGGTGGATCCGCCCGCCGAGCGGCTCGCCCGGGTCGACGACGTGGCCGTCGACCACCCAGCCGCTGCCGACGCCGGTGCCCAGGGTCAGGCCGACGCAGCGCCGCGTGCCCACCCCGGCGCCGGCGACCCACTCGCCGAGGGTGAAGGCGTCGGCGTCGTTGCAGAAGGTGAGCGCGGCCCCGTCCACGCCGAGCCGGGCGGCCAGGCCGGCGCGGACGTCCACGCCGTCGAGGGCGTCGAACTTGCCAACGTCGCGGAACCGGCCGATCCCGTGCACGTAGTCAAAGGGGTCCGGCATGGCCACCCCCCAGCGCTCCGCCGAGAGCCCGGTAGCCGCCGACGCCATCTCGTCCAGCAGGAGTTCAGCCGGTGCGTGCGCATTCAGCTCCACCCGCAGCGGAGCCGTTCGCACAGTCCATTCCTGGCCCGTTATCAGCGCACCCGTAGCGTGCGTCCCTCCTACTTCGAGCACCGCGACGTTGATCACCGCTCCATCCTGCCGTGTGAAGACGGCATCTGCGGCACGCCTCCTCCCGTTGACGGGGCCGTCCCGGTACTGGTCGAATGGCGCCTCGATGGTCACCGAGGCCACGTTTTCGGGAGGGAACAGATCATGGCGGTACACATCTTGAGAGCGACGGGCTTCGTCGGGCTGGCGGCCGTAACGGCCCTCTGCGTCGGCTGCAGCAGCAGCTCGGGCGGTAAGCCCGCGACGGGCTCGTCCTCGACCTCGTCGTCACCCAGTGGCTCGATCAGCACCCCGAGCATCGGCACGCCGAGCGTCGGCGGGGATCAGGCGGGCAGCGACTTCTGCAAGGGCTTCGACCCGGCCAAGATCGCGAGCTACTCCAACTTCAGCGATCCGAAGTCGGCGGTGACGCTATGGGATCACATCGCCGCCACCGCGCCGTCGGCCATCAAGAGCCAGGCCACGGAGGTCGACGAGTTCTTGAAGAAGGCAGTTGCCGGCACCGTCACGTCTGCCCCGCCCGCCAGCCTGGGTCAGGACGCGGTCGCTGTCGTCACCTACGCCGCCGCGCACTGCGTCGCCGGAAGCTGACCGACTGCACGTCCGGCCCCGCGGCTCGGCACCTGTCGGGCCGCGGGGCCGCTGCTCGCTACCAGCCGCGGGCGCGCCACTCGTCCAAGTGCGGGCGCTCGGCGCCGAGGGTCGAGTCGAAGCCGTGGCCGGGGTAGAACCACGTCTCGTCCGGGAGCTCGGCGAAGATCCGCTCGTCCACGTCGGCGATGAGCTGCTCGAAGTCGCCGGGCTCCCAGGTCTTGCCGACGCCACCAGGGAAGAGCGAGTCGCCGGTGAAGAGGTGCGGCGTGCCTTCGGGGTCGCGATAGAGCACGGCGATCGAGCCGGCGGTGTGGCCCCGCAGCCCGATGATCTCCAGCGACAGGTCACCCAGGGTGATGGTGTCGCCGTGCACCAGCCGCTCGTCCACCGCGACCGGCAGGTGCTCGGCGTCCTGGTAGCCGGCGAAGGAGGCCGCGCCCGCGTCGGTGATGACGGCCTCGAGCGCGCCGGTGTGGTCGGGGTGCCAGTGCGTGGTGAGCACCGCCGAGACGGGCGGCCCGCCCAGCCGGGTGAGTTCGCGCAGCCGCTCCGGCTCGCTGGCCGCGTCGATGAGCATCCCCTCGCCGGTGGAGGTGCAGCGCAGCAGGTAGGCGTTGTTGTTCATCTCGCCGACGGCGAGCTTCGCGATCGTGAGGCCGGGCAGGTTCCGCACGTCCCACGGTCCGCCGACCGCCACTTCACCGGTGTATTCGCTCATGGGACGAACCTAGATCAGTCCAGGTCGAGGTGGAGCAGCGCGTTCTCCACCACCTCGGTGAGCGCCGGGTGGATCCAGTACTGCCCACGCGCGAGTCCTCGGACGGTGAGGCCGAAGCTCATCGCCTGGATGAGCGGCTGGATGAGGGTGGCGGCCTGCTCGCCCATCAGGTGCGCGCCAAGCAGCTGGCCGGTCTCCGGGTCGGCGATCAGCTTGCAGAACGACGTCGCGTCCTCCATGGCCCAGCCGTAGGCGGTGCCGCCGTAGTCCTGCCGGGCGGTGACGAAGCGCCGCCCCGAGGCCTCTGCCTGCTCCTCGGTGAGCCCGACGTAGGCGATCTGCGGGTGGGTGAAGACCGCGGCGGGCACGAAGCGGTGGTCGGAGGCGATCAGGTCGTCCGGATGGGCCAGGTTGTGCGCCACCACGCGCATCTCGTGGTTGGCGACGTGCTTGAGCTGGTGCTCGGTGCTGGCGTCGCCCAGAGCCCAGATGCCGGGCACCGTCGTGCGTTGCTGGGCGTCGACCACGACCCGGCCGTCCGGATGCAGCTGAACCCCGGCGGCCTCGATGCCGAGCCGGTCGGTGTTCGGCACGCGTCCGGTGGCCACCAGGAGCAGGTCGGCGACCACGCTGCTGCCGTCGTCCAGCACGATCGTGATCTCGCCGCCGTCCTCACTGAGGGAGACGACGTTGGTCTCCTGACGCACGTCCCACCGGTCCTTCACCACGTCGGCGAAGGCGGCCGAGAGCTCGGCGTCGAGTGCTCCCAGCAGCTTGTGCCGGCAGATCACCGTGACGTCGGCGCCGAAGGAGCTGAAGACGTGCCCGAACTCCGCGCCGATGTAGCCGCCGCCGAAGATCGCCACCCGGCGCGGCACCTCGTCGATGCGCATGACCGTGTCGGACGTGTGGAACGGCACGCCGGAGTCGAGCACGACGTCCGGGATGGTCGCCCGTGAGCCGGTGGCGAGCACGATCTGGTCGGCGGTGATCGTCTCGCCGGTGCCGAGCAGCAGCTCGTTCGGGCCGGTGAAGCTCGCGTGCGTCTCGAAGAGGGTGACGTTCGGCGTGCCCGAGTGCCGGTACTCGCGCCCGCCGGCCGAGATCGCGTCGATCCGCCCGAAGATTCGGTCGCGGATGTCGGCCCAGCGCACCCCGTCGACGTGCGCGTCCACACCGAGGCGCGCCGCATCGCGGGCGCCGTAGGCCAGGTCGGCCGGGTAGACGTACATCTTGGTGGGAATGCAGCCGACGTTCAGGCAGGTGCCGCCGAAGGTCGACTCCTCGATGATCGCGATGCTCAGGCCGGCGAGCTCGTGGGTGGCCAGCGAGTTGCCCGAGCCCGAGCCGATGATCGCCAGATCGAAGTGTGAAGTCACGGCGTCAACCCTACGGAAAGCGGCCGGGACGGCGGCGCAGACGTGCGGTGCGCAACTGATGTGGTGTGCGCCGATAGCCTGATCCCGTGCTGCGAATGTCGACGCTCTTTCTCCGTACCCTCCGTGACGACCCTGCCGATGCGGAGGTACCGAGCCACAAGCTGCTCGTGCGGGCCGGCTACATCCGTCGCGTCGCCCCGGGCATCTACTCGTGGCTGCCGCTCGGCATGGCCGTCCTGGCCAACGTCGAGCGCATCGTGCGCGAGGAGATGAACGGGATCGGTGCGCAGGAGGTCCACTTCCCGGCGCTGATCCCGCGGGACATCTTCGAGGCCAGCGGCCGCTGGGCCGACTACGGCGACGGTCTGTTCCGGCTCAAGGACCGCAAGGACGCCGACTACCTGCTCGGACCCACCCACGAGGAGCTCTTCACCCTGCTGGTGAAGGGCGAGTACTCCTCCTACAAGGACTATCCGCTGGCGCTGTACCAGATCCAGACGAAGTACCGGGACGAGGCGCGTCCTCGTGCCGGCATCCTGCGCGGGCGCGAGTTCATCATGAAGGACTCCTACTCCTTCGACCTCTCCCACGAGGGACTGGAGACCGCCTACCAGGCGCACCGCGACGCCTACGAGCGGATCTTCACCCGCCTCGGCTTCGACTACCGGATCGTCTTCGCCGTCTCCGGCGCGATGGGCGGCTCAGCCTCGGAGGAGTTCCTGGCCCCCACCCCGTCGGGCGAGGACACCTTCGTGCAGTGCACCAACTGCGACTACGCGGCCAACACCGAGGCCGTCGAGATCGCCGCACCGGCCGCCACGTCGCCGGAGGACCACCCGGCGCAGCAGGTGCTGGACACGCCGGAGACGCCCACCATCGACACCCTGGTCGAGCGGCTCAACACCCTCGGCCTCGGCACGTTCACCGCAGCGGACACCCTGAAGAACGTCGTGCTCCGCACACACGCTCCGGGCAGCGACGGCTGGGAGCTGCTCGTCGTCGGCGTCCCCGGCGACCGGGAGGTCGATCTCAAGCGCCTCGGCGGCCAGCTCGAGCCGACCATCGTCGAGCAGGCCGGCCCCGAGGACCTCGCCAAGTACCCGGCGCTGGTCAAGGGCTACATCGGCCCGCAGATCCTGGCCGAGGCGAAGATCCGCTACCTCGTCGACCCGCTGGTCGTCGAAGGCAGCACGTGGGTCACCGGCGCCAACGTCGCGGACAAGCACGCTGCCTTCGTGGTCCGCGGGCGCGACTTCACCCCGGACGGCGAGATCGGTGCGGTCGAGATCCGCGACGGTGATCTCTGCTCCCGCTGTGGCTCGCCGCTGGTGATCGCGCGCGGCATCGAGCTGGGGCACGTCTTCCAGCTGGGGGAGAAGTACGCGAAGGTCTTCGGCCTCACCGCGCTCGGGCCGGAGGGCAAGCCGGTGACGGTGACGATGGGCTCCTACGGCGTCGGCATCACCCGCGCGGTGGCGGCCCTCGCCGAGCAGACCTATGACGAGAAGGGGCTCTGCTGGCCCGTCGGGATCGGCCCGGCGGACGTCCATGTGGTGGCCGCGTCGAAGGACGCCGAGATCATCGCCGCCGCCGATTCGCTCTCGCAGGAGATCGAGGCGGCCGGGGTGCGCGTGCTCTTCGACGACCGCCGCTCCGTCTCGCCCGGTGTGAAGTTCAAGGACGCCGAGCTGATCGGGGTGCCGACGATCGTCGTGGTGGGCAAGGGGCTGGCCGAGGGTGTCGTCGAGGTCAAGGACCGCCGCACCGACGAGCGGCGCGACGTCGCCGTGGCCGATGCGGTCTCGGCGGTGCTGGCCGCGACAGCGCTTCCCAAGACCGCCGGCTGAGTTCGATGGCCCGCCCGCTGAGCGAGGTGGTCGAGGCCGGCTGGGCGGTGGCCTTGGAGCCGGTGGCCGACCGGATCGCTGCCATGGGGGAGTTCCTGCGCGCCGAGGTGGCGGCCGGCCGGCGCTACCTGCCGGCCGGCGAGAACATCCTGCGCGCCTTCCAGCAGCCCTTCGCCGACGTCCGCGTGCTGATCGTGGGCCAGGACCCCTATCCGACGCCGGGGCATCCGGTGGGCCTGTCGTTCTCGGTGGCACCGGACGTCCGCCCCATCCCGCGCAGCCTGCAAAACATCTACCGGGAGCTCGGGACGGACCTGGGGCTGCCTGCGCCCTCGAACGGTGACCTGACGCCCTGGGCCGCCCACGGGGTCCTGCTGCTCAACAGGGTGCTGACGCTTGCGCCAGGGGAGTCGGGCTCGCACCGCGGCAAGGGCTGGGAGGCCGTCACCGAGCAGGCCATCCGGGCGCTGGCCGCCCGCGGCACGCCGTTGGTCGCCATCCTCTGGGGACGGGACGCCCAGACGCTCGGGCCGATGCTGGGGGCGGTGCCGCGGATCGAGTCGGCCCACCCGTCGCCGATGTCCGCCGACCGGGGGTTCTTCGGGTCGCGGCCCTTCAGCCGGGCCAACGCGCTTCTCGCCGAACAGGGAGCAGCCCCGGTGAACTGGGCTCTGACGTAATTCTGTCGCACCCCGCTGGTATCACTGCGATACCAGCGCGCATGGCAATGACCCCCGCCGCTTTCTCATTCTCAACGGCGAAGACGTGAGGGTGCCCGACCCTGTCCGCGGTGACGAGTTCGTGCGATCCCTGGCGCAGGGCGACCTCACCTTGGAGGAGATCGCCGCCACCCTGATCGACTGGCGGCCGCGGGGCTGACGTGGCGGGTGGGGCTGCAGTGGCAAGCGGGGAAGCATCCGAGCCCCGCGTGACGTTGAAGCCCCGTCACCGCCCCGCACGATGTCGGTGCCAGTCATTACTCTCGAAGAGGCGACCTCCACTGGCCTGTCTGGCTTGCAGTGGGGCCGCTCATCTGTTCGAATCAGTATCCAGCCCTCAACCGTCCAGCCCCTCAACCATGGTGAGAGAGAGTCTGTGAACGACCGTCTCGTTGTCCGTGGCGCCCGAGAGCACAACCTCAAGGACGTCAGCCTCGACCTGCCCCGTGACGCGATGATCGTGTTCACCGGTCTCTCCGGTTCTGGCAAGTCGAGCCTGGCCTTCGACACGATCTTCGCCGAGGGCCAGCGCCGCTACGTCGAGTCGCTCTCGGCCTACGCCCGGCAGTTCCTCGGCCAGATGGACAAGCCCGACGTCGACTTCATCGAAGGCCTCTCGCCCGCGGTGTCGATCGACCAGAAGTCCACGTCGAAGAACCCGCGCTCCACGGTCGGCACGATCACCGAGGTCTACGACTACCTGCGGCTGCTCTACGCACGCATCGGCCGTCCGCACTGCCCGGTCTGTGGTGAGCCCATCACCAAGCAGAGCCCGCAGCAGATCGTCGACCGCATCCTCGAGATGGCCGAGGGCACCCGCTTCCAGGTGCTCGCGCCGGTGATCCGGGAGCGCAAGGGCGAGTACCTCGACCTCATGAACGACCTGCAGATCAAGGGCTTCGCCCGCGTGCGGGTCGACGGCACCGTCCACCCGCTCACCGAGCCGCCCAAGCTCAAGAAGCAGGAGAAGCACACCATCGAGGCGGTCGTCGACCGGCTCTCGGTGAAGGCGTCGAGCAAGCAGCGCATCACCGACTCCATCGAGACGGCCCTCGGCCTGGCCGGCGGCGTCGTGGTGCTCGACTTCGTCGACCTGCCGGAGGACGACGCGCACCGCGAGCGCCGCTACTCCGAGCGCCTCGCGTGCCCCAACGACCACCCCCTCGCGATCGACGAGCTGGAGCCCCGGTCGTTCTCGTTCAACTCCCCGTTCGGCGCCTGCCCGGTCTGCACGGGCCTCGGCACCCGCAAGGAGGTCGACCCCGAGCTGGTTGTCCCCGACCCGGACAAGAGCCTCAACGAGGGCGCGGTCGCCCCGTGGGCCAGCGGCCAGACCAGCGAGTACTTCCTGCGGCTGCTGCAGGGGCTGGGGGAGTCGCTCGGCTTCTCCCTCGACACCCCGTGGGACGGGCTGCCCGCGCGCGCCCAGAAGGCGGTGCTGTACGGGCTCGACGAGCAGGTGCACGTCAGCTACCGCAACCGCTATGGCCGCGACCGCTCGTACTACGCCAACTACGAGGGCGTCATCTCGTGGATCGAGCGTCGCTACACCGAGACCGAGAGCGACTACTCGCGCGAGAAGTTCGAGGGCTACATGCGTGAGGTGCCCTGCCCCACGTGCGAGGGCACCCGCCTCAAGCCCGAGATCCTGTCGGTCACCGTGGCAGGGCGTTCGATCGCCGAACTCTCGGCGCTGTCCATCGGCGAGGCGGCGCTCTGGCTGCACGAGCTGACCCTCGACACCCGCGACAAGCTCATCGGCGAGCGCGTGCTCAAGGAGATCGACGCGCGACTCGGGTTCCTGGTCGACGTCGGGCTGCACTACCTCTCCCTCGATCGCGCCGCCGCCACGCTGGCCGGCGGCGAGGCACAGCGCATCCGGCTGGCCACCCAGATCGGTTCCGGCCTCGTGGGTGTCCTCTACGTGCTGGACGAGCCGTCCATCGGGCTGCACCAGCGCGACAACCACCGCCTCATCGACACGCTGGTCCGGCTGAAGAAGCTGGGCAACACGCTCATCGTCGTGGAGCACGACGAGGACACCATCCGTACCGCCGACTGGGTGGTCGACATCGGCCCGCAGGCCGGTGAGCACGGCGGTCGCATCGTCGTCAGCGGCACGGTGGCCGACCTGCTGGCCTCCGAGGAGTCGATAACCGGGGCCTACCTGTCGGGGCGCCGGATGATCGACGTGCCCGCGGTTCGCCGGCCGCGGCAGAAGGATCGCGAGCTCCGGGTCGAGGGTGCCCGCGAGCACAACCTGCGCAATGTCGACGTCTCGTTCCCGCTGGGCTGCTTCGTGGCCGTCACCGGGGTCAGCGGCTCGGGCAAGTCCTCGCTGGTCAACGACATCCTCTACGCGTCGCTGGCCAACAAGATCAACGGCGCCCGGCTGCCCCCGGGGCGGCACAAGCGCGTCGTCGGCATCGATCAGCTGGACAAGGTGGTGGGCGTCGACCAGTCGCCGATCGGCCGCACGCCGCGGTCGAACCCGGCCACGTACACGGGGGTCTTCGACCACATCCGCAAGCTCTTCAGCGAGACCACCGAGGCCAAGGTCCGCGGCTATCAGCAGGGGCGCTTCTCCTTCAACGTGAAGGGCGGGCGCTGCGAGAACTGTGCCGGCGACGGCACGATCAAGATCGAGATGAACTTCCTGCCCGACGTCTACGTGCCGTGCGAGGTCTGCAAGGGCGCCCGCTACAACCGCGAGACGCTTGACGTGCACTACAAGGGCAAGACGATCAGCGAAGTGCTGGAGATGCCGATCGAGGAGGCCGCCGAGTTCTTCGCGCCGATCTCCAAGATCGCCCGGCACCTCGACACGCTGGTTGACGTCGGGCTGGGCTACGTGCGCCTCGGCCAGCCCGCGCCGACGCTCTCCGGCGGTGAGGCCCAGCGGGTGAAGCTTGCCGCCGAGCTGCAGAAGCGCTCGACCGGCCGCACGATCTACGTCCTCGACGAGCCCACGACCGGGCTGCACTTCGAGGACGTCGCCAAGCTGCTCGGCGTCCTGCACTCCCTGGTCGACAAGGGCAACACGGTTATCGTGATCGAGCACAACCTGGACGTCATCAAGACCGCCGACTGGATCATCGACGTCGGCCCTGAAGGCGGCGCCGGCGGCGGCTCGATCGTGGCGACCGGAACTCCGGAAGAGGTGGCGGCCAACACGGCCAGTTA